>JBLIMK010000004.1:0-72657 GCA_047638715.1 Verrucomicrobiales bacterium
TCGGCGCAGGCTTCGTCTACCCAATCTGCGGCGACATGCGCACCATGCCAGGACTCGGCAAAACCCCAGCCGCCCAAAAAATCGACATCGACAACACCGGAAACATCATCAACCTCAGCTAGCGATCACAACTCGACACTTCCGGTCGAGATCCGTGGGAATCGGCTTGCTCGCTACGCGAGCTCCGCTCTCCTCTCGGCGGAGGCGTCTCGGTCGTGTGTATAGCGGCTTGGGCCTTTCAGGCTTCAGCTAACTGGAAAAACAAAAGAGATCTCGACCTGAAGTGTCGAAACGATGGAGCGCTCAATGGCATTATTCAGCAAGAAAGATGGCGGGGCTACCGCTGAGGCAATGGCATATCGTCGCGGTCTCGTCGACGAGATGACCTTCGAGCTCATTCCGCTGAAATCGGTCGACGCTGGCATCGACGCGTTGCCTGCGAACTCGCTCGTCTCGGTGACGGCATCGCCCGTCAAGGGCCTCGACGCAACAATGGAGCTGACGGACCAGGTTCGGGCAAAAGGACATCGACCCGTGCCACATATTGCGGCCCGCCTCGTCGAGGGACCCGATCACGTCGCAAAGATCGCCAAATGGATGAAGACCGAGGGCTACGAAACACTCTTTTGTGTTGCCGGCGACGCCGAAGAGCCGGCCGGACCATATGAAGGCGCCCATGGCTTCCTGACCGACCTCTTCGCACAGGATCACGGCCTCAAAAATGTCGGCATAACGGCATACCCCGATGGCCACGCACTCATCAGCAGCGAAGTGTGTCACGAGCAACTCCACGCAAAACAAGCCCTCCTCGCCGAAGCCGGTGTCGAGGGCTGGGCCAGCACGCAGATGTGTTTCGACACCGACCTGATCATGCAGTGGCTCAAGGCGGAACGCTCAGCCGGGCTCACCCTGCCCATCCACCTCGGCGTGCCTGGGGTTGTCGACCGCACCAAGCTGATGACGATGGGTGTGCGCCTCGGCGTGGGAGCGTCATTGCGCTTCCTGAAGAAGAACCGGGCGGCCGTAACAAAACTGTTGGCGCCAGGAGCGTACGACCCCGATGACATCCTCGAACCAATGGCCAACGAACTACAAGCCCTCGGTATCGACGGCCTCCACGTCTTCACCTTCAACCAGGTCGAGGCCACCGAAGAGTGGCGTCAGACCGTGTTAGCCGAGGCCTGAAGTCGCTGCGCCTTCTGGTCTTGGGGTTTCTTCGAACACGACCGTGGAGTCGTTGACCGTCGACGCATCGGTCGGCGGTCG
This sequence comes from Verrucomicrobiales bacterium, assembly GCA_047638715.1. Lineage (GTDB taxonomy): Bacteria > Actinomycetota > Acidimicrobiia > Acidimicrobiales > SHLQ01 > SHLQ01. The sequence goes on from JBLIMK010000004.1 coordinate 1,267, forward strand.
ATCAGACCAGTCGTAGGTCGATGCAAACGGATTGGCCGGCCACTCGTCCTGCGCGATCGAGCGTGCCACATCGAGCACGAGCGGCCGCCCGAGTAGGAAACCCTGAAAGATCGTGCATCCGAGCTCGTTGAGAATCGAGAATTGTGACTCGCGCTCGACGCCCTCTGCGACAACATCGAGGTCGAGCGCTCTCGCCAACGTGAGGATCGCTTGAACGATTGCGCGGCTTTCTTCAGAGCGGTCGATATCGCTCACGAAATCCTTGTCGAGCTTCACGATGTCGACTGGAAGCTCCCGCAAATAGGAAAGCGATGAATAGCCCGTGCCGAAGTCATCGATCGCGATCCGGACACCCCACGCGCGAAGTTGCTCGAGGTGTTTACCGCGTTCATGAAGATCCTGAAGCAGCGACGACTCGGTAATTTCGAGAACGACGGTGCGAGGGTCAATCGAATTGCGACGAAGCAGGTCGAGAGTCGATTGCACAAAATTGGGCGTCTCCAAACGCTCGGCCGACACGTTGATCGAAACCGATCCGAAGTTGCGCCCTTCGCGGCGCAGCGTTCCCATGACGTGGGAGACGTGACTGAACACCTCTAAGTCGAAGTCCGCCATTAGACCGTGCTCCGTCGCAACGCCCAAGAATTCATCTGGGGGTACGAGCCCGAGACCCTGTCGATACCAACGGCCGAGAGCCTCGAAACCCACGAGCTTTCGATCGGGCCCGAATTGCGGCTGGAACATGGCGTGAATGCCCGAACGACTCGAGATCGACTTCGCTAGATCATTTTGAAGCTCTCGCTGATCATCCAGAATTGCCCGAAGGTCGTCATCGAAGAACCGAAAGCTGTTCCTGCCGGTTCGCTTGACTTGGTACAACGCAAGATCAGATTCCTTCAAAAGCTCAGCACTCTCGGGGCTGAGCGCATCTGCGGTCCGCTCTTCGATGAAGGTCGCGCCGAGGCTCAAGGACGTAGCGATTGTTCTGCCGTCGAACGTGAAGGGGGCACGAATCGCGAAGGACAACGACTCGACGAACGCGATCATCGCTGTTCGTGCTGCGCCACAGGCGACGATGAGATACTCATCTCCGCCAAGACGCCCAACCTTGCATTTAAACGGCGATTGATCGGCAGCCTCTAGCAGACGCTCGCCGATTCCACAGAGGAGGTCGTCCCCAGCTTGGTGTCCCAGAGTGTCGTTGATGTCCTTGAACTTGTCGATGTCGCAATACACAAGTCCGACGCTCTTGTTGGTCAGAATGGCCTCGTCCAACGTGCTGAGGACCGCTCGGCGACTGAGCAGACCAGTCAGAGCATCGTGGTCGGCCTGGTACACCAAGTTGGTGCGACTGCGCGCTTTGTCGAGGGCGAGACGTCCAAGATCTTGGGCCAAGCCAATGACCTCGGCCTCGAGAGCCGCCCCCTGTTCGGAGAGATTCGCCTGCAGTATCCAGCCGACCTCCTTGTCGGTTCGGGGCAGAATCGTCCAGGTTCGATCGACGACATCTTCGGCGAACAGGTCATCATTGACGATCCGAAACTGGCAGCCGGGGTAACGATTGGCGAGCATCTTTGTGATGCTGTTCAACACGACGACCGTTTCGCCATCGCCGGCGATCTGTTCTAGGACTCGCGACTCGTCGTCGCGGAGCTGGTCCGTAGCCGATGTGGTTAGCTTCTCGACGACCGGCTCGCGGTGCGCTCGCTGAATTTTATATTGAACTAGCTCCGCGCGGGCATCGTTCAACTGGCGATGTTGTCCCAGCAACCACAAGATTGTGAAACCCCAGAGCACCCCCATGGAGGCGACGGAGATCTGCGGCGAGACAAAGACGATTAGTGCAGACGTCGCCGCGACGATGGAGGCAATAACAGCAATCGTCGTAATGCGGGCATCCTCGTCCATTCCATAACTATCGGCACAATTCCGACTCGTTTAAGGAGCAGTTCACAGCTAAGGTGTTTCATGATACGGTTTTGTTCCACGATGCGGAACCCGCATAAGATTTCTGCCCTTTCGAAGGAGACACCATGAGCGACGAAGAAGAGATCATTCTAGCCGATTTACCCGACGACGAACTCACTGCGCAGATGCACGATGATCTCTACGACGGCCTCGCCGACGAGATCCATGAAGGCACCAACATTCTCCTCGGGCGAGGCTGGTCCCCGGACAGAGTTCTCAACGAGGCGCTCGTCGAAGGCATGCGCATCGTCGGCATCGACTTCCGTGACGGCATCCTGTTCGTCCCCGAGGTTCTTCTCGCAGCGAACGCAATGAAGGCCGGCATGTCCATTCTACGGCCACTGCTCGCCGAGACCGGCGCCGAGCCGATCGGCAAAGTCGTCATCGGAACCGTGAAGGGCGACATCCACGACATTGGCAAGAACCTCGTCGCCATGATGCTCGAAGGTGCCGGTTTTGAAGTCATCGACCTCGGAATCAACACCGATGTCGATGAATTCCTCGACGCGCTCGAGGAACACAAACCGGACATTCTCGGGATGTCGGCACTCCTCACGACGACGATGCCATACATGAAGGTCGTCATCGACACCCTTACCGAACGCGGCATGCGCAACGATTTCATTGTCCTCGTCGGCGGCGCTCCGCTGAATGAAGAGTTCGGAACCGCAATTGGCGCCGACGGTTACTGCCGCGATGCTGCCGTCGCATCAGAGATGGCCAGCAAGCTCGTGCAAGAACGCCGTGCAGCCGCCTGAGAGTCCCCTCGATGCCACCGCAAGCACGGGGCGTCCAATCAAACGACGGGTTCGAAAATCGTCGATACCGGGGGCAAGCCCCACTGGAGATGCGGCAGTGAGCGGACGTAGAAGGCGTGGCGGATCGCCAAGCTTGAAGATCATCAAATGGCGGGACATTCCCGCACAAGTAAACGGCACCTCGGGCGACCAGAAAGTTCAGGTGGAACTTCCGCCCCGCTTCCAGATTGCGATCGATCGCGCCGCGATGGTGGCAGACCGAAAGGATGCCAATAGCTACATCGAGGAGATGGGACAAGAGTCCCTGCCACTCGAAGGCGAAGACCTCGAAGCGGCTGTCGCTGCTCTCGTAGCTTCGATCGAGGCCGAATTTACCCCCGACCGTCTGACCGAATTCGTCCGATGCGGCGGGTTCAACCCCGAAACTGCTCCCCCAATTTCTACCTCAACGCAAACCCCCACCGAGGATCAATCATGACCGACACCATCATCAGCTCGGCAACGAAAGAGGTCGTCATTGGGTTTGGCCGACCATTCGTGATGATCGGTGAGCGCATCAACCCCACTGGACGAAAGCTCCTCGCCGAAGAGATGAAGAACGGCGACTTCAGTCGTGTGGTCGCCGATGCGATCGCCCAGGTCGAAGCCGGCGCCCAGATGCTCGACATCAATGCCGGTATTCCGCTCGCGGACGAGCCGGCACTCCTCGTCAGGGCAATCAAAGAGGTTCAGGCCGTCACCGACGTACCGATCAGCATCGACTCGTCGATCGTTGAAGCGCTCGAGGCTGCGATCGCCATCTATGAGGGCAAGCCGCTCATCAACTCGGTAACCGGCGAAGAAGAAGTTCTCGAGAGGGTGCTGCCCTTCGTGGCAAAACACGGTGCCGCCGTCGTCGCAATTTCCAACGATGAGACGGGCATCTCCGAGGATCCAAACGTTCGTTTCGAGGTAGCGAAGAAGATCGTGAACCGCGCAGCGGACTTTGGGATTCCAGCAGCCGACGTCGTGGTCGACCCGCTCGTCATGCCGATCGGAGCAATGGGTACTGCCGGCCGGCAGGTCTTTGAGCTCGTTGGTCGTCTGCGCACCGAGCTCGGAGTGAACACCACCTGCGGTGCCTCGAACGTGAGTTTCGGCCTTCCTGCCCGCCACCACATCACCGGCAACTTCCTGTCGATGGCGATCGGCGCCGGCATGACGTCCGCGATCATGAGCCCTCTCCACGAAGAGGTGAAGAACTGCGTCATGGCAGCCAACGTGCTCAACGGCCATGACCTGAATTGTGCCGCCTGGATCGCCGCCAAGCGCGACCCCAACGCTGGCAGTGGTGCTGGCGGTGCTCGTCGCCGCGGCGGACGCCGTCGCCCCGGCGCAGGCAGCTAAGCATCATGTCGGAGTCTGTTCACGTCGTCTTCACGCCTTCTGGCCGACAGGGTGACGTTGCACGTGGCACCAACATCTTGGATGCTGCCCGTGAGCTTGGCGTCGACCTCGATACCGTCTGCGGAGGACGCGGGATTTGCGGTCGCTGCCAGGTCGTGCCCGAGATCGGCGAATTCGCAAAACATGGCATCACCTCTGGCCCGGACAGCATTAGCGAACCCGGCCCGAGTGAGACCTCGGACTACCGAGGCCGCCGGCCGCTGGGCTCGGATCGTCATCGTCTCGGCTGCCATGCACAAATCTGTGGTGACCTCGTCGTCGATGTGCCTCCGGAGAGCCAAGTTCACCGCCAAGTCATCCGGAAGCGGCTCGAGGTCGACAACATCGAGGTCGACCCGGTAACTCGGCTCCACTTCACCACCGTTATCGCACAGGAGCTCGATACGCCACGAAGCGAACTCGATCTGCTCCGCGATGCGCTCGGGCTCGAGTGGGATTTACACGATCTGGTCGCGCCACTCGCAGCTGTACAAGAGATTCAAGCCGTTCTCACAAAAGGCCGCGAAATCACCGTCGCCGTGCGCGACGAAACCGAGATCGTTGCGGCATGGGCTGGCTACCACGACACCATTTATGGCGTGGCTGTCGATATCGGGTCGACGACAATTGCAGGTCATCTCCTCGATCTCGGCACCGGGGATGCCCTCTCCACGAGCGGGCTCATGAATCCACAGATCAAGTTCGGCGAGGATCTGATGAGCCGGGTCAGCTACGTCATGATGAACCCGGGTGGTGAAGTCGACCTCACGAACACGATCCGCGCGGCATTGAACGACCTCGTTCTCGAACTCGCCACCGAAGCCGGCATCGACCCCGTCGACATCCTCGAAATCGTTCTGGTCGGTAACCCGATCATGCACCACCTGCTCCTCGGACTCGACGCGGTGCCCCTCGGTGGCGCTCCGTTCGCCCTCGCGACCGACGGCGCAGTTGAAACTCGTGCGTCGTTTCTTGGCCTCGAGTGCCGTGACATCACCCGCGTCTACGTTCTGCCGTGCATTGCCGGCCACGTCGGCGCCGACACCGCCGGCGCAATCCTCTCCGAGCGCCCCGACAAGTCGACCGACATCCAACTGTTGGTCGACATTGGAACCAACGCAGAGATCATTCTCGGGAACCACGAACATCTCCTCGCCGCATCATCACCGACCGGCCCGGCGTTCGAGGGAGCGCAGATCTCTTCGGGTCAGCGTGCGACCGTCGGTGCGATCGAACGGGTTCGTATCGACCCCGAAACGCTCGAGCCACGTTTCAAGATCATTGGCGCCGATGCGTGGAGTAACGAACCCGAATTCGTCGAACAAACGAAGAAGATCACCATCACCGGCATCTGTGGATCAGGAATTATTGAGGTCGTCGCCGAGATGATGCTCGCCGGTGTGATCTCGGCGGACGGCGTCGTCGATGGAACGCTCACCGAACGTTCCCATCGAATCGTGCCCGACCACCGAACCTTTTCGTACCTCCTTCACGAAGGGGCGCCGAACGTCTATGTCACCCAAAACGATGTGCGGGCAATTCAGCTAGCAAAAGCCGCGCTGTACGCGGGCATCAAGCTCTTGATGGATCATCGGGGCATCGACACCGTCGACTCGATTCGTTTGGCCGGCGCATTTGGAAGCCACATCGACCCTGTCTACGCCGTCGCCCTTGGACTCGTTCCAGACTGCGACATCGAGCGCGTCTCAGCGGCTGGCAACGCCGCTGGCACCGGGGCGGTCATCGCTCTGCTATCGGCAAAGGCACGACGCACGATCGAGGAACTCATTCCGCAGATCACGAAGATCGAAACCGCGACCGAAGCAAGCTTTCAACAGCACTTCGTCGAGGCCATGGCGATTCCCCACGCCGTTGCCGAATACCCGCACCTCTCGAAGGTGCTCGCCCTACCCGAACGCCGATTCGCGAACGCAGCTGCTGCAGGCGGAACGGCCGCCGGCCGCCGGCGCCGCCGCCGTCCGGCCGCTGAAAGCCAGGAGACCGAAAATGACTGAAGATGCACCACGCAAAGGACGTCGAAGCGGAGGCGGGCGCGCTGGTCGCCAAGCCCTACGCGCAGCCAGCGGTGCCGAGACACAGGCGTTCCTCACCCGCGCCCTCGAACCGGTCAGCGTCCTCGACGAAGAGGGCTTGACGACGATCGAAGCCAACGCGGAGATCATCCTCAGCGAGGTCGGGATTCAGTTCAACGGATACCCGAGGGCGCTCAAGCTCTTGGAAAACGCAGGCTGCACGGTCGACGGGGAGAAGGTGTATTTCCCCAAGGGGCTCGCTCGCAAGATCGTGCAAGACAACGCGCCGAAGGAATACACCCAGTCCGCTCGCAACCCCGAGCGGAACCTCGAGATCGGTGGCAAGAACACCGTCTTCGCTCCGAACTACGGATCGCCGTTCATCACCGACCTCGACGAGGGTCGCCGCTACGCCACGATCAACGACTTCCAGAACATCGTGAAGCTCGCCTACATGCTCCCACACCTGCATATGAGCGGCGGCACGGTGTGCGAACCGGTTGACGTTCCTGTCAACAAGCGTCACCTCGACATGGTGTACTCGCACTTGCGTTACTCCGACAAGGGTCTGATGGGGTCGGTGACCGCTCCAGAACGAGCGCAGGATTCGGTCGAGCTCTGCCGTATTGCGTTCGGCGGCGATCTGCAAGGTAAGACCGTCATGACCTCGCTCATCAACGCCAACTCCCCTCTTGCCTGGGACGAAACAATGCTCGGCGCCGCCGACGTCTATGCCAGCAACAATCAGGCGTGCATCATGTCACCGTTCATTCTCATGGGTGCAATGTCTCCGGTGAGCCTCGCTGGCCTCGCCGCTCAAGCGCTCGCCGAAGCCCTGTCGGGCATGGCGTTCGTGCAACTCGTCAACCCAGGCGCACCCGTCATCTTCGGCACGTTTGCCACATCGATGTCGATGGCAACTGGAGCGCCCACGTTTGGCACCCCCGAAGGCGGTCTCGCCATCTACATCATGGCCGAGCTCGCACGGCGCGTCGGTGTGCCGTTCCGTTCCGGCGGCCAATTCACCTCGTCGAAGTACCCGGACGCCCAGGCCGCGTACGAGTCGGCCAACTCGTTGCTCCCAACCATGCAGGCGGGTGTGAACTTCGTGTTGCACGCTGCTGGATGGATCGAAGGTGGCCTCGCCATCTCGATGGAGAAGCTCATCATGGACGCTGACCAGCTCGGAATGATGGCCGTGTATGCCAAGGGCGTCGACATGTCTGAGAACGCTCAAGCAATGGAATCATTCCGGACGAACGAGCACGGCCAGCACTTCCTCGGGACCGCGCACACGCTCGCGAACTTTGAGACCGCCTTCTACCGCAGCAGCGTTTCGGACAACAACAGTTACGAACAGTGGCTTGAGGATGGCAGCAGCACCGCAGCTCAACGAGCAAACGCGACGTGGAAGCAGATGCTCAACGACTACGAAGCGCCAGCGATCGACTCGGCTCGCGTCGAGGAAATGGACGAGTACATCGCGAAACGAAAAGGTGAGATGCCCGACGCGATTGGGTAGCCGGTTTTCCGGGCTTCACCTGGTCGCTCGTGTCCCGCTCGGGAAATCCCGCCTATGCGATGGTTGTGCCGAGGAGCGTGCCGATCGCGAACGTGATCGCACATGCGCCAGCGGCCCAGGTGACTTGACGCATCGCGGTTCGTACTCGTGAACGTTCGGTGAAACGGGCGAGCAAGACGCCGACGAGAGCTGCGGCGACGAGACCAACAACTACCGATGCGATCATGGCGGCGGTACCCTCGGCCAAGAACCACGGGATCAGCGGAAGAATGGCACCTATTCCGAAGGCTACAAACGAGCTCGATGCTGCACCGACCGGGTCGCCGATGTCATCGGGGTTGACGCCGAGTTCTTCTCGGGCATGGACTTCCAACGCGACCTCAGGGTCTTCGTGTACTGCGGTTGCCAATTCGAGCGCTAAGTCTCGATCGAGTCCGCGGTTGGTATAGATCGCCTGCAATTCGCGCAGCTCACCGGTTGGGTTATTCGCCAACGATTCCCGCTCGATCCTCAGCTCGCGTTCGATGAGTTCGTTCTGCGCCTTCATCGACACGTATTCCCCTGCAGCCATCGACGTCGCTCCGGCGAGGAGGCCAGAGACGCCTGCGATCATGACGCTGCTCGATCCCGCATCGGTGCCCGATGCTGCCGCAACGCCCAAAATCAATGCGACGTTAGACACCAACCCGTCGCTAATCCCAAAAATGGCTGCCCGAGCTGCACCGCCCTGGATGTCTCGGTGATCGTGCACCATGTGAGAATGCACGTGGTCTCGGTGATCAGGCTCTGCGTCGTGATCATGATCATGGTCGTGCGTCTCGGACATAGCTCGAACCTTACCCACGCGGCGACTCAGCACCGGTGCCCCGGGGTGCCTGATCTTTGGCGACAAGCGAAGCAAGACATCTGTGAAAAGTGCCACACACAGAATGTGTTAGGCATGCTTTACAACAATTGGATTTAGTGCGTATGATTCTCTACATGAATTACAATATTCTTCCCCCCGTATTGGCCCTCGCTCTGCTCACCACGGCTTGTGGCGGCGTAGCAACCATCCCCAACAGTCTCGACGGCGCTGCCGCCGCGATCTACTCCGACGATTGTTCCGAGACGACCGGCGAACAGGTCACGATCTACAGCGGCCGGAGCAAGGACCTCATTGAGCCGGCGCTCGACGCGTTCGAATGTGCCACCGGCATCTCCACCGTCACGAACTTCGGCGACCCAACCGACCTTGCTCTGAATCTCGTCGAAGAAGGCGACCGCACCCCAGCCGATGTGTTTCTCTCTAAGTCGCCCGGTGCGGTCGGGTTTCTCCAGAACGCGGGAGTGCTTCGGGAGCTCAGCAGCGACGTCACCGACCTCGTGGCCGACGAGAACACCGCAGCGAGCGGAACGTGGGTTGGCATCACCGGCCGCCAGCGCGTGCTCGTCTACAACATCGACCTCGTCGATGCCTCCGACCTTCCTTCCTCGATACTTGAACTCACGGACGAGAAGTACCGCGGCAAGGTGGGGATCCCCGCCGGCAACGGCTCATTCCAAGACTGGTTCACGGTCTTTCGGGCTCAGCACGGCGACGACGTAGCAACTGCGTGGATAAACGACATGGTCGCGAACGAAGCAATCGTTACCGAGTCGAACCGCCCGACCGTCGATGCCGTCGGCCGTGGCGAGTTCGAATTCGGACTGGTGAACCACTACTACAACTATCAGGAAGTAGCCGCGCTCGGCGATGCCCACCGAGCGCTGAACCACACGTTCGCGGCAGACGACATTGGCTCGCTGGTCATCGTGACCGCAGCTGGCGTAACGACCAACTCGGACAACGTCGACGAAGCCGAAGAACTCATCTCGTTCCTGCTCTCCGAAGGCGCACAAACGTACTTCACCACAGACACCCTCGAATATCCGCTTAGCGCCAACGTCGAGCCAGCCGACGTTCTTCCTCCCCTCGGCGATGACGGTGCCGACTTCGATGTGAAGTTCGACGATCTCGGTGACGGACTCCAACGGACGATCGAAATTATTGAAGCGAGCGGCATCAACGGATGACCAATACGGCGAGGGCGCCACGAGCTCCGCTGCCCCTCCGGGCTCTTGCAGCCGTTGCGAGCATCTTGCTCGCTGGCCCCGCTGCGTATCTGATCATCCGGAACTTCACTTCCGACGCCGATCCAATCGGGCTCCTGTTCTCTGAACAAACGCGGGGCCCATTGTGGAGGACCGTGAAGTTGGCGACGCTGGTGAGTCTTAGCTCTGGCGTAATTGGGGTGGGCCTCGCCTGGCTCACCAGCCGGACCGATCTCCCGATGCGCAAGACGTTTCGGATCCTCCTGACATTGCCGCTCGTCTACCCGACGTTCCTCGGCGCAGCGGCCTTAGTACGCACCCTCAATCCCGGTGGCCTCATCAACAACGCCCTAACCACCGTCGGGATCGATCGAACACCCACGCTCGGAGGACTCTGGGGCGCATGGCTCGTGCTCACGATGTTTACCTACCCCTACGTCTATTTGCCCGTCGCTGCGCGATTCTCGAAGTTGCCCGGCTCGATCGAGCAATCGGCACGACTTCTTGGCAATAGCGCCTTCCACGTCTTTCGACGAATCATCCTCCCCCAAGCGTCGGGCTCGATCGCTGCCGGGATGCTCCTCGTGTTCCTCTATGCAATTTCGGATTTTGGGGCGGTGTCGATCTTGCGTTACGACACTCTGACGAGGGCCATCGAAGCGAATCAGCTCAACCGACCTGTCGCACTCGCACTGAGCCTTCTCCTCCTCGTTATCGCCGGGATCGTCGTGCTCGCTGAACGTGCCGCGCAACGCCGGCGTCGGCCAGGCACCACCATCCGTTCGGACCGGGCAGCGAAGGTTCAACTCGGCCGAGCACGAATACCCGCCTTTGTCGTCGCAAGCCTGATCGCCCTGTTGTCACTCGGTGCGCCACTCGCTGCGATCATCGACTGGAGTGTTCGTGGCCTCGCCCAAGGACGCACTCTCACAATCGACACTGGCGAAGTCGCGCGCGTCACGTGGCACACGCTTGCGGTCAGCGCTGTCGCTGCCCTGGCCACAGTGCTCCTCGTCCTCCCAATCGCCGTGCTCTATGGTCGCTACCGATCTCGGATCGGGGCCGTCGGAAACGCAGTTGCGATATCCACCTTCGCGCTCCCCGGGATTCTGGTCGCCCTCGCAGGCACCTTCTTCATCCGACAGACCAACTGGACCTTCAACACCTTCCACAACACGATGGTGGTGCTCATCTTCGCCTACGTCGTCCGATTCGCAGCGCTTGCCATGGGAACGTCCCTCCTTGCGGTGCTCGCTGTCCCCGATCGGATGCGTGACGCGTCACAAACCCTTGGAGCGACGGGGTTTCGAAGATTCGTGAGCGTCGACCTCCCGCTAATGGCACCTGGCCTTCTCGCTGCCGGCGGACTCGTACTGCTGTCGGTCATGAAGGAGCTACCGATCAGCTTGCTGCTGTCGCCGTTCGAGTTCGAGACGCTCTCAACTCGAATATTCAGCACCTTCAACGAGTCGTTCGTGACCGAAGCAGGCCTAATGGCACTCGCTCTCGTCGGTCTCTCGTTCGTGGCGACGTGGTTCTTGGTGATCCGCCCTAGCGAGCGGTAACGACGATTCGTTCACCGGCGAACGGTCCAATGCCGAATGGCCGTCCGTCGACCTCGACAGTCGTGGTGCCGTCTGGAGCCACTGCTCGGACAATGCCCGATTGACCAGGGGTAACACCAACCTCTTCGAGGTATTCGAGAAGACCCGGCTCGAATTCGAGTTCCTCGGGAATCCGTTGGACGGTGAAGACGTCGCCCTCTTTCATGAGGCCGAGAACCGTTGCATCGATGGGACGCTTGTAGTCCGAACCCGGAATTGGATTGCCGTGCGGACAGGTCGTTGGATTTCCTAAGACGCGAGTGAGCGCTTGTTCAACGACGGGGCTGATCACGTGCTCCCATTTACCAGCTTCATGGTGCGCCTCCGCCCAGCTCAGATCGAGCATGTCGGTAAGGAAGCGTTCGGCTAGTCGGTGACGACGCACGACCTGCTGTGCGAGCGTCATGCCGTCGTCGGACAAGCTCAGTTCGCCCGTTCCGTCGACGTTCACCAGGCCTTCACGTTCCATCTTTCGGATCATCTCGGATACGGCGGGACGAGAGACTTTGAGACGCTCGGCAATACGCGCCTGTATTACGTCGAGTCCGTCCTCGCTCAATTCAAAGATCGTTTCGCAGTACTCTTCGAAGGCGGGGTGGTATTCGGGAGCTTCATAGACCACGATCCTCAGACTAGCTGCCGTAGATTGACAACATGGTTCCGGGTTCGACCAGTCTCTCCACCGGTGTGCTGCGTTTTGGCGACGAACGTGGCTGGTTACGGTTCGATGACCCGATCGAAACGGTCACGATCTGGAGCCTTGACGAGGTTCTTCCAGCGCTTCAAAAAGCCGAAGATGCAACGGCCGCAGGCCACTGGGTTGTCGGTCTTTTGAGCTACGACGCTGGGCCAGCGTTCGACGCCGCCGTGGCAAGCCAACGAGATCCGGACACGCCGCTGCTCGCCTATGGCATCTTCGCGGGCGCTGACGAAAGCCCTGGACCGCTCGATGGGGTCTTCGAGATCAGCGAATGGACTCCTGACCAGAGCGAAGAGGACTACAGCAAAGCAATCGCCAAGGTTCGCGAGTTCATCCGATCCGGCGAGACCTACCAGGTCAACTACACCGTCCGTCGACACGCAACGTTTTGGGGCAGCGCGGAAGGACTATTCGCATCACTTGCGCGGGCACAACGCGCGAAACACGACGCGTTCTTACACTTCGGCTCGCATGCATTGTGCAGCGCCTCCCCAGAGGTCTTCTTCACCAGGGTCGGCAACATCGTGTCATCACGACCAATGAAGGGGACTCGACCGCGCCACTTCGACCCCGAGCTCGATGCACAAATCGTCGCCGATCTCACGTCGAGCCTGAAGGACCGTGCCGAGAACGTGATGATCGTCGACATGGTTCGAAACGACCTTGGTCGTATTGCAGACGTCGGCAGTGTCAACGTTTCTCGCCTCCTCGAGGTGGAGCACTATCCCACGGTGCACGCGATGACGTCGACGGTCGACGCGACCACCACCGCTGGTCTCGTCGAAACCCTGCGGGCCCTCTACCCGATCGCATCTATCACCGGGGCACCGAAGTATCGAACCACCGAGATAATTGCCGAGCTCGAACAATCGGCGCGCGGCGCCTACTGCGGGTCGGTGTTTGCGTTGGCGCCCGATGGTCGCTGGGAGTTCAACGTCGTCATAAGAAGCGTGTGGCTCGACCTGGAAGCGGGCAGCGGAACCTACGGCGTCGGCGGCGGAATCGTGTGGGACTCAGAAGCGGGCAACGAGTGGGAAGAGACCGAGCACAAGTCTCGCGTCTTAGCCCGCGCTGGCAAACCCCTCAGGCTCCTCGAGACGATGGCATGGACCCCCGATGCCGGAGTGTCTCTTCGCCAGCGCCACATCAACCGGCTCCTCGACGCAGGCGACCATTTCAACATCGAGGTCGACATGGAGGTCGTGATGGACCTTCTCGACACCGTCCGGTCAGACACACCAGTGAAACTCCGGCTGCTCATCGACGCTGCAGGAATTCCTGAACTTCAGCTGGGCCCGATGCCGGCGGACGACGGCGAGACGCGCGTTCTTCCCATCGATACCGAGCCCACAGATCCGTACGACGAATTCCTTGTCTACAAGACGACCACACGCACGCGTTACGAGGAAGCCATGGAGCGATTTCCCGACGCGCCCGATGTCATCTTGTGGAATCGGCGCGGTGAGCTCACCGAAACGTGCATTGCAAACCTCGTACTCGAGCTCGACGGCGACCTCGTCACCCCACATCACCAAAGCGGCTTGTTGCCAGGCACGCTGCGCGAAGAGCTCCTCGATCGGGGCCAACTCGTCGAACGTTTTCTGACGCTCGACGATCTCCGCAGAGCTGACCGAGTCTTCGCGATCAATTCGGTGCGAGGCTGGGACGAAGTCAGAATCGCCTGAGGAAAACTCCCGAGCGAGGCTTCGGCGTCACATATGTGCTCTTGGGCGGCATGTCGAGACCTGCATCGGCCACCGCAAACACCTCCGCTGGAGTCACCGACCGCAGAATGAACAAGATCGTTCGCTCATCGGCTGATTCAACCACAGCTCCACGATTCGCCTCGAGGAAATAGCTGATCTGACCCGCCGACGTAGCGGGATCGACGCCCAGAACCGGACCGATCACCTGCCTCTGCAACCGGACCGGATCGATCGCGTCGAGGGGCGAATCGCTCAACACCGCAGGCAAAGTTCCGGACCACCAACGCCCGGCGAGATAGACGCCGATTTGGCCCGGATCGCGTGGCAGCCCCGTCTCCAATTCAGGCTCTGGCAGCAACCCGAGGAGCTCGGTGAGTTCTTGCTCGAGCACCGCAAGGTCCTGGTCCGGTTCGATCGTGACCCGTCGGTGAAACGGATCGATGTTCAATCGGTCATCAGAGAAGAGGACACCGAGCATGTAGTCGCCGCGGGGACTGCCAATAGATTTAGCGAGTTCGCCGGCAGCAGCAGCCCGATGATGGCCGTCCATGATATAGAGATCGTGGCCTGCAAAGGACGCCGTGAGCGTCGCGCAGTCTTGCTCGTCGTCAACCACCCATACCGCTTGCTCCAGCCCGTCGCCGGATGTGAAGCTCAGTACGGGGTCGCTGCGGTCGAGAATGGTGTTCAGGCGTGATCGGATTGCCGGGTCGGCGCGGTAACCGAGCGCGATCGGACTTGAGTGGACCCCGAGCTGTTCGAAGTGATTCGACAGGTGTGTCGCGCGCTTCAGACTTATTTGTTCGTGGCGTTTTACCCGACCATCGAGATATCCGCTGGTTTCGATTTGACCGACGACCCCGAGTTGCACGTGGTCATCCAACGTGAGCCGATACAAGAAGAACGATGGCGTGTCGAGATCGACGAATGCCTGAGAACAAAGGATTCTCTGCAGTGCTTCGCCACCCATCTCGATCAGCCGATCGGGCGATGAATCGTCGTCGGGTCCGCCATCTCCGGGCGAACGAGTGACGAGCGTGTAGCTCTCTGGGTGGGTCTCAAGATAGTTGGTGCGTTCGGTTCCGGACATGGAATCGAACGCAGGGGCTGGCACTCGACGGGCGAACGCCGGCTTCACATACGAACCAACAAAGGGGTAGACGCCCACCATCAGCGAGCCTTCGAAGAAGCGGAGACCGCGAGAATGTCGTCATCGGCGAGAATTGTTGCCATTACATCTGTGGAGGGCTCATTCTCGAGGTTGATCGATGCGACCGCGGCCACGGAGCCGCTGAACAATTGGTTTTCCATCTGTTGAACGTTGAGTCCAGCGGTCCGCAGCGTCTGAAACACCTTGGCCAGAACTCCGACCCGGTCGTAGTGACGAACAGTCAACACAACACAACTCGCGAGATCGCCCACCATGTTGACGCAATTCGTAATCCTGCCCTGGACGTAACCCTCAATGACCGCGACCGTTCCTGCAGCCACCGCGTCCTGAGCTTGTTGTGTCGAGGCGCCAATGTGATGTGAGCCAACAACATTTGGATGGAGCGAGAGCGGCGATGTCCACTCCCCTGCCTTTCCAGAGGGCTCATCTGGCCAAACGTCGAGACCAGCACGAATACCCCGTGTGTCCATTGCGGCGATCAAGGCCTCAGCATCGACCACCTCTCCCCGCGAAGTATTGAGGACGATTGCGCCATCCTTCAGCTTCGACAAGAAGTCGGCATTCACCATGCCCTTCGTGTCGGCTGACTTGGGCACGTGGAGAGATACAACGTCGGCAGAGGCGAGAAGCTCGTCCATAGTGTCGACGAGATGGATGCCAGCAGCCCGAAGCCGCGTCAGAGAAGCGGTCGACCGGTTCGGCTTCCGTAGGGCGACCACCATCATGCCGAAACCATTCGCACGTTCGGCCAATGCAAACCCGATCTCGCCCAATCCAATGATTGCGATCGTCTTGCCGTAGATGCCGTCAGCCTTGGAATACCGGCCCTTGTTCCACCGACCAGCCGTGAGGTCTGCCATGCCCGAGGCGATGTGACGATCGATCGCAAGAAGTAGTCCCATCGCAAGCTCCGCAACAGCGATTGCGTTCTGCCCCGGAACGTTGGACACGTAGACGCCACGTGCCGACGCAGCATCTTTGTCGACGTTGTCCGTGCCGGCTCCAGCACGAACGATGAGCCCGAGCGATTCTGAAGACTTGATGGCCTCCGCCGTCACTTTGGTCGAACGAACAACGAGCACATCGACGGGAAGTTCGGCTAGTCGGGCCGGGATCGTGTCGGCGTTGAGATCGGCTTCGACAAGGACGTCGTGTCCCGCATCTCGCAGAGGCGAGAGCAGATCGTCCGCCAGGGCATCGGCGCAAAGGATTCGCATGGTTGCATTTACTTTCTCGAGGCTCACGATGGCGCGAGGCGGGCGTGAGGACCGGTCAGTCGACCAAAGTGTAGAGGTCAGCACTGAACAGGCGTCCAGTCCCAGATGGACAAACTTTTGACGACTTTGGGGCAACGCGCACAAACGGGCAGACTGTTCGGGTGAAAGCACTCGTCTTTGAACGAAAAGAAGTCCGTTACGCCGCTGCATCGGTCGTGTCGAGCGTGCGCCCCGGCGCCGGCGGCTCAATGGGCCCGCTCCGCCTTACCGATATCGATCCGCCCGACCTACCCGAAGGTGAATGGACTCGCGTGCGTCCACGGCTCACGGGCATCTGCGGATCTGATCTCTCCACGATCGACGGTCACTCCTCGGGTTACTTCGACGATCTTGTCAGCTTTCCGTTCGTCCCCGGGCACGAGATCGTCGGTACAACTCCCGACGGAACCCGCGTCGTGCTGGAACCAGTCCTTGGCCCAGCCGCCCGCGGTGAAACATCTACCGGCGACGCTCCGGGCGACGCGGCCGACTACGGGTACCTGTTGGACGGGCAGATCGACGATGGGATTCAGGTCGGGTTCTGCGCAAGTACCGGCGGTGGCTGGGGCGAGGAACTGGTCGCTCATTCGAGTCAGTTGCATCAGGTCCCCGCGTCGATGTCCGACGAGACCGCGGTCATGCTCGAACCAGCCGCTGGGGGCGTTCACGCCGCCGCCCGCGCAAATATCGATGGGGGCATCGTCCTCGTCCTCGGCGCCGGAACGATGGGACTCGTTACAATCGCCGCCCTTCGCGAATACACAAATGCCGAAACGATCGTCGCCGTCGCAAAACACCCGGTTCAGAAGACGTTCGCCGCCGACCTCGGAGCCGACCTTGTCGTCTCGCCATCAGAAACTGCCCGAGCAATTCGTCGGATCACCGGCAGCCGGATGATCGGCGAGAACCTCGCTGGCGGAGCTGATGTGACAATCGATGCCATTGGTAATGCTGCGTCGATCGAACGAGCCATCGGCGTCACGCGCCCCCGAGGACGGGTGGTCATGGTGGGGATGCCGGGCAGGGTGAGTCTCGACCTCACCTCGTTGTGGCACCGCGAGACCGAACTCGTCGGGGCTTACACGTACGGAACCGATGTATGGCCTGACGGAACTTCGGTCTCGAGCTTCACTCGAGCTATCGAGCTCGCCGAGAAGGTCGATCTTGGCCGCCTCGTCTCGGCCAAGTACCCGCTCAACCGATACAAGGACGCCATTAGCCATGCGGCTCAGGCGGGCCAGCGCGGAGCGGTGAAGGTCGTGTTTGAGCAATAGGCCGACGATGCTTGTGCAAAAGTGAACACCTGGCGACCCAAGACGCTCGAACGCGCGAGCGGGCCGCACTAGGAGATATCGATTGGTGTCTCGGGAAGCTCGCCCGCTGCGATCGGTTCGATGAATTCGCGCAGGCGGGGAGGGAGCACCGGTTCATCGCTGGCAAGCAACTCGGCCACATCCCACCACTTCGCGCCCTTGAAGGCGAGCGCTTCGAAGTACTCGAGGCCCTGCGGGTCATATTCACCGCCCTCGCACCAGGCCACGTGAATCCACTCTTCGGAGTCGAAGAACATCCCAGCGAAGGTGAACTGGCACTCCTGAGTCCAGATGCACGGACCGACTTCGAACTCGGTGATGCCGGTCTCTTCGACGATCTCTCGGCGGGCGGCTTCAGCCGACGTCTCACCCGGGTCGATGCCGCCGCCGGGGATCTCCCACCAGGCGGGCTTGCTCGAATCACCAGGGTCGCTCGAGTTGATCATGAAGATCTTATGGTCCCGATCGAGGAGCACCACTCGGGCTGCTGGCCGCTTGCGTCTCATCGAACCAAGACTAGATCCGAGCCCTAGAATACAGAGGTGACTGAGCAGCAATCTGAGACGCCGCAACACCGCTACGACGCGGCGCTGGCCGACTCCATCGAAACCACCTGGCAAGGACGCTGGAAGGACGCTGGCACGTACCACACCCCCAATCCTGCAGGATCACTCACCGAAGGGCCCGCCAACGGTCCGACCGACCTTGCCGACCGTCCGAAGCTCTTCATCATGGACATGTTCCCCTATCCGTCGGGAACGGGCCTTCACGTCGGCCACCCACTCGGCTACATCAGCACCGATGTCTACGCCCGCTTCAAGCGCATGACCGGTTTCAACGTGTTGCACACGATGGGCTACGACGCGTTCGGGTTGCCTGCCGAAGAGCACGCTCGCTCCACCGGCGAACATCCTCGGATCAACACCGAAGCCAATATCGCCAACATGAGTCGTCAGCTTGCGCGGCTGGGGCTCGGCCACGACGACCGCCGTTCGATCGCAACAACCGACGAGGCCTACTACCGCTGGACCCAGTGGATCTTCAGCCAGATCTTCAACGCCTGGTTTGACGAGCACGTCGGCAAAGCACGTCCGATCAGCGAACTCGAAGCCGAATTTGCAAGCGGTGTCCGGGTCCCCGAAGACGGCCGAGAGTGGACCGAGCTCTCAGCCGGTGACCAGCGAGCGCTGATCAACGAGCATCGCTTGGCCTATGTGAGTGAGGCTCCCGTCAACTGGTGCCCAGGCCTCGGCACGGTGCTCGCCAACGAAGAGGTCACGGCCGAAGGGTTATCCGACCGCGGGAACTTTCCTGTGTTCCGCCGTCCCCTCAGACAGTGGATGATGCGGATCACCGCCTATGCGGAACGGCTGATCGACGATCTGGATCTGCTCGACTGGACCGACAGTATCAAGACGATGCAACGCCACTGGATCGGCCGATCCGAAGGCGCACATGTCGAGTTCCGTGCCCCAACTGCACTGGACGCCGATGGCGAAGTGGCAACTATCAGCGTCTTCACCACCCGCCCTGACACGTTGTTCGGCGCCACATACATGGTCGTCGCCCCCGAACACTCCCTCGTTAGCTCCTTGACCGCCGAGGCGTGGCCGCAAGGCACCAAGGATGCGTGGACCGGCGGCGCAGCCACGCCGGCCCGAGCAATTGAGGCCTACCAGCGGCGCACGTCGCAGATGAGTGACCTCGATCGCCAGGAAAACAAAGAAAAGACCGGTGTGTTCACCGGCAGCTTCGCAGTCAACCCTGTCAACGATCAGTCGATCCCCGTCTTCATTGCGGACTACGTGCTGATGGGTTACGGCACGGGCGCAATCATGGCGGTGCCAGGTCAGGACGAGCGCGACTGGGATTTCGCCAAAGCGTTCGACCTCGACATTCTTCGCACGGTGCAACCTCCCGCCGACTTCGACGGCGATGCCTACACAGGCACCGGAGCGGCCATCAACAGCGGCTTCCTCGACGGCATGGAGATCGACGAAGCGAAATCGGCCATGATCGAGCACCTGGACGAGCTCGGCGCAGGTGAAGGAACGGTCACTACGAAGCTGCGGGACTGGTTGTTCGCTCGTCAGCGTTATTGGGGCGAACCTATTCCGATCGTGTTCGATGATGACGGCAACGCCCGGTCTGTTCCCGACGACTACTTGCCTGTCAATCTGCCCGAGCTGATCGACTGGGCACCACGCGAACTCGACGAAGACTCCGAACCCGAACCTCCGCTCGGCCGTGCGGACGGTTGGACCACCGTGGAGCTCGATCTCGGAGACGGCGTCAAGACGTACAAACGTGACCTCAACACGATGCCGCAATGGGCTGGTTCGTGTTGGTACTACCTGCGATACATCGATCCGGTGAGCAGCGACATCGTCGCTGATCCAACGTCCGAGAAGTACTGGATGGGCGGCGACGACCCTGAAAGTGGCGGTGTCGACCTCTACGTCGGCGGTGTGGAGCATGCGGTCTTGCACCTCTTGTACAGCCGGTTCTGGCACAAGGTGCTCTACGACTTGGGCCATGTGTCCACGCCAGAGCCGTTCAAACGGTTGATCAATCAGGGTTACATTCAGGCGCACGCGTTCGTCGACGATCGGGGCATGTACGTCGAAGCAGCCGATGTCGTCGAAGCAGCCGACGGCTACGCATACCAGGGCGGGGCAGTGACCCGCGAATACGGGAAGATGGGGAAGTCGCTGAAGAACTCGGTGACCCCCGATGACATGTACCGAGACTACGGCGCCGACACGCTCAGGCTGTACGAGATGTTCATGGGACCCATCGACCAGGATCGCCCCTGGGAGACCAAGTCGGTGGTCGGATCTCAACGACTCCTGCAGCGAATTTGGCGCAACTTGGTCGACGAAGACACCGGCGAACTCACGGTGGCCGACATCGGTGTTTCCGACGACCTCAACCGCTCCTTGAACCGCACGATCGACGCGGTTCAAGGAGCGATGGACGCCCTCAGCTTCAACACCTCGATCGCACGAATCACCGAGCTAAACAACGAGCTCACCAAACTCGATGGGCCGACTCCCACCGTCGTGGCCAATGCGCTCGTCCGGTTGATCGCACCCTTGGTCCCTCACATCGCTGAAGAGCTGTGGAGCAAGATGGGCCACGAGTCCTCTGTGGTTTACGCCGACTTCCCGACTGCCGATCCTGCCTGGCTCGTCGATGACGAACTCGAAATCCCAGTCCAGATCAAGGGCAAACTGCGTTCGCGCATCACGATCGCGGCGGATGCCGATGCTGCAACGATGCAAGCCGCAGCACTCGCCGACCCTCGAATTGCGGAGCTGCTCGAGGGCCTCGAGGTCCGCAAGGTCATCGTCATCCCCGGCAAGCTCGTCAACATCGTCGCCTAACCATGGCGGATTTTGCTCTCGAACAAACACCTGGCGTGAACTGAGTCACACTCGCTCTGGCACCGAACCCACTTTTGGGGTCAGACCCAATTCGCTGATTTGGGGTCAGACCCGATCGCGGACGAGTTGTGAACAAATGGAAAATCCGCGATGGGTCGGACTCTTTGAGTGATCGCGACGGGTGACTCTCTTTAAGTAATATGGCTCAAGATACTCGCCACGATCCGTGATGTAAGCTGCTCGTGATGGCGTACGCCATCACGAGATTGAGAGCGCCCTGATGTTTCAACGATCTTCAACTGTTCGAAAGATCCTTCGCAGAGCCGTAACCACGTGCGTCGTCATGGCAGTCGCTGCGATTGCGCTGTTCAACATCGGACCGAGCAGTGGAGCGTCGGCCTCGGCACTCGATGGACCATTTACCCCACACGCATCGCTGGTTCCCGAAGTCCCCGTGACCGGGTATCCAATCATCCTGAACACGCCCAGCTACATCCTCAACGGGTTTACGGGGTACCGCCAGACCCGCGCCGTCGATCTGATCGATAACTACATCGTTTCGGGGGGCGACTTCTACAACATCGAGTTACAGAACGGTCAGACGATCGAGCAGCGATACCTGACCGTCTTTGATGTATCGACCAAACAAATCGTGTGCACAAACCTTGACGTAAACAACGAGGTTCTGGCGATCGCACCCGGTCCCGACCAGAACACCGCGATTATCGGCGGCCGCTTCACCACCGTCACCGGCGCCGACGGCGTCACCAGAACAAAGCCTCGGGTCGCCAAGATTGATCTCGATACCTGCCAGGTCGATGCCGCGTGGACCGCTGGCCCGATCAACTCGAAGGTGACAGAACTGGCGGTACGCAACAACCGACTGTTCGTTGGCGGTGACTTCACCTCCATTGGAGGCGCCGCGATCGAACGTTTGGCCGAACTCAACCACTCAACCGGCGCGATCAACACGAACTTCAGCTTCGTGTTCGGTGGCGAGCTATCACGCACCGTTGTTGGGATGGAGGTCAATACCGCAGGAACTCGTCTCGCGATAGTCCACCGAGCGACATCGATCGATGGCAATTTCATGCGCGGATCCGCGGTCTTCAACGTGAGTAATCCCAACGCACCAACGCTCACCAACCACCGTCTGAGTACCGGCGCGAACGCCTACCAAAACTACCACAAGATCCAAGATGGAGCCGTTTCACCAGACTTCAGCCGGATCGGGATCGTGGCAGGATTCGTCACAATTGCCGACTACGTGACGCTCGTCCCGACGACCGAAGCGGCAGGCCAAATCAGTTGGCAGCACTTCATGCGAGACAGCTCCACGGGAATCGGCATCTCGAACAACGCTGTCTACGTCGGTGGACACTTCTGCAAACCCGATGCTGGCCCAGGCGCCACACAAACCCTGGCTCCGAACGGCGGTCCGGGCTCCTGTACCGGCGTTTTATTCCCCGGCGGCGTGTGGCGAACCCAACTCGCGGCCCTCAACATCGCCGACGGCACGCCGCTCAACTGGAATCCGGGTAACAACAGCTTCCGCGGCGCAACAGCAGTCACGGTCGTCAGTCGCGGCCTACTCGTTGGATACGACAACGACCGTGTCAACAACCGCCGAGTCGGAGCAACAGCCTTCTTCGACTTCGGCGCTGGACCACCACCACCGCCACCACCACCACCTCCACCACCCGGAGGCCAAACATGCACGGCCACCCAAGGCAACGGCCTCGTCACCCTCACATGGACCGCCATCGCTGGCGAGAACAACTACATCGTCCGCCGCAACAACAGCTACATCGCCACCGCCGGCAACGTACTCACCTTCGATAACAGCCCCGGAACCGGCACCCACACATACCTCATCCGATCCAAACTCGCAGGCGTACAAACCGACACCACCTGCAACCCAGACATCACGATCGGCGCACCACCGCCACCACCACCACCTCCACCACCCGGAGGCCAAACATGCACGGCCACCCAAGGCAACGGCCTCGTCACCCTCACATGGACCGCCATCGCTGGCGAGAACAACTACATCGTCCGCCGCAACAACAGCTACATCGCCACCGCCGGCAACGTACTCACCTTCACCGACAATGGTGGAGGCGCCGGGGACAGCTACGTGATTCGATCCCGCTTCGCGGGAGTGCTGACCGACACAACCTGCAACTGAGGTCTTCGCCTACGCTCGACACAACGTCGACGAGGGAGCCTTCCATGGGCGAGATGATCGAATTCGCAGCAAACGGTGGGACGGCCAGAGGCTACGTCGCCGCTCCTGCGGCCGGCACCGGCCCGGCCATCATGGTTATCCAGGAATGGTGGGGGCTCGCGCCGCAGATCAAAACCGTGTGCGACCAGCTCGCCGAGGTCGGCTACGTCGCGCTCGCTCCAGATCTGTACGACGGAGAACTTGCTGAACACGACGAGATGGACAAAGCCAGCCATCTCAGTAGCACACTCGACATGGAGCAGGCCGCGGTCGAGATGAGCGGAGCGATCACCGCGCTCCTCGATCTGGAACAAACCAGCAGCAGCACCGTGGGTATCGTTGGCTACTGCATGGGTGGCATGTTGTCGCTCGTGATGGCCGCAAAAGAGGGTGATCGAGTGGCTGCGGTTGCCACGTTCTACGGAGCGCCGGTAGGCGAGGGTGGGCCCGACTGGTCTGGCCTCACGGCAGCGGTCGAGGGGCACTTCGCCGAAACTGATGACTTCTTCCCACCCGACCAGGTCAAAGCCCTCGAGACAGATCTTCGAGGCATGGGCAAGAACGTCACGTTTACGGTCTACCCCGGAACCGGTCACGCGTTCACCAATGAAGACGACCCGCTCGGGACCTACAATCCCGAGCTCGACCGCATGACGTGGGGCAGCATGCTCGCGCTCTTCGAAGGCGCTCTCTAATGCGCCTCGACAGCCACGACGAACTGCGCTCGGTTTACCGAATGCCACGGGGCGGCGCCGTCGACAAGGTGATCACAACCCTCGACGAACACTGCGCAACCTTCTTGTCCAAGTCGCCGTTCATGGTCCTATCGACCGCCGATGCGACTGGCGCGGTCGACGGCTCGCCCAAGGGTGGCGAGCCAGGATTCGCACACATCCTCGATGACGGACGGGTTGGTTGGGCCGATTCTTCAGGAAACAACCGACTCGACTCGTTTGAGAACGTCGTCACTAACCCGAACATAGCCATGTTGTTCATGATCCCCGGGCTCGATGAAAGCCTCCGGATCAACGGAACAGCAGAACTCACCACAGATCCGGCGATCTGCGAGGACTTCTCCTACGGATCATCATCAGCGAAGGTCGTCGTGCTCGTGACGGTGAATGAGGCCTACATACATTGTGCAAAGGCCTATCGGCGCGCCGGGCTATGGGACCCCGATTCGTGGCTCTCACCAGACTTGGTTCCCAACGGCGTCGCGATCCTCAAGGACCACGCGTCGATCAGCACTCCTGTGGAAGAGATCGAAGTCGAGTAAAACAAAGACGTCGAAGCAACGCTGTGGGAGCCGGGCGGTAAACGCTGACCGAGGTCGGGCTAGATCACGCGTCGACTACGACGAACATGATGTCGGCGCTGCAAGCGACCTTGCCGTTGAGCAGCACGGCTCCCTTGCCTTTTCCAGCTCGAGCCGAGAGTTGGTGAATCTCCGCCTCGACTTCGACGGTATCGCCCGGGCCAACCTGGCGACGGAATCGGGCTTTGTCGAGGCCACCAAAAAGTGGGAGCTTTCCCGCATATTGGTCCGGGTCGGTGAGCACCGTGTAGGCACCCATTTGTGCGATCGCCTCACACATCAAGACACCCGGAAGCGTTGGACGCCCGGGGAAATGGCCAGCAAACCAGAACTCATCACCGCTGAGCGTCCAGGTCGCCTTTGCGTACTCACATGGCCTGAGCTCGACGATCTCGTCGAGGAAAAGAAATGGCGGGCGATGCGGTAGCACATCGGTTGGAGCGGGAAAGGTCATGATTGCAGCCTTGCAGCAACTTCGTGTAGAGAAAAATGCAAAGGAGCGGCGCCGTAGCGCCGCTCCGTGACTACGGAATGTAGACGATCGAAAAAATCAAGCGCCCTTGCCAGCAGCCTTAAGCTTCGAGCCAGCCTGGATCTTCACTGCGGTGCCAGCGGGGATCATGCGAGCCTCGCCGGTACGTGGGTTACGACCCATACGCTCCTTGGTGTCCTTACGGGAGAACTTGACGTACCCCGGAATGTTAACCTCGCCGCCGCCGCGAACCTGACCTGCAACGATCTCCATCATGGCGTCGACGCATGAGCCTGCGTCCGACTGCGTTACGCCAGCCTTCGAAGCGACCTCTGCAACCAATTCACTCTTGTTCATATCTGGATACCTCCTGAGCCACCTACCTGGCGGTCCTTGTGCGAATTACAAGTAAGCGACACCTTAGTAGACGAATATGTCGAAGTCGCGGTGTTTCCCTGGAAATTCGTTGGAAAGTCAACGCTGACGAATCTGATCGGACCCCTACTCGTTCGCAACACAAACTACACACTTCGGCTTATGCACCTGCCTCTTACACTTCGGGCCGAGGAGAATCCGACATAATCGCGCCCCGCCACTAAGATGCCGGCAATGTCAGGTGACCTCTCGACCGGCCCGGTCGGACAAGACGCGAGATTCAACGAGTACGTCGTTCCCGAGCTCGATGTCATGTACCGCGTCGCTTACTCGATCACGCGCAACAAGACCGATGCCGAGGACCTCGTCCAGGACACACTCCTTCGCGCGTACCGCGCGATCGAACGTTTCGATGGCCGCTACCCACGAGCCTGGCTTCTGACGATTATGCGAAACGCTCAGGTCAACCGGGTTCGACGCAAGCGACCGGAGCTGATGCACGATCCCGATGAGACGATGGCGCGAATTGCCGACGAGTCGGCCGAGGCAGCCGATGCCGAATCTCAGCTGATCGACAAGGAGTTCGAAGCGCCGATCGAAGCAGCGCTGGCGGCGCTTCCCGAGAAATTTCGCAAGGTCGTGGAGCTGGTCGACCTCAACCAACTCTCGTATCAAGAGGCAGCCGATGCTCTCGGTATTCCGGTGGGAACCGTGATGTCACGTTTGCATCGAGCGAGGCGGAATATTCGACAGCACCTCGAGGCTTCCCCTGTGGAGGAGACCTGATGGCACAAAAAACTATCAACTGCAGAGATGTAGCGCTTCGTTTACAGACGTACCTCGACGGAGAACTCGACCACGAGCTCATGGAACGCATTCGCGCACATCTGGATGCTTGCGTCGACTGCGGTCTCGAAGTCGACGTGTTTACGTCGATCAAGAACGACCTCGCCGCGCAAAGAATCCCCGCCGACTCCGAAGCTCTCTCCCGCCTCCGCGAATTCAGCACCCGCGTCGCGAATGAGGGGCGCTGATCCGGTCCTAGTTTGAGCGGGCCGGTCGTGCTTCCAAGCCGTTCACCGGCTCGAAGAACATGCCGGCTGCCTGTTGAACAGCGGTCGTCCACGTCGGATACGCCACAGTGACCTGCGCGAGTCGCCCGACGAACATGCCCAACCTGGCTGCCATAGCGGGGCCATGGATCATCTCGCCTGCTCGTTCCGCAACGATCGTCGCGCCGATTATCTCGCCTCCGAACAAGCCGCGGGTAAGTGACTTCGGACCAGCGATCAGCTTGACGAAACCGTCGGTGCGTCGCTCGGTCAGTGCTCGATCGACCCGGTCGAGGGGTACGTGCGCAACCATCGCTCCGGCTGGCGCCATTCCTTCGGTGACGCCGAGGCGAGCTACCTCTGGCGACGTGAAGGTCACCCATGGGGTCGATGACGCGTCGTATTTCCAGCGCATTCCCTTTTTGAGCGCGTGGAACGTGGCCAGGCGTGCTTGCTCGTACGCCGCATGGGTGAAGGGCAACAGACCAGTGACATCGCCCGCAGCACTGATTCCCTTGACCGACGATCGAAGCCGGCCGTCGACGAAGATGTGGCCGCGCTCGTCAGTTTTCACACCGAGCGCCTCGAGATCGAGCGATTCGGTATTGGCTGTACGGCCGGTCGCAATGAGTAACTCGTCGACGGTGAATGATGAGTCGCCGACGACAACTTCGATGCCGTCACTCACCTGAGACACCGACGTCACGAATGATCCGAGGTGCAACTCGACGCTCGCCGTTGCCATGGCTCGCTCGAGCACAGCAGATGCATCGGGTTCCTCGTTCGGTATCAGCCGGGTCGCGGCCTCGACGATCGACACCTCGCTGCCGAAACCAGCGAAGGCGAGTGCCATCTCGCAGCCGATCGGACCGCCGCCAACCACGCCCAGACGTTTCGGCAGTCTCGTCAACTCGAACAACGATTCGTTGGTTAGGTACCGAACACCCCCGAGGCCAGAAATCGGCGGAATCGATGGCCTGGCGCCGGTAGCGATGATGATGTTCTTCGCCGAGAAGGAACTCCCATCGACCACGACGTGCCCCGGCGCCTCGATCACGCCTCGCCCCTCGACAACATCGACCCCGTCGCCGCGAAGAACATCGGCACTTTCAGTCCCTGCAATCGTGTCGATCGTTTCGTGGACATACGAGATCGCCTCGACGAACGAGGTGCCGCGCCGGCTCTCCGATATCAGCGTCTTCGATGGCACGCAGCCCGTAAACGTGCAGTCGCCACCCACGGGCCCATCGGTGATCAACAACGGCTTCGTTCCAAGCGTCGCTGCGGCGCGAGCAGCTCCGAGACCTGCAGTTCCACCGCCGATGATAATCAGATCGTGTGACATATCCCGTTGAACCCTTTCGCCGCTCCAGTCCTTCCCAGGTACCGGAATCTCCGGTGGGTCTGACAGGGTTCTCTCTGCGTGCCTGAATTTCTTCTCGACCTTCTGCTTCCGAAGACAGACCGCGTCGTGTTCATCCAATTGGCGATCATGGCCCCGTTCTGGCTCGCGTTGATCATCGCCACCAGGCGGCAATCAAAGGATCTCCGGACGTTCGTCTATGGCCTCGCGATGCTCAACGTCGCGTGGTTCGCGGCGAGAACTATTCACTGACGATTCAGCAGCAGGGCGTCGCTGCCGATCGGGTATGCATGAAACGGTGGATCCTCGTCGGACTCTTCAGCGTGCTCGTTGCTTCTTGCACCGCACAGCCGGATGTGGCGTCACCTCCTCCTACGGTCGTGGCTCCCGCTAACCCAATTTCTGGAAACACGAGCAATACGGCACCAGCACAACTTGCCTTCGAAGATTGGAGCAGCGAAGACGTCGCGGCTCAGATCGAATCTGCACTCGACGGTCCGGCCACAATCGTTGCGACCGGACCCATCTTTGAGACGCTCGAGATCTCGGGCGACGCTTGGCGGGTCACCACTTCGACAGCAACCACCGGACTCACACCAGAACCCGGCTCCATGGTCATCCGTGGTGCTGGGGAAAGAGAGTGGGTGACGTACGGCAGTGTCCGTGACAGAGCGTTGGTCGAATCCGACTTGAACAGAGCGTTCTTCGATGAAACAGCCGCATTGGGCAACACGTGGGTCGTCCATTTGCGAAATCAGAGTGGAGCGTTCTCCCCCTCCTTCTTGTCGTTGGACATGATTCGCGGGATCGTCGGCGATCTCGTAGCTGATATTCGCACGTCTTCGAGTATCGAGACGACGCTCACCGAAGCCGACCTGGTTGCCGTAGTGCCCGACACCGAGTTCTCCTCGATCACGTTGGAGAGGCGAGGAAGCAGCATCGACCTGACGACGTCAGACGGCTTCACGCTCTCGATCACGTCCGGTGTTGCTGACGTGGACCGGCTAGGAACTCCCGACCCTCGCGACGTGCTCACGAGGCCTCTCCTGATCGCTTCAACGTCATTTCCCCAGGACTGCGTTTCGCCGGTCATCGAGGCAAGAGCTCTGATTGAGAACGGGCCGATACTCTGTGAGACGGACGATGAATACGACCAGCTTCAGCAGTGGTTCGAGACGTCGTTCACCAACGCGGAAGGTAGCGATGGGGTCGATGGCCACGACGAATAGTTCGGGTCGCTGGCCGAACGCTTAGCCGTCGAGAGCTGCGCGAAACTCCCGCACGAGCGCTCCGACGCCCTCGGGCCCTGCCCCGGAAAGCATGCGATCTACGATTGCGGATCCGACGACGACGCCGTCGGCGACAGTGCTGACCTCGACGGCCTGTGCTGGCGTCCCGACCCCGACGCCGATGAGGACCGGCTTGTCCGTCACAGCCTTCAGACGTCGTGCGATGTCCATTGCCGACGCCGCCAACGAATCTCGGACCCCGGTGATCCCGAGCAAGCCGACCCCGTAAACAAACCCGCGTGACCGTTCACAGATTCGGTGAAGTCGTTCCTCGGGAGCGGTCGGCGCCGCGAGAAGGATCGTCTCGATGCCGGCGTCATCGGCAGCAGCTGTCCACGTACCGGTCTCCTCGAGAGGCAGATCGGGCAGGATCGCGGCCGATACGCCAGCGGCGGCCAAATCGGTGGCGAATCGAACATCGCCTGCTCTGAACGCGATGTTGTAATAGGTCATCACGGCGAGCGGCACCCGCAGATCGGTTTCGCGAAGCGCGTTCAAGATCGAATGGGGCGTGGTTCCAGCCGACAGTGATCGATCGTTCGCCTCCTGGATCGTTGGGCCATCCATCACCGGATCTGAAAACGGAATGCCGATCTCGATGCCATCAGCACCAGCTTCGGCCACTGCGTGCAGGGTTTCGATCCAGTCATCGCCGAGTCCACCGGTGATATAGGGAACGAGAATCTTGCCACCGCTTTCGCGTCGTGAGCGAAGTGCGGCTTCAAACGTGCTGATCTCAGTCATTTGCCCAGCACATCCATCATTTGCCCAACGTCCTTGTCGCCGCGCCCACTCAGGTTCATCAGCACGGTCTTTCCTGCGAGTTCATCGCGAGCTTTGGACATCCACGCCAGCGCATGGGCACTTTCGAGGGCGGGGATTATTCCTTCGGTTCGAGCGAGCAGCTGGAATGCTTCGACCACTTCATCATCGGTGACCGATTCGTACCGAGCGCGACCGATGTTGGCGAGGTGTGCATGTTCTGGACCGACGCCTGGATAGTCGAGCCCAGCTGAAATCGATTCGGCCTCCAAGACCTGCCCAACCTCGTCTTGCATCAGATACGACTTCGACCCGTGCACAACACCGGGAACCTTGCGTCCAATGGCTGCACCGCCGGCGGGCTCGACCCCGACCAGTTCGGCTTCGGTGTCGGCGAAGCCCGAGAAGATACCGATCGCATTCGACCCACCGCCGACACACGCGGTGACGACGTCGGGAACACCACCGTCGAGAAGCCGTGCGCACTGCTCTCGGGCCTCGATGCCGATGACCTCGTGAAAGGTTCGCACCATCCATGGATAGGGGTGCGGGCCCATTGCTGAGCCCAGGCAGTAGTAGCTATCGGAAACCTTTGCGACCCAGTCGCGCATGGCTTCATTCACCGCGTCTTTCAACGTTCGCGAACCGCTCATAGCGGGAACGACCTCGGCGCCGAGCAGCTTCATGCGAAAGACGTTGAGCTCCTGGCGTTTCATGTCGACCTCGCCCATGTACACCCGGCATTCCATGCCCATGAGTGCAGCCGCTGTAGCGGCCGCCACGCCGTGTTGGCCTGCCCCGGTCTCGGCGATGAGACGAGTTTTTCCCATCCGTTGGGCGAGCAAGGCTTGACCGAGGACGTTGTTGATCTTGTGTGAGCCCGTGTGGTTCAGATCCTCACGCTTCATGAGCACTCGGCAGCCGAGCTCGGCGCCGAGTCGATGGCATTCCGTTACCGGGGATGGGCGCCCGGCATAGTCCGTCAGAAGCGCCGACAGCTCGCGACGGAAATCCGGATCTGCCCAGGCCGACCGAAAAGCGACTTCGAGCTCTTGGCATGCCGGAACGAGCGTTTCGGGAATGAAACGCCCACCGAATTCACCGAACCGTCCGTTCGCATCAGGTTCGCCCATTATCGGCGTCTTATTCACACCATCGATCGACATTGCTTACTCCACTTCCCAGTCGTACATTGGTTGGTCGCTCCAGTCGAAATGACCGTCACCGAGCAATTCTCCCGCAGCCTTCGCATTTTGGATGAAACGTCGCAACGCTGACGGATCTTTCCGCCCAGGTTCGCGTTCGACGCCAGAGGCAACGTCGACACCCCATGGCTTCACCGTGGCGATTGCATCGGCGACGTTGTCTGGATCGAGGCCGCCCGCGAGCAAGACGCGTCGATCCGTGGGGAGCGACTCGGCAAGCGACCAGTCGAACACCTCACCACTACCCGGAGTTGGGGCGTCGACAAGAATGACCGGCACCGCAAACTCGGCCGCCCGACGCGCCTGTTCGGTCCCGGCAGCAACCGCCTTGATGACGGTTGGGACCCGGTGCGCGATCCACGCGACATCGTCGGGACTCTCGTTCCCGTGCAGCTGGGCCGCGCGGAGTCCGGTGGTGTGAACAATGTCGACCACTCGTTCCTTGGCCTCGTTACGAAACACGCCGACCGTGAGCGCCTCAGCGGGGATACGAGCCACGATGTCTCGAGCCCGGGGCGGGGCGATCTGACGCTTCGAAGGAGCGAAGACGAATCCGACAGCGTCCGCTCCGAGGGCCACAGCGAGCAAGGCATCGTCGACATCGGTAAGCCCGCAAATCTTGACGAACGTCATAGTTTTCCGATCTGCTCGGTCTGTCGAGCCGATTCGATCAATGACCGCACGCCCAATTCCGGGCCGTCATGAGTGACCAACGATTCGCCCACGAGCACAGCGTCGAATCCGGCGGTGACCAGTGCTGGGATGTCGCTCGGGCCACCGATTCCGGATTCGGCAACTCGGATGACATTGGCCGGAAGCGAGGCTGCCACTCTGGCGGCGCGTTGAACATCGACCTCGAACGTCATCAGGTCTCGCTGGTTCACGCCAATGAGGTTCCCACCGATCGCCATTGCACGCTCGGCTTCACGCTCATCGTGCACCTCGATGAGAGCGTCCAGGCCAATCTCGGAAGCGAGAGCATAGAAGTCTGCAAGTTCGACGTCATCGAGTGCAGCAACGATGAGAAGGACGCAGTCGGCACCCATGAGCCGCGCGTCGACGACATCGTGCGCCGAGACCGTAAAATCCTTTCGAAGCACCGGGATATCGATCGCTGCCTTGACCGCCTGCAGGTCCGCGACCGAACCACCGAAGTACTGCTCGTCGGTGAGCACCGAACAACACGCTGCTCCACCCGCTTGATAGGCCGATCCGAGCATCGCCGGGTCGAGATTCGGGTTGAGATCGCCTTTCGATGGCGAGCGTCGCTTCACTTCGGCGACAACGCCGAGACGCGACGCGTCGTCGAGGGCAGCGCCGAACCCACGCGCAGCTGATAGTGAGTTTGTGTCGGTGATCAGTTGATCGAGGGATCGCGAGTCGTTCGCTGCACTGGATCGATGCGACTCGAGGATGCCATCGAGGTACGTGGTCATGGCCGGTCTGCGGGAACTAACGACACAGATACCGCTGCACCATCGAGTTCGAGTTCATCAGCATCGAGCGCGGATCGTTTGACATAGGCAAGGCCCGCCCAACCGGCACCATCGTCGATGACCGAAGTTATTTCGCCTGCCGTCGAGTCGCCAAGAACGAGTTCGGTGTGGGTGGGAACCGGGCCGTCGCCACGCACGATGCGAAGCCGACGCGGGGTGTTGTCGCCGCGAGAATCTACGCGAGCGACCAGCTCCTGGCCCGTGTAGCAGCCCTTGGTGAACGAAGCCGAGCGATCGACGATGCGCGCCTCAGCCGGGATCGTCGACTCGATGAGTTCGCGTCCCATCGCGGGAATCCCCGCGACGATTCGTCGACGTTGGTAGTCGTCTTGGCCGAGCCTGACCCCGGTTGGCTCGTCGAGATCAGGTCCGATTACGTCGGTGCCGAGGCCGTCCGCGCCAGGCGCCACGATCGGAGCCATCCCGACCAACTCGTCCTGGGCGTCGTCGTAGGAATGGAGCTGCCATGTCGCGAGATCGATTTCGGCCTTCGTGCGAAGGAGGAAACGTTTCAAGCGCGCCAACACCGTCTCACCAAAACCAGGATCGACGTCGAGCAGATAGGCATCGTCGCCAGCGCGGGTGATGCGGAACCATGCGTCCACCTTTCCTTGCGGCTGAAGGATCAGGCTCCAGGCAGAATCGCCCACGCCGAGCCCGAGCACGTCTTGGCTGATCTGACCCTGCAAATACGTCGTTGCCTCCGGTCCACTGACCGACACGACATCGCGCTCGCCTACAAACACGCCCATCAGGAATTCGCCTTTCGTTGCGCTGTCATTATTCGAGCACCCGCTACAGCTGCGAGCAAGGCCTTCGACTTGTGGATGCACTCATTGTGCTCGTCGATGGGCACGCTGTCTGCAACAATCCCAGCACCCGCCTGGACGCTTGCTCGATTGCCCGAGATGAACATTGTTCGGATAGCGATGGCGGTGTCGATGTTCCCAGAAAAATCGATGTACCCAACCACGCCCGCGTACGGGCCGCGTTTAACCGGTTCGAGTTCGTCGATGATCTCCATTGCGCGCACCTTTGGCGCACCCGACACGGTGCCGGCCGGAAGGGTTGCGCGCAGGACGTCGATTGCCGATTTGCCGGGAGCGAGATCGCCCGAGACCTGCGACGTCAGGTGCATCACATGGCTGTACCGCTCGAGATCCATTAGCTGGTCCCTCGACTCGCTGCCGTAACTAATGACCCTGCCGATGTCGTTGCGCGCTAGGTCGACCAACATCACATGTTCGGCCACCTCTTTGGGGTGTTCTTTAAGTTCAGCTCCAAGTCGGCGGTCTTCTTCGTCGGTCGCACCGCGGGGTCGAGTCCCGGCGATCGGACGAGAAATAACTTTGCCGTCGCGGAGCTGCACCATTGGCTCCGGGGAAGCGCCGACGATGTGGAGATCGCCGATTCGCAGAAAGTACATGTAGGGGCTCGGGTTCACCTGACGGAGTACCCGGTAGAGATCGAACGGGTCAGCATCGAGATCGAAGTCGAAACGTTGCGACAGGACGACCTGAAAAATATCGCCCGCAAGGATGTACTCCTTCGCGGTCTCAACGGCGGCGCAGTACGTGGCCTCCCCCATCGTCGAGGTGACCTCGGGAAGTGGAGCATCGAGCGGTGGCGGTGAGACGAGCGGCTCGTCGAGCGGGCGGGCACCATCGGTCTGCAGCTGTTCAAGACGGAGAATCGCATCGTCGTACGCCGCCCGAAGCGCTTCCTCATCGGCGCCAGCTGGAACCAGCGTGTTCGCGAGCAACGTGACCTGCTGCTTCCAATGATCGAACGCCACAAGTTCGCCGATCATCGCCATCACACCATCGGAATGGCCGGTGTCATCGTCGGGCACGTTCGGTAGACGTTCTACCTCGCGAACAACGTCGTAACCGATGTAGCCCATCAAACCTGAATGCAGGGGCGGGAGGCCCTCGATATCGGGCGCAGAGAATTCGTTCAGCAACGCTTCGAGCGTGTCGAGCATGCCATCGGCGGCCGGCACCTCCGAGGCGAGCGGACCATCCACCGAGATCGCACCATTCGTCGACACGATCGTGGCCAAGGGGTTCCGGCCAAGAAACGACCAGCGGCTCCAGCGCTCTCCGTTCTCGACCGATTCGAGCAAAAACCCGTCATCGTCGCCAACGCATCGAGCGAAGATCGCGACGGGTGTCACTTGGTCTGCGAGTAACGAACGCCACACCGGGATCACCCGATGGCCACGCGCGTACTCGACGAATTCCTCGAACGTCGGCTGAATCGACACGACGGCGCGCTAGAGGTAGAGCCCGGTCGAGCCCTCTTCGAGGCGCTCTGCCGCTACGGCATGGACATCTCGCTCACGCAAGATGATGTAGTCGGTGCCACCAACCTCGACCTCATATCGGTCGTCGGGGTTGAAGAGCACCCGGTCGCCCATCTCCATATTGCGAACATTGGGGCCCGAGGCGACGATCTCAGCCCAGGTGAGCCGCTTCCCAACCTGTGCGGTGGCGGGGATCAGAATTCCGCCCGTCGAACGTCGTTCACCCTCGGCGTCGCCAATTCGTACGAGGATACGATCGTTCAACATCTTGATCGGCAGGCGGTCGCCGTTGCTGTTCGATGGCGAAATCCCGTTGTTCTTGATGGCTGCGGTCACGGGTTCAGACTACTGGGGAGGGCGAACGGTAACGCCACGCGCCGCCATGAGTTCCTTGGCTTCGGCCACCGTGTGTTCCCCGAAGTGAAAGATCGACGCTGCAAGGACTGCATCGGCGTGGCCATCGATGATGCCTTCAGCGAGGTGCTCGAGGTTGCCAACGCCGCCGCTCGCAATAACTGGAACCCCGACCGCATCACTGACTATGGCGGTGAGCTCGAGGTCGAATCCGTCGC
This sequence comes from Verrucomicrobiales bacterium, assembly GCA_047638715.1. Lineage (GTDB taxonomy): Bacteria > Actinomycetota > Acidimicrobiia > Acidimicrobiales > SHLQ01 > SHLQ01. The sequence goes on from JBLIMK010000004.1 coordinate 36,615, forward strand.
GAGTTCCGTCGCGGTCCATCGACGTCAGCATGATCTCGCCGGCGCCACGGCGTTCGACCTCTCTCGCCCACTCGACAGCGTCGAGGCCTGTCGGTGTCCTTCCGCCGTGGATGAACACCTCGAATCCACTAGCTGGGCCGTCAGGGCCGGTGCTCCGGCGAGCGTCGATCGAGGCGACAACACATTGAGAACCGAACTCTCGAGCAATCTCGGTCAGGACTTCGGGACGATCGACGGCCGCTGTATTCACCGCTGTCTTGTCGGCACCGACGCGAAGAAGGCGGCGGGCATCGTCGACCGACCGGATTCCCCCACCGATCGTGAAGGGGATGTAGACCTCTTCGGCTGTGCGTCGAGCGACATCGACGATCGTGTCGCGGGCGTCCGACGACGCGGTGATATCGAGGAACACGAGCTCGTCGGCACCCTGCGCGTCGTAGCGAGCAGCCAATTCGACCGGATCGCCAGCGTCGACCAGGTCGACGAAGTTCACGCCTTTGACGACCCGACCTGCGTCGACGTCGAGACACGGAATAACACGCGCCGAAATCACGGTTTCTCCTCGACACTTCCGGTCGAGATCCCCCGACCACCGACATGGTCGCCCCAAAGGACATTGTCGCTACAAAGGACATGGTCGCTACAAAGGACATGGTCGCTACAAAGTTTCACAAAGTTGGTGATTATCTGAATACCGATCGGCCCAGATTTTTCTGGGTGAAACTGGGTCGCGTAGACGTTGTCTCGCTGGGCGGCCGCGGTAACGGTCCCCCCGTACTCACACGTCGCCACTACGTCAGCGGTGGATTCGGGTGCATAGGAGTGCACGAAGTAGACCCAACTCTTCTCCGCGATCCCTGAAAAGAGCGGTGAAGGCTCTGGGAAACTCAATTGATTCCACTGCATCTGCGGACGTTTGACTTCATCTGAAAGCAGCCGGATCGAGCCTTGCAAAACTCCTAGACCCCGAACCCCATCGACCTCTTCGCTCGATTCGTAGAGGGCCTGCATCCCGACACAAATGCCAAGAAACGGCCGTCCACTTTCGACGGCGTCATTGGCGAGCTTGTCGACACCCGTCTCGCGGATTGCTTCCATGACACGACCAAAGTTGCCAACGCCCGGCAAGACGACGCCATGGGCTTGTGCGACGACGGCTGGATCGGCTGTCAGGATCGGTAGAGCGCCCGCTCGCTCGAGCGTCTTTTGCGCCGACCGAAGGTTCCCGATGCCATAGTCCAGGACCGCGATGGTCGGGGTCACAAGGTTCCCTTTGTTGAGGGCAACCCTCCGCCGGTGATGACCACAGAGTCGCGAAGTGCACGGGCCACGCCCTTGAACGTCGCCTCGATGATGTGGTGGGTGTTCTTGCCACGGACGAGAACGATGTGCAGCGTGATCCCCGACGACATGACGAATGCTCGCCAGAACTCCTCGCACAACTGCGGATCGAATGGCGGATCGCCAAGGATTTTCTCGCCAGGAAATTCAACCTCGTAGTGCAAATACGGACGCCCGGACAGATCGAGAGCTGTGTCGATCAAGGCTTCGTCGAGGGGAATCGAGTTCGATGCAAAGCGGCGAATGCCAACCTTGTCGCCAAGAGCGTCTCGGAACGCGCCGCCGAGCAGAATCCCGGTGTCTTCAACCGTGTGGTGCGAGTCGATCTGCAGGTCACCGGCTGCCTTGACCGTCAAATCAAAGCCACCGTGGCGACCCAATTGATCGAGCATGTGGTCAAAAAAGGGAAGGCCGGTCTCGCAGTCCGTATTTCCATCGCCATCGAGATTGATGTCGATCTGGATTTGCGTTTCCTTGGTGTCACGTGAAGCGGATGCGTTTCGCATACACACCAGTGTACGAGGCTCTGCCTGGGCCTCAGGTGCTCAGGATCTCGCGGAGTGCTGAGATGAATCGATCGTTCTCGTCCGGCGTGCCGATCGTGATGCGAAGACACCCGTCGAGCCGAGGCCAGGATGCACAATTTCGAACGAGTACCGAGCGGTCGACCAGCGCTTGCCAGAGCTCGTCGCCACCCATCTCGTGAGCGCGAAAGAGAAAGAAGTTGGCGCCGCTCTTCCAGGTCGTGACCGGGAGCTCCCCGAGCTCGGCAATGAGCCGACCGCGTTCTTCGACGATCCGAGCGACCCGCTCGTCCATTGCGTCGCCGAAGTCGAGGGCGACCGAGCCAGCAGCCTGCTTGAACGCGTCGAGATGATAGGGAAGTACGACCTTCTCTAGTTCTGCGACAAGCCACTGCGGAGCGAGCAAGTAGCCGAGCCTCGCGGCCGCCAGCGACCACGTTTTCGAGAAGGTTCGACTCACGACGAGTGGTACGTCTTCATCGATCTTCGGTACTGCGGACGTGGTCGAGAACTGGCCATACGCTTCGTCTACGACGAGAAGGCCATTCGTGCCCGCCATCAACTCGAGTACGGCGTCGACGGTCTCGGGCGGATCGACGATCCCGGTGGGGTTGTTCGGCGAACACAAGAAGACCACATCGGGCGAATGGGTCTCGATAACGCGACAGACCTCATCCATATTCAAGGTGAAGTCCTCGTTTCGCGCGCCTTCGACGACCGCGGTACCCGTGGTCTTGGAGATGTGGGAATGCAGGGCATAGGTGGGCTCGAAGACCGCCGCGGTCCGCCCGGCTCCGCCGAACGTCAACATGACGGTCTGCAGCACCTCGTTCGACCCATTGGCAACGAAGACCTCGGCCGGCGACAGGTCGTAACGTGCGGCAAGTTTCGTACGCAGCGCCATCGCTGAGCGATCGGGGTAGCGATGCCAGGAAATGACGTCGATCGCTTCGTGGAGTGCGTCGTCGAATCCGGCCGGCGGCGGAGTTGGGGCTTCATTGGTGTTCAGCCGGACGTCGACATCGATCTGTGGTGAGTGGTAGCCGGAACGAAGCGCAATATCGGCGCGTACCTGCGGGCGACGATCAAACATCAAAAGACCCGAAGCGCGCTCTGCAGATTCCGCCGCGCCGCGTGCAACGAACGCTCCACTTCGAAGAGTCGAATCGCGACATCGTCTCGATCGCCGCCCCGATACGTCTCGGCAACAACCACCACCCGATCGACGAGCTCATCGATCTGCGTCGCAACGGTCGACAATTCGGCGAGATCAGAATCCATCCCTCGACGCTACCGTCGGTCCGAATGCGACCTACGGACTAAAACGGCGAAAGAGCGGGCGCTGAGCGCCCGCTCTTTCAGCAACACGAGGGCGGCGGAGCCCTCAGATGTGTCGCATATTGCGTCTCCCGATGGCGGGACCAAGAGACGCGACCGAGAATCTAACATCGGCACGCTCGATTGGGAATCCGATTTACTCATTTTGTTTCGCGGAGAAATTTTCTGGACATGGGCATGCGGGCTCCGCCCCATAACCTTCAAGCGTGGAGTTTCTTGTCGAACATAAAGACGGGCCTACACCCGTCGTGCACCTGACATTCGAAGTGGGCGAGTCGCTCACCGCCTTAACCGACGCGCTTGCCCTCGCCGCCAACGCCGGTGACGACGCCGAAATCTGGGTCCATGGCACGACCCCCGAACGCACCACGGCGTTGGAAGCCTCTGGCATGCGCTCAAACCGAACCCTCCTGCAAATGCGCTGCCCGCTGCCCACGCCGTCGACGGACCTGGCCACAAGAGCTTTCACCGAGGACGACATCAACGACTTTGTCGAGGTCAACAATCGGGCGTTTCATTGGCACCCCGAGCAATCTGGTCTGACCCCCGACGCTGTCCGCGTTGATATGGCCAACGACTGGTTCTCGGCCGACGGATTTCGGCTTCACCACATCGACGGCAGGCTGGCCGGCTTCTGTTGGACAAAGATCCACACCGATCCCGAACCCTTGGGCGAGATCTACGTGATCGCCGTCGACCCCGACTTTCACGGAAGACGCCTCGGCACGGCCCTCACCCTTTCGGGATTGGATTGGCTCAGCGATCAAGGTCTGACGACCGGCATGCTCTACGTCGAGTCAGACAATGAGGCCGCCATCGCCACGTACAAAAAGATTGGCTTCGAAACGTTTCGAACCGACACATTGTGGGAGAGGTCATGAACACGGTCGAAACCCGCTATCAGCTCGATCGCGATGAGATGGGCAGCCTCCTCGCTGACCACCCCGCCTACCGAGTGGAACAACTGTGGCAAGGCCTCTACGAAGAGGGTCTCGATATCGCGGAGATCACGACCTTGCCCAAGAAACTTCGAGCAGAGCTCGACGCACGTCTCCCGTCTGCACTGCACGATCGAACGGTTCGGGTGAGCGAGGGAGGCGAAACACACAAGTGGCTGTGGGGACTTCCCGATGGTGATGCCGTAGAGACCGTCCTGATGCACTACACCGGTCGGTCCACGGTCTGCGTCAGCAGCCAGGCTGGTTGTGCGATGGCCTGCGGCTTCTGCGCAACGGGGCAAGAAGGATTTCGTCGACACCTCACGACGGGCGAGATCGTCGAACAAGTGGTTCGAGCCCGAGAAGCAGCCAAGCCGAGACGGCTATCGAACGTCGTGTTCATGGGCATGGGCGAACCGCTGGCCAACTACGACGCCGTATGGGGTGCGGTCCGGCGGATCCATGGCGACCTCGGCCTATCGGCGCGCCACATCACCATGAGCACAGTGGGCCTCATTCCTGGCATCAAACGGATGGCCGAGGAACAACTGCCGGTGAGTCTCGCAGTCTCACTCCACGCGGCAACGAACGAACTCCGTTCCGAACTCGTTCCGATCAACAAGCGGTATCCGATCGAGGATCTCGCCGAGGCGTGTGCTGGCTACGTCGCTGCCTCGGGTCGGCGCTTGAGTTTCGAATGGGCCCTGATCGCGGATGTCAATGACACCGAAGAACAAGCCATTGCCCTGGCCGAGCTGTGTCGAGAACTGCGTGCTCACGTGAACCTGATCCCCTTGAACCCAACTCCGGGCTACCTCACCGTCGGCACCGACACCGCCGGAGTAGCGAGGTTCCAGAAGTGGCTCCTCGACCGTGGCACGAACGCGACCATCCGTCGCAATCGGGGAACCGACATCGATGCTGCGTGCGGCCAGTTGCGAGCGAGCCAGAACAAGACGTCCACTTCGGTTGCGACACCGACCCGGCGACCGAAGTCGAGTTAGCAGACCACAAACTCTGGCCCTTGGGGACCAGAGTTTGCGACCGTTCGTGCACTACCCTGGCTCTCGATGGCAGATCGATACGCATTCCAAAGCCCGTTCTCCCGCGGATCTGGCTCAACCCCGTGGTTCACCATTGGTTCGGTTGGGGTCACGACCACGGTCGCGATCTCGGGCATGGCCATCATTGGGCTCTTCGTCCTCGCCATCGAGCAGAACTCAGGGCCCATTGGCTCAGCGCTCGTCCTGACCGACGATGCACTCTTTGGCGGCCAGCTCTGGCGTCTCTTCACCTGGCCGATCGCCATCATCTCGAGCCGTCAGCTCTTCGGCCAATTTCTCTCGGCAATATTCTTCTTCTCGATCGGCACCCAGATGGAGATGCGCCTCGGGCGGCGGGCATATACCTGGATGATCGGTTTGATCACGGTTGTTCCAGCGGTCCTTGGCTCGTTGGTCGCCGCAATCTCGAACTTCGGTGTCTTCGAAACCGGCCTTAGCGTCTTGTTCCTCGGCGTCGCCGTCGGCTTCGCCGCGTCGATGCCTCACGCCCGATCCTTCTTCAACATTCCCTTCTGGATACTCGTCGCCGTGATCTTCGGCATCACCATTTTGGGCGACCTCGCCGACGGCAATATGCCGGCACTCGTCATGCATCTGACCGCAGGAGCGCTCGGTCTAGTGGTCGTCAAGTCGCTCGGTTATGCACCCGAGGTCGAATGGGCGCCGAGCATCCCCCTGCCCGCTTCGATGACGAGCGAGGGGTCAACCCCATCGGCTTCTAGAAAACGCACGAAGCGCCCCAAGAGGATGAAGAGGGGCAAGGGTTCGGCCCACCTTCAATCGGTACCCTCATCGGCAGCATCTGAAGCCGAGATCGATTCACTTCTCGATCAGGTGAATGATCAGGGCCTCGACAGTCTGACGAAGCAGCAAAAAGCCACGCTCGAACGCCACGCAAAAGAGATGCGTAAGCGTCGAGACTCCTGAGCCAGGCCCGACGGTGAATCTCCGACGGTTCGTGCCCGACGGTGTTACTCCCCAGAGATGAGTCGAGCTGCTACCGCTGCGATCTGCAGGCGGTTGGCCGAGATCGCACTCCAGGCTTCAGCGACTCGAGCGGGACGACCCTCGATCGCAACCACGAGCAAGTCATCGTCCAGTCGGTTCACGAGCACTGCGCCTCGCGACGTCGATGTAACCGAGTCGATGAACGAACCAACGGCGTCATGCTCGAGCAGGTCGAGCTCGGCACGGACCGATGCAGCCACATGGATAAGTGCACGACGCATCGCCTCTTGCTCGCCGGAGGTGATCAGGCTGACGAGCGGTTGTGCTGCTTCACCACGAAACAACATCGCTCCGGCGAACCCCGGAGTCCACGTCGCCATGTTCTCGAACAACGCGTCGAGTTGGCTCAGCATCTGGGGGTCGACATCTTCAGCGGTGATGCCGCTACCGGCGGAACGGATGCGCTTGTTTCGATCCGAAGCTGCAAGAGCGGCGCGGCGCGCCGTGTCTGCCACTTCACTCTCTCGGTCATCCAAACCGTCAAACGCGCTCGTCACCGCGTGGACGTTATCTGGCCGAACGTTCGAAGCGAGGGAACGCACCTTGCGCGCAGAGCGGGTAGCACTCCCCGTGACCTTCTAGCCTGGTGAAGTGAACGCAACGCCCAAATCACCATCGGCCGGACCCCTCCCAAGCCTCGATCAACCCCTTCCACAGGGTTCTGAGAAGGCTGAGGCGGTTCAAGCAATGTTCGACACGATCGCGCCTAGGTACGACCTGGTGAACCGGATAATGACGTTTCGCCTCGACGTTCGGTGGCGTCGAATAGCGATCGAGTCGCTTGGGTTAGGCGAAGGAGCAGTCGTCCTCGATCTCGCGACTGGTACTGGCGACTTCTGCCGAGAACTCTCCGAACGTGGCTATTCATCGATCGGCGCCGACTTCAGCTTCGGGATGCTCGCAGCGGCACGCACCTCTGAGCCGCTCGTGCAAGGTGACGGCATGGACCTTCCACTTGCCAATTCGTCGGTCGACGGCGCAACGTGCGGCTTCGCATTGCGAAACTTCGTCGATCTCGAACGGGTCTTCGCAGAGCTCGCGCGCGTCGTTCGGCCAGGAGGACGTATTGCGTTGCTCGATGCCAGCCAGCCCGACAACGCTCTCATGCGATTCGGGCACGGCCTCTACTTTGGCAAGCTCGTTCCTTTTGTTGGCGGTCTGTTGTCGAACAAGGAGGCGTACGGCTACCTGCCACGCTCGCTCGCCTACCTCCCTCCGCGCTCTGAGCTTCTCGCCGTCCTCGAGCGGTCAGGGTTCAGCGACGTTCGCCATCAACAATTGACTATGGGTGCAGCACAGTTACTCACCGGCACACGGACCAGCGACCTACAGCACTAGACCGAGCGTCATGCCCAGGCCCGCGACCAGCTGCGTTCGGCCCGTGGCTTCGAGAACGGGAATCAGCGACCGTCCGACAGCCCCGCTACGCACGGTGCGGAGTGCTGGGATTGCGGTGACGACGCCGAAGAGCGCGAGCAAGAGCGGCGCGCGCCCCGTCGTGAGTGCAACGACAGCGATGAGTGCGAACGCGCCGGCCATCGAGCCGACATAAATCCATCGCGTTGGGCCGTCGCCGAGACGAACAGCGAGTGTTCGTTTGCCAGCTTCGGCGTCGCCGATCCGATCGCGCAGATTGTTGATCACCAGCAGTGCGGTGGCGAACACGCCGACGGGGACCGAGAGCACCGCGGCGACCCCCGATAACGACTCCGTTTGTACATACGCCGAGCCGACCGTCGCAACGACACCGAAGAAGATGAAGACGAAGACTTCACCGAGCCCCAGGTAGCCGTATGGAGTGCTCCCACCCGTGTAGAACCAGCCAGCGGCGATCGAGGCTGCTCCGACCACCAAGAGCCATGGATTGACGGCGATCGATAGCGCCAAGCCAACCAGCCCAGCTACAGCGAACGACCCGAGCATCGCTTTCTTGACCGAGCTTGACGAAGCGGCGCCGGAGCCGACCAATCGCAACGGTCCAACGCGATCGTCGTCCGTTCCCCGGATGCCGTCGCTGTAGTCGTTTGCGTAATTGGTCGCGATCTGAAGGGCGACCGCGACGACCATGGCGGCCGCTGCACGCCACAGTGTGAACACATCGTCGGCCACCGCTGCTGTTCCGACGGCTACAGGCACGACGGCCGCAGGGAGCGTCTTTGGGCGGGCCCCGGCGACCCAGAGCGCGAGGCCGGTTGGATGTTGGGTGGGCATCCGGGTCAACGTATCGCTCCCCAGTGACCCTGGTAGGTATTGCCGTGTCCCGAGCCGGCCTGCCGTTGCGCTGACTGGCTCTGGCGATCGTTCGCTGGATCTGGGTGGCCCAGCGCAATAGTTCCCAACGCTCGTCGGCCTTCGGGCACGCCAAATCGGGTTCGCACGGCGTCCTCGTGATCGAACTGGCCAAAGAAACACGCGCCCAGGTCGAGGCCATGTGCCGCGAGCAGGACATTTTCGACCGCTGCTCCCCCGTCGACCCACCAGTAGGGCACGGGCCACGCCGTCTCGCCATTTCCTAGCCCCGTACGCGCCTTGTCAGCCTCTGCGTACCGTTCGACGTAGGCGGATGGGTCGACGTACGCGAGGAGCAGCACAGGAGCTCGCAGAAGGCCTGGCCATGGAAACGTGGGGCGCCGCTCGTTGCCCAGCGTCAGGTCCCAGTAGCTATCGACCTCGGCGCCGAGGAGCACCACGATGTCGAGAGAGCGAGTGTTGCCAGCGCTCGGGCCTCGATGTGCGGCGCTCAGGATCGCGTCGAGAGCACTCGCGTCCACCGCGTCTTGGAGGTATGCCCGCACCATTCGGCGCGACTTGATGACATCGATGAGAGCCGCAAAAGTATCCGCGTGAGGCACCTCAGGCGAACTTGGCAAGGTCCTCTGACATCGCCCAGCCAAATGCGATCAGGACATCGCCGTTCGATGGATCGAGGTCGTCGAAGTAGGCAGCGACAACAGGATCGACCGACTCTGGCTTCGTCGACTCGTGATCAAAAGCGCACGGTATGGAGCCGTTGCCCTTCGAGCTGAAGGCCCGGTCGGCGTAGCGAAGCGGCGAGATTCCGAAACGTTTGGCGAAGCGGCGACCCCAGGCACGCTCCTCACCAGAGGTTTTGTGCTCGGGTCGAGGGACGACGTCGTTGAAGCTCTTCAACATCTCAAACCCAGCGGACGTTTGCATCCGGAGGCCCACGACAACATCTTCATCGGGGAAAGCCATGACGGCTCGATGCATAAGGTCGGTGACCATGCCACGCATGACACTGTCGCGACGCGAGTTACGACCGATCGAGCCCAAACCAATGATGATCGCCGGAGTGCCACCGATGCGCTCGAGTGTGTAATACGCGAAACCCTTAAGGCGACCGTTGTCAAGAGCCTGGCAGCAGAGCACCCATTCTTCGGCCTGTTTCGACAAGTCGCCAGCCTCATAGGGCAGCGGCGAGTCGGCGCACAGGTCGGCCATATCCGAGATATCGGCATCGCCTAGTGCGTTGCAGTCTTTCGTTTCAACTTCGAGTGCCATTGCCACGTCGCTTTGCTGTTGATTGTCGCCCGTCTAGTCCAGTCGATGGAACCCCAAGAGCGCAAACCGAGAGGCGAATGCCGATGGTCCGAGCGGCCCGGTCGGAGCGCCACGAGTGAAAGAGGGAGGCGGAGTCGGATAAGTGGGTCAAACAACGACGGCGTCGGGCCCGAGTAAGACACGCAGCTCCGCGACAAGGCCGTTGCCTGTTTCTACACGATACGTCTCTGGAAGTCGGATGACTTGCGTGCCGTCGAGGTGCAGGAACACTTCGGACTGGCCGGAGTGATCTTGGAGGAGATGTTTCAACGAATCGAGCGTGCCGGGGTCTTGTGCGTGGGTAGGCAGTCGCAACCGGAGGGGTTGGCTTTCGGCCATCTGTGAAGAGTCGAAAATCTCGAGGTCTTGGGCGATGAACTTGGGAATGTCATCCTTGCCATCGAGGCGGCCACGCACGACGACGATCGAGTCGTCGATCAGTTTGTGTCCATGTTCGGTCATCGTCCGAGGAAAGACCATCACCTCGATCGACCCTTCCAGATCTTCGAGCTCGAAGATCGCCATCAGGTCACCCTTGCGGGTCCACTTCTTCTGGAGGTTCGTGATGACACCGCCGACCCGCAAGAACGCTCCGTCCTGTTCGTCCTCGAGCGCGCCGACGGTTTTATCGCAGCGACGGCCGAGCGCGGCCTCATATCCCAAGATTGGGTGGTCCGAGATATAGAGCCCGAGCATTTCCTTCTCGTGTGCGAGTTTGGGCATCTTCTCGAACTCGACGTCGGGAATATCGGGGCGGTCGTCGAACGTGGGCTCATCGCCCAAACTTCCGAACAACGTTGCGACACCGATGTCGTGATCTTTCCTCGACGCCACCGTGCGATCGATGATGAGCTCGTAGACGTTGAGCAAACCTTTGCGGGGGTGACCCAACGTGTCGAACGAGCCCGCCTTGATGAGCGACTCGATCGTGCGCTTGTTCAACACCGCGTAGTCGACGCGTTCAACGAAGTTCAGGAAGCTATCAAAGGGCCCGTTTGTGTCGCGCTCAGCGATGATTTGTTCGACCAGCGCCTCGCCGACGTTTCGGACTGCCGACATTCCAAAGACGATCTCGCCCTTGGTTTCTGACTCATCGAGGTTCGGCTCGGGATGGAAGTCGACTCGGGCACGATTGATGTCGGGCACAACGACGTGGATGCCCATCACCCTGCACTCGTTCAGGTAGACCGCCGCCTTGTCGAGGCTACCTTTCACCGACGTGAGCAAGGCCGCCAGATACTCGACCGGGTAGTGCGCTTTCAACCATGCGATTTGATACGCGACGTAGCCGTAGCCGTAGCTGTGGCTCTTGTTGAACGCATAGTCGGCGAACGGTTCGATGATCTTCCACCACTCTTCGCCGAGAGGGCGGCCGTAGCCGGTTGTTTCACAGCCGTCGACGAACTTGGCCTTCTCCTGCTGCATGACCTCGCGGATCTTCTTGCCGCAGGCCTTTCGTAGCGAGTCGGCGTCGGCGAGGGAGTAACCAGCGAACTTTTGCGCCACCCGCATCATCGACTCTTGATAGATCATCAGGCCGTAGGTGTCGCCCAGGATCTCGCCCGCATCCTCGTGCAACAACGTGACCTCTTGACGGCCGTTCTTGCGATCGGCGTAGTCGTTGTGCATGTTCGCTTCCATCGGGCCTGGCCGATAGAGGGCGACAAGAGCAGCTACATCTTCGAACTCGGTGGGTCCGAGCGATTTCATCAGCGAACGCATCGGGCTCGATTCGAGCTGGAAGACCCCGATCGTGTCGCCGCGCTGGAGAAGGTCGTACGTGGCTTGATCTTCAAGATTGACGTTGTCGATGTCGACTTCGATGCCCCTGGTTTCGCCGATCATGCGAAGTGTGTCGTCGATGACATCGAGGTTTCTCAGGCCGAGGAAGTCCATCTTGAGGAGACCGAGAGATTCGACGCCGTTCATCTCGTATTGCGTGACAACCGGAGCATCTTCTGGGTCTTGGCCAGCCTCGGGCTTGCGTTGGATCGGGAGGTAATCGGTGAGCGGATCTTTGGTAATCACCACCGCCGCGGCGTGGATCCCATCGGAACGGCGGAGGCCTTCGAGACCCTTCGCTACCTCGACCACTTCGGCCACGACAGAATCGGTGGCCACCATCTCGCGCAGGTCGTTCGCCTGGGCATAACCGCCTTCGTACTTCGGATGCTTTTCAAAGCAGTACTGAAGTGGGGTGTCGCGACCCATGATGAGCGGCGGCATCGCCTTCGCGACCTTGTCGCCTACCGCGTAAGGGTAGCCGAGCACTCGGGCCGCATCACGAACCGCAGCCCGAGCCTTAATCTGAGAGAACGTCACAATCTGTGCGACATGGTCTCGGCCGTATCGCTCCGCGCAATAGCGGATCATCTGATCTCGATAACGAGAGTCGAAATCCATGTCGATATCGGGCATCGATATACGCGACGGGTTCAAGAACCGCTCGAAGAGCAGGTCGTACTTGATTGGATCGAGGTCGGTGATCCAGAGGCAGTACGCCACGGCGCAGCCGGCCGCAGATCCACGCCCAGGACCCACACGGATCTCGTTGTCGCGGGCGTACTTGATGAGGTCCCAGGTGATGATGAAGTAGGACGAGAACCCCATGTCCTTGATGACCTTGAGCTCGAAGAGCAATCGGTCATGTGCCTTGTCGGGAACGTTGTCGCCCCAGCGCTTCTTGGCACCCTCCATTGTGAGATGGAGAAGATATTCGTCATCGTCGGTAAAACCAGCGGGCAACGGAAAGCTGGGGAGCTGTGGCTCGCCGAATTCGATCTCGACATTACAGCGTTCGGCAATCCACAAGCTGTTGTCGCATGCGACCTCGACCTCGCGCCACATATCGCGCATCTCGGCCGCACTCTTCAGGTAGTGCTGATCTCCGTGAAACTTGAAACGATCGGGGTCGCTGCGTAGCGACCCGGTTTGCACACACAACAACGCATCGTGGGCCCCATGATCGGCCTGATTGGTGTAATGGCTGTCGTTCGTCGCCAAGATCGGAGCACCGATCTTCTTTGCGATCTCGAGCAGTTGCGGGTTTGTCCGGATCTGCTCGGGGATGCCGTGATCTTGAAGCTCGACGAACATGTTGTCGCGACCGAAGATGTCTTGCAGCCGTCCAGCGCGGGCGACGGCTTCGTCAAAGTTCCCCGCCATAAGCGCTTGGAGAACCTGGCCACCAAGACAACCAGTGGTGGCGATGAGACCCTCAGAGTGCTGATCGAGCAGCTCCCAATCGACACGAGGTTTGTAGTAGTAACCCTCCATGAAGGCCTTCGAGGCCAGCTGGATCATGTTCTTGTAGCCAGTGTTGTTCTCGGCCAAAAGAATCAGGTGATAGTAGAGCTTCCCGCCACCGGTGGTGCTTCCGCCGGAGTCATCGAGCTTGCCACGACGCGACGGACGCTCCGAGCGGTGCTCGTGGGCCATATAGGCCTCGGTGCCGATGATGGGCTTGATACCAGCCTTATTGCACGACTTGTAGAAGTCGAGGACGCCGTACATGTTTCCATGGTCGGTGATTCCGAGCGCTGGCTGGCCGTCGGCTGCGGCGGCAGCGACAAGGTCATCGAGGCGCGATGCTCCATCGAGCATCGAGAATTCAGTATGAACATGGAGATGGGTGAACGACCCAGCCATTCAGCTCCTCGATCGCGAAAGCTTTGGGTGGTCAAACTACACCGGCGGAGTTCCGACAAACACACCGGCGAGCTCTCATGAAGGCAACTTCGCTCTTGGACTACGCGATGGCGTAGAGGATCGGAACCAACATTTCCGCCTCGGTTACCGATCCATGTCGCCCGACCAGACGATCGGCGTGACGCTCACCGGGATCGTCGAACCCGATCGGGGCGTGAGCCACCAAAGCCACGTCTCCCAGCCGCGAGGACGCCTCGGGAGTCACTGTTGGACCGAACCAGCCTTCGCTGACGATCTGGTCCCTCGTACGCACCCACGCAATGTCGCCATGTGCCTCGATGGCCGCAGCCTCGAGCTCGGCGGAGGCTCCTGGTTTTGCATGCAACCATCGGAAGCGAGGTTCGCCCGAACGCCCGGTGCACAGCGAGAGACAGTGGCTCGACACCGGAACGATCTCGGGGGCCTCGATTTGACCATGGTCGGCGGTCACCACGAGGGCGGTGCCGGTCGGCAAGGCGTCGAGCATCGCCCCGACGAGCCAATCGCAGAACTGCAATTCGAGATTGAAGTAGGCGCCCGAGAAGCCATGGATGTGCGCTGTGTGATCGAGACCGTCGTAGTAGGTGTAGATGTGGGTGTGTCCGGCGTCGAGTAGCTCTCGTGCGCCTGCGACGAGCGAGGACGGATGCCAGATGCCGTGATACGGGGTACTGCCCAGATAGGCCTCGGTGAAGCCCGATCCAATAAATTGGCGATCGCCGACCACGTGCCAGTCGCCGCCCGCAAATGCGGGCACGGGCTGAGCGTCGCTCGGCGAGACGATGTCGCGATGGTCGCCTGCCGGACTCGTCCAGCGAAGGGCGTTCATCACCGCGCCACCGATCGGAAACCGGTACCCGACGATGCCGTGTTCACCCGGTGCAACGCCGGTGGAGATCGACGTGAGCGCTGCCGCGGTAGTAGACGGCGCGACCGTCGTCGCCTTTGCTCCGTCCATTTGGGCCAGGTTTGGGGCGAGCTCCAGCCGTTCCTGAAGCTGCACCCATCCCAGAGAGTCCAGCACCAAGACGACAACGCGCTCCGCCGCTGCGATGTGGTCCGGAATCGATTCGCACGAGACACCCCAACTGAGAGCCGGCATGATCGAGATCGTCGACGCACCGGAGTACTCGGGGAGACACATCGTGGTCATTCGGGTACCTCTCCGGTTTCGGGTCGTCCAAACGACGTGATGACCGTTCTCATGTCGCTGGGCAACGGCGCCGAGAACTCGAGCCACTCCCCTGACTCGGGATGTTCAAAGCCAAGCTCGGCGGCGTGCAACGCAGGACGTTCCATTCCGAGTGTGTCTCTTCCAGCGCCGTAGCGAACATCGCCCACGATCGGATGGTGGATTGCTTGCATGTGCACTCGGATCTGGTGCGTGCGCCCGGTGTCGAGGGCGCACGAGAAGAGCGAGATGGTTGGTTCAGCCCAGGTCGCCAAGACGGTGTACGACGTACGCGCGGCCTTGCCGTCTTCACGCACCACCATTCGAGTCGGGTCCCGGACAGCACGACCGATCGGGGCCTCGATGACTCCCCGAGGCGTCTTTGGGTGACCCCACGCGAGCGTGAGATACCGCCGGGAGACCGTGCGGTCGAACAATTGAGCCGTCAATGAATCGTAACCAACGAGCGAACGGGCAACGGAGAACACACCGGAGGTGCCCTTGTCGAGGCGGTGAACTACGCCGGGTCGATTCGGTTGCCCGATGTCGCGAATCTCGGGAAACTTCGCGAGCAATCCTTGGATGATCGTTCCGGTCGTGTTTCCGGCGCCCGGATGAACGACCTGGCCCGCAAGCTTTCGCAGGACGATGACATGTTCATCGCTGTAAGCAATATCGAGCTCTACCGACGGATCTGGTTCGAGCTCGTCGGGCTCGTCGAGGATCGAATCATCGACGCTGAGCAGCTGTCCTGTAGCGACACGCTGGGATACCTTTTTGACGGCGACCGAGTCGAGAAGGACCAAACCATCGGCGATAGCCGTGGCCGCGGCGGACCGAGAGACGCCCGTGAACATAGACACGACGCGATCGACTCGTTCCCCGTCGAGGGGATCAGGGATTTCCTCAAGCACGGGAACTCAAGACTGTAACCATGGCACCGCCGATGACGATCGCTGAATCGGCGATGTTGAAAACGGGCCACCAGTCGCCGATCTCGAGAAAGTCGATGACCGCTCCCCCGAGGAATCCATCGCCTTCGCGAAAAAGCCGATCGATGACATTGCCGATCGCCCCACCTTGGACCAACCCAAGCCCGAGGACCACCGAACGTTTCTCAATCGAGCGCACGATCCAAAAAAGCGCGATCGAGATCACGACCGCCAAGATTCCAAACAGCGGGCCGAGGCCCTCGCCGAGCGAGAAAGCCGAGCCGCGGTTGTAAACGAGGCGAAGACCCGAACCGAACAGCCCGTCATAACTTGAGCCATCGAGCGCGCTGAGCGCCCACGCCTTGCTCAGCTGATCGATGAGAATGACCACGGTCGAGACGGTCAGAAGTTGCCAGCGTCTTGCTGTCACCTCGGCGGGTGACAGCCTGATCGCTGGCGAGTCGCTCGTCGACTCAGCGACGTCCAAGCCCGCCGACTTTGAACTCGACGCGCTGCGACGCCCAAGGAATGGCCTCGAGACGCTCCTTGGGGATCGGAAGGTCAGATTCGACACAAAGGCCGTAGACGCCGTTGGCGAGTCGTCCTAGCGCGGCGTCGATCTCCTCAACCGCCCATTGGGCCTGCGCGCTAAGCGCGAGATCGCGTTCGCGTTCGACCGAGAGCGTGTCGCCCTCTCCCGACTCTTCATCGAATTGGACATCGCCGGGCTCGCGGTCCAAGACCAAGGAATCGGCCTCCTCTCGATACGAAACGGCAGACCGGGTGTACTTCTCCCGCTCCTTCAAGAGCTCAGCTTCCTGCTTTTTGAGGAAGGGCTTCGTGAATGCCTTTTTCGCGACCTTTTGATTTTCTTTACGCTTTGCTGCCGCCGCGGCTTGCGCCTCGTCGACCTTTGCTACCTCGGACAATGCGACTGCTGCCTTTGCTGGTGCCTTTTTGGCTGGCGCCTTTGCGGACGCCTTCTTTGGGGGTGATTTGCTTGCGGGCGCCTTCTTTGAAGGGGCCTTCTTGGCCACCGTCTCGACTGGAGCCGTTGTCTTTTTTGATGCCGTCTTCTTTGCGGCTGCCTTCTTCGCCACTCCAACACCTTTCTAAATTGCAATTCGCTCAACGAGGACATTGCAGATATCAGGCGAACGAGTCGCCACCCGGGCCTTGAGGCGAGCAGTCTAGGCGGACCAATTTCGATTCCCACGGACCCCGCTGCGGACGCGGCATTCATAGGCATTCGCGCCAGTCAATAGCGATCTGACGCTACGCCAGACCTGCGATTGGTCAGGAGTCGTTAGCGATGGGAAGCGCGTCGAGTGCTTCGGCAAAGCGGTCGACGAACGATGTTTTGCCCTCGACTTCATCCGTGCCGTCGTCGATGGACGCAACCTCGACATCGGAACCAAGGGTTGTGCCGAAAAGGGCTGTCGGCTCGTCCTCGAGCAAGACCAGGTTGTCATCGTTGTAGTCACCATCTATGGCGACCACCGGGATCGGTTCGGTGTTTGGACCAGCATCGAAGTCGACCTCATCGACGACGAGGGCAGCCTCGGCAAAGATCTCGTCGCGGGTAGCGAAGATCCCGTCGATGCGGCCATCGTCGCTCGTCTCGTCTTTAGCAGCTTCGCCGTCTGAAGCGTCGTAATAATCCGTCTGGACGCGGGTTGCGCCATCGACCAATGCAGCGCCTTTGATCGCAGCGTCCTCAACCTCGGCGATCGAGGAGGCGGGCGGCACGGCTTCGATCACTCGATCCATGATCTCGACATCGGGAGCCGCGGCGACGTCATCGCCCCTCGCCCCGCTGTGATCGAGCGCTGGTACCGAGGCCATCAGGTAATCGTCCTCAGCAACCCGTTCGAGATCTTCGATCGAGCCGGACATCCCGACGCGCAACGCCTCGACCGCAGTCCGAACTCGAACACGCTGTTGCTCGAGATGGGATTCGAGGCCCGAAATGTCGTTGAGAAGGTTGCTTCGAATCGCTTCGAGCTGGGCTACTTCGGTGCGAACCGGTTCGCGCATAACGACCGCTTCGTCGTGCGCCGTCCGCTCGATCAGGGTGACACGATCCACGCCACGCTTTTCGGCCTCGGCGAGGATCGCCTCAGCCTGAGCCCGAGCCTCGGCCCGGTTCTTTGCCGCTTCTTCATTCGTCGTAACTCGAATCGACTCCGCCTCATTGCGTGCGGCGGTTAAGTCGACCTGTGCCGCCTCGCGCATCCCTCGCGATTCAACATCGGCAGATGTCCGCAACTGTTCGGCCTCTGCCGTTGCAACCTCGATCAGCTCGGCTGCCGTGCGATTCGAGTCGGCCTCGGTCTCGTCGGCAAGGCGTTGCGCGAGAACGAGCGTGCGTCGCAGGGTTCCCTCGGTCTCGCTGCTTCCGCCACCATGTTGAATCTGGCCTTCGAGCTCAACGATTCGAGCCTTTGCGTCCTCGTTCTGATCGTGAACCGCCACGAGGTCCCCGCGCAGCTTTGCCAAGAATGCGTCCACCGCTTCGCAGTCATAGCCACGGAGGGCAAGCTCGAAGCGGACCTCTTTCAGTTCACGAACCAGATCCATGTCCAGACACTAGTTTCGCCCTACCCGAGAGGCGGGTACCCCCGAACAACAGGAATCGATCAGGAATGCGGAACAATGCGGTCTTCGTCAGCGACCTCAACGTCGTCGGGGGTCAGGAGGTAGACGTCTTTGGCCACCTTTTCCATCTGACCACCAAGGCCATAACAGAGTCCTGAGCTGAAATCGATCAATCGCCGAGCAAGATCGCGCTCAGCGCTCTGCATGTTTACGATGACCGGCTTCAGGTCCTTGAACATGTCAGCCACATGCTGTGCGTCGTTGAACGACTTTGGGACGATGACCTGTGGTTTCGCAGTATTTGCCATAGGAACGACACGTACGGTGCCCGTCGAGGGTTCTTGACGTGCTGGAACGTTGTTCACACGGTTCTCGTTTTCCATTGGAATTGGCTTCACTGTTCCCTCTGCTCGGTCTCTTGCGCCACGTCGTGGGCGCAGAGGATCGTCGCCCAGACGCTCCGGTCGAGGTGTCTCCCTCGGTGTTGTCGCCGCCGCTGGACCGACATTTCTGACGGATGGCACTGCGGTCGGCATGGGCGCCTCTTGACGCTCGGGAACCGATCCGCGGACGACATCGACAACGTCGTCTGGGTACTCCTCGTTCAGCCCGAGCCAGACGACCGCCTTTTTGTAAAAGCCCGACATCAGGACCTCCTGCTTTCTCGAGTCGCTGTTCTCGCTCGCTGACCTATCAAGACTAGCCCTTGGATGAATGGCGTCCGAATCATCACACCCTGGATGACGTTCCCGGTCACTTCGGTGGCCGATCGCCGAACAGTACCGAACCGAGCCGCAGCATCGTGGCACCCGCTGACAATGCGTCGCGATAGTCCCCGCTCATGCCCATCGAGCGCTCGGCCAGACCAAACTCATCGGCCAATCTGTTGACCTCGATGAAACTTGCGCGAGTCGCGTCGGGATCGCCGAGCACGCCGATCGTCATCAGGCCGGCGATATGCACGCCTTGTTCCTCACCGACGGACAACATCTCCTCGAGCGCTTCGGGCCCTACACCATCCTTGCTCTCGTCGCCGTAGGGACGAACCTGAATAAGAACTCGTGGATTCGGCGCCCTCTTTGCGATCTCGGACAGAACCTCAGGTCGAGCAACGCTGTGCCATAGGTCGACGTAGTCCGCGATCTTCCGTACCTTGTTGCGCTGAATTCGACCCATGAAATGCACCGCCGTGTGCTCGTCCACGGCATCGGCCTTCTCAAGCAATTCTTGCGCGTAGTTTTCGCCAACATCATGAACGCCGACTCGTTGAGCGCACTCGATGGCCGACCGATCGAAACCCTTGGTCACCGCAATGACCGTGACATCCTCGCGCCCGACATCGTCGATCGTCTCGAGAACCTGAGCAAGTCGTTCCGACACAATCTCGTCTGGGGTCGTCATTCGACGTTCGCTCGTCACGTGGTTGCCCCGACGATTCGAGCCACGACAGCGTGTCGTTGCGTCTCTTTTCTCGCGCGGTGCGAAAAGCCCGAATTGGCGCAGGCCGTACAGCCTGCGACGAACTGCACATCGTCGACGCCTGCATCGGCGAAGGACTTCGTGATCGCGGCGCGCATGTCGAGGGCAGGCGACCCGCTCGACGTCACGCCTCGTACGTCCGATCCGAGGCGCGTTTCGACCTCGACAAGATCGGCGGCACCAAACTCGTAACACTCGGGACCGATCACGGGCCCGATGATCGCTCGCTCCACGCGAGCTCCGCGAGCGGCGAGTTCCTCGACGACCGAGCGAACCACTCCATTTATGAGACCGCGCCAGCCAGCGTGAGCAACCGCGATGGGACCGCGGTCGGTGATAAAGGCGATCGGCGCACAATCGGCACCCTGAACAGCGATTGGTTGGTCGACGAGATCTGTAATTATCGCATCGGCTTCTGGCGCCAGAGCAGCGCCTGCCCTGATCGAGGACGCGTCGGCTACCGATGTTCCGTGCACCTGGCGCACGACCGCCCAACGCCCGGGCATGACGTCTGCACGCCGGCTTTCGAGAGCGACGGGTTCGGCGTCGATATGAAAATCTCCATCGTCGCGATCGGTGGTGCCAACTTCGACGACAGAGCCGTCAGCCCGGATGAAATGGTGGGTCGCGCTCACGAGGAGCGATACCTCATCGCAAGAACGACGGAACGTCGAACTCGTCTTCGGGACCTTCGTCGTCATCTCCAACCTCGGCGAAAACATCGGCGATCTCGAGATCATCGTCGTCATCGGGCGCACCAATGCTGAAGGTCGACCTCGACGAGACGGACCTGGCACCGGCGGGTTCTTCGACCTCGCCCGACCTAGGGGTTGAGCCCCCGATCGGTGCATGATCGGCCATCGTCGTTGCCGACGAAGCAGCACCTACCGTCGCTGCTCCCGATTCCCATCGTTCGAAACCTGCAGCGATGACCGTCACCCGTACGTCGTCACCCATCTCGTCATCGATAACGGCACCGAAGATGATATTCGCATCAGGGTGGGCAACACCGTGAATAACTTCGGCTGCCTCGTTCACCTCGAACAATCCGAGGTCGGAACCACCGGAGATATTGAGCAAGATGCCACGGGCACCCTCGATGGAGGCCTCGAGCAATGGCGAGCTGATCGCAGCGCGAGCTGCGGCCAAAGCGCGCCCTTCGCCGGAGGCATAACCGATGCCCATAAGCGCAGATCCTGCGTCGGACATGATCATCTTCACGTCGGCGAAGTCGGTGTTGATCAAGCCAGGGGTTGTGATGAGGTCGGTGATGCCTTGCACACCTTGCAAGAGGATTTCGTCGGCCATCTTGAAGGCGTTGAGAACCGATGTGTTCTCGTCGGAGACGGTGAGCAGCCGATCGTTGGGAATGACGATCTGGGTATCGACGTTCTCTTTGAGACGTTGGATGCCCTGTTCGGCTTGCACGGCGCGACGCCGTCCTTCGAAGCCGAAGGGGCGCGTGACAACACCGATGGTCAGTGCTCCAACGCTCCGGGCAATCTCGGCGATCACGGGTGCAGCACCTGTTCCGGTGCCTCCGCCCTTGCCCGCCGTGATGAAGACCATGTCAGCGCCGTTGAGTGTCGCCTCGATCTCGTCGCGGTGATCTTCGGCGGCTTGGCGGCCGATCTCGGGGTCAGAGCCTGCGCCGAGACCTCGCGTGAGCTCACGGCCGATGTCGAGTTTGATGTCGGCATCGCTCATCAATAGTGCTTGAGCGTCCGTGTTGACGGCAATGAAGTCGACGCCTTTTAGGCCCGCGTCGATCATGCGGTTGACAGCGTTCACGCCGCCGCCGCCAACGCCGACCACCTTGATAACTGCAAGGTAGTTCTGGGGTGTTCCGTTCATGGGGCTGGTTCCTCCGGTCCCGATCATCGCGTAAGACTCCTGTGCGTGTGGCGCATCCTCGCATCCGACCACCTGGAAACCCCGGATGGGGTGAACAGATGATCGTTTGCGAGATGCGTGCGCCTCACGGCCCCTACTCGCTGTGTGTGGTGCAGTAAGCACCCCACGTGAGAAAGGAAACCGCAGATTCGCAAAACTTGCAAAACGAGCAACAAAACTTCGAGAGGCTTTCCCGACATCCCAAGGCTACAGACAACGTCAGGAGAGCTGACGGGCCTCAACAAGACACTGAGGATTTCGATACAGCACCGGCGTATCCGCGACCATCAAGTCGATTCGCTCAAGGCAAATAAGGTCCGCGCCGCCGCTCAGGATCGATGCCAGAGAGACGTACTGGGTGCGGTGATCTTCCGTCGCGCCGAAGTGCACGGACGCGCTGCCAACGAGTTCGGCGACCACGTCGCCCGAGTCGTCGATCGACCATGTCGTAATCCATGGATCGAGTTGCAGCGGCAACTGCTGGGCAATAAGTAGTGCTCGGTCCACGCTGTCTATCGGCTGACCGATCGACGCCTCATCGAGGATCGACTCGGTCGCAACGATTACCGGTACGCCAGCAGAGGGGGTCATACGCGCCTCGACGACAACTCCGTCTTCGCCGACGACAATCCATTCATCGCCGTTCGGGCTCCCAATAGAAGCTGATGCTGTACGTTCTCGCACGACCACTCGAACGGTCGATGGCCATTGCCGTGTTACCGAAACCGACTTGACCCACGCCAACGTATCGACAGCGTCCTCGCCGACGCCCGTGCGGTAGGTCAGTAACGCTTGGTCATCCGGTATTGCTAGCGCCTCGAGGATCGCACCCTCGCTCGTGCGGGCAGCCCCACTTATCTGGACGTTCTCGGCCTCGAAGAACGGCGCTGCTATCACCGCGATTCCAAACGCGATGAGTGAACCGAAGGCGAAGAGCAGCAACTGATGAGCCGGGGAAATCTTCATCCGGCTCGGACTGTCGGTGGCTGTTCGGGAGTCGTCCGCTCGAACCTTGACGGCACGTCGGGGCGCAATGGAGCGCGCCGAGGTCTCTTTGCTCTTCGTCGGCGTTGCTCGATGGGCGATCCTGCGGCGCGTGTCACCGTGTGCCGACGGGTTTGGACGAGGTCCGGGACGAGGGCGCGTCCGTGCCTGCCGATGTTGTTCAGCCATCGCTCGTCTCTTCCCTGGTCGTAGGGCTTCCCTGCACACGATCGACGAGATCGTCGTCGAATCCTACAAGTCGGGTCTCTGCGTGGAGATGGATGCCAACGTCATTCTTGACCTGTTCGACGACGTGCACCATCAGCGCAATGACGTCGTTGGCCGAACCGTCGGGGTCGGCCTGAATGAAGTTCGCGTGTTTCGTCGACACCTCGGCAGATCCAATCCGATAACCCTTCAAGCCCGATGCATCGATGAGCCGGCCCGCGGAATCGCTCGGAGGGTTTGTGAAGACCGACCCAGCATTTGCACCACCGGGCTGATGTTCTCTGCGCCACGCCACGATCTCGCGTAGGAGCTCTGCGCCGCTGTCGATGTCGCCTTCGGCCAACACGAGCCGTGCGCTGGCGACGATCTGCCAGGGTGCGATCGAAGAGTGGCGATAGCTGAGGTCGAGAGACCCTGCACTGCGGGTGACGATCCCGCCGATCGTCAGGTCGGCGACATCGACGGACACCAGACTCGCCGCCATATCGGATCCGTGACCGCCTGCGTTCATCCGGACGGCTCCGCCGATCGAACCGGGCACACCAACAGCCCAGGCAAAACCATCGAGGCCGGCGTTGACCGTTGCTCGCGCCACCACAGGGAGCGCAGCTGCGCCACCAGCGATCGCATTCGTGCCGTCGATTTCGATCGTCGTGAACGCTTCGCCGAGCACGACGCCAACACCGTGGAAACCAGCGTCGGCCACGAGAAGGTTCGATCCCTTTCCAACCGTAAGCACCGGGGCGTTATGATCGTGTAGGGCCCCGACGGCAGCAGCGAGCGCCTCGCGAGTTTCGACGCGCAGCAAGATGTCGATCGGCCCGCCGACTCGGTAGGTGCAGAGCAGACCCGCTGAAACGGATCGTTCCACCGTCGCTCCATCGATTTCGGACAGGGCCGCGGCAAGCGCGGTCGCCGCTGCCTCTTCTTCGGCGGTCCGGCTCATCGATGCTCCAACAACGGTTTCAGTTCGTCGGGAAGGTTCACGAGGTCCCCAGCACCGAGGCTCATGCAAAGGTCGCCGGGTTGAAGTACGCCTGCGATGGCCTCGGCGAGCGAGGCTCGGTCTGGGTGATACAGGATTGGCGGATGTCCCTCGCGGCGTTCGACGGCCTCGACAATAAGTTCACCCGAGACACCTTCTCGTGGAGCCTCTCCCGATGCATAGACGTCGGTCAGCACGAGGAGGTCGGCGCTGTCGAACACTCCCTCAAAGTCTTGCCAGAGCGCCTCTGTGCGGCTGTACCGGTGCGGCTGAAACACGGCCACGACGCGGTCGTGCTGGGTGTCGACACCGGCTGCCAACGCCGCAGAGACCTCGGTTGGAAGATGGGCATAGTCGTCGATGAAGTCGACGCCACCGGCGGATCCGCGACGGTCGAACCGGCGACCGACGCCTCCAAAGTTGGCGAGCGCTGCTTGAGCAGCGCTGAACGGCAGGCCCATCTCCATTGCCGCGGCCGTTGCAGCTGTGGCGTTTCGAGCGTTGTGGAGGCCCGGCATCGGGACACGGAGTCGTCCTAAAAGGATTTCGGCGCGATGAAGATCGAACGTGATCGCCTCAGGGCTTCGCTCGATGGCCGACATTCGATAGGTCGATCCCTCAGAGGCCCCGTAAGTGACCACATTCGAGCCGTGGGCCAACGCTGCTGCTCCAGGGTCATCGGCGCAGACGACCGCCACTTTCGAGGCAGCAACGAAATCCGCGAACGCTCGTCGCATCGCCTCCTCGCTGCCGTAGAACTCCAAATGGTCGGGCTCGACATTGGTGACGATGCCGATCATGTGATCGAGGGCGAATCCTGAGCCGTCGCTCTCGTCAGCTTCGACGACGAACCACTCACCCGCCCCCCAGCGAGCTCCGCTTCCGAGATCGGGAACCACACCACCGATGATGAAACTCGGATCTACCTCGGCTTGGACTGCGATCACCGAGAGCATCGAGGTCGTGGTTGTTTTTCCGTGGGTTCCCGCAATAGCGACCGTCTTGCGCTGGGCGGCGATCGCCGCCAGAAGCTCACCGCGATGCAACACGCGCCCGCCGCTCTCGACAACCGCCCGAACCTCTGCGTTGGATGCCGGTACGGCTGTCGATTTTGCGACGATGTCCGGGGATTGAACGTTGCTCGCATCATGGCCAACGATCGCATCTATACCGATCGATCGAAGGCGTTCAAGCGATGCGGAGGCGGCCATGTCACTCCCCCGGACCGTGTGTCCCATTCCGTGCAAGACCTCTGCAATGGCGGCCATTCCGGCTCCACCGATGGCGATGAGATGAATCGACTGAGGCGTCGAAAGGTCGATCGGAGTGACGGCGCTCATGAGCGGGCCTTTGCGTGGAGTTCGACGAGATCGGTTACCGCTTCAGCAGCATCGGGACGCGCGACCGAGGCCGCGCCGGTCCGCATCGTCTCGAGAATGACGTCGTTGTCGATGAGGCGCGTGACCGTGTCGACGAATAGCCGAGCATCAAAGATGCTGTCGGCGAGCAACTCTGCGCCGCCGGCCGACTCGAGCGCCCGAGCATTGGCTGTCTGATGATCGCCAGGAGCCCCCGGTAGCGGTATGAGGACCGACGGGGTCCCCGTGGCTGCCAGCTCGGCGCAACTCGTCGCGCCCGCTCGACAGACGACGAGATCGGCAGCTGCGTAGACCGATGCCATATCGTCCTCGTACTCGATGGGCGTATAGGTGAGCGAAGAGGTCATGAACACAACGGCACGCCTCGTCACATCGGCGTAATCACGGGACCCGATGATGTGTCGTATTTCGATGTCGCCTCGATCCTCGAGCAACGCCAGCGCGCCAGCGACAGCGTCATTGATCGTGCGCGCCCCAAGCGAGCCTCCAAATACTGCGATCAACTTCTTGTCCTCGCCCAGACCAAACCGCTTTCGAGCATCGATTCGTGACCGATCGCCCGCCGTCGCGACGGCCAAGACCTCAGCGCGCACGGGGTTTCCCGTCCACGTAGAGCGAGGGAGGTCCGTCCCCTCATAGGACACAGCGGATGCCTTTGCGAAACGGCCGATGATCTTGTTGGCTAGTCCAGGCACCGCGTTCTGTTCCGTGACCACGATGGGTATCCGCAACAACACGGCCCATAGTCCGGCCGGAACGCTCGCATACCCACCGAGAGCGACGACGACGTCTGGTTTATGTGATCGAAGCAGCGAGAACGACGCGATAAATGCACGGATTAGGCCTGCGATCGCTCCGACATTGTCCATTGTGAACCGTCGTTGAATCCCCCGGCCGGGTAGGACCGTCAACTCGAAACCAGCCTCGGGCACAATCTTTTTCTCGACTCCGCGTTCGGACCCGACGAAGTGGATTTCGCTGGCGTCGTAACCTCGTTTGACGAGTTCATGTCCGATCGCGACTCCGGGCAGAACGTGACCAGCGGTGCCGCCACCGACGATCAGAGCGTGCGTCACCTGTTGCTCCGGGCGACGTTGAGCATGATGCCAACACCTGCCAGCGTGGTTACGAGCGACGTTCCGCCCGCCGACATAAACGGCAACGGCACTCCGGTAATCGGAAGAACACCGAGGACAGCGCCGATGTTGATAAAGGCCTGGACGAGGATCCATGACGCGACCCCCACAACGAGGAGGGCACCAAATCGATCAGCTCGGCGTGCTATCACCAGAGCGACAAGGCCAAACATGACGTACCCGAGCACGACGACGCTGGCGCCGACAAGACCGAACTCTTCGGCGGTAACCGCAAACACAAAGTCGTTATGGGCCTCTGGAAG
The DNA here is from genome assembly GCA_047638715.1 of Verrucomicrobiales bacterium. GTDB lineage: Bacteria > Actinomycetota > Acidimicrobiia > Acidimicrobiales > SHLQ01 > SHLQ01. Next base: position 63,124 of record JBLIMK010000004.1, read on the forward strand.
GAAGCCATATTTCCCTCGACTCTCGCCGATTCCAACGCCGGTGACGCCGCCATTGGCAACCGAGACGAGCGACTGGATGGTCTGCCAGCCCTCGTCGAGCGGGTCCGACCACGGATCGCGGAACGCGAGCAAACGGTCACGTCGGTATGGAGCGAAATAGGCCAAGGCGCTGGCTACGACAGCACTGACCGTACCGAGCGCAGCGATTGCCGAGAGTCTGATCCCCGAGGCGAACAGCGAGGCGATTCCGATAACGAAGATGATGATCGTCGTGCCGAGATTCGGTTGGAGAAGGATCAAGCCGCCGTAGGCGCTCAGGACGAGCACGATCGGCCGGAGCGAACGGTTGACCTCGACGGTCCTTGATCTGGCGAGGTTGTCTGCTGCGAACAGCACGAGCGTGAGCTTGGCGAGCTCCGACGGTTGAAATTGTACGGGTCCGAGCCGAAGCCATCGCTGTGCTCCGTTCGCCGACACGCCGAAGCCGGGAAGAAGAACAAGAATCAGAAGAACGAAGGACATGATCAACGCAGCGACCGTGAACCTTCGTAGGAGTCGATGATCAAAGAACGTCATTGCGATGCAAGAAACCGCGCCGAGACCAAGCCATACCGCCTGGCTGCGGAACTCGCCCCACGGAGACCCGGTTCGTGTAAGCGAGGTCACCGACGACGCGGAGAGCACCATCGTGAGACCGAGAAGCGAGAAGCAGATCACAAGTCCCAAGAGGACCAAGAAGGGAGTCGAGCCCATTCCAAGTCGGCGCGATGCCGCTGTTTTTGTGCGCGGCGCTGACGCAGGACGACTCGGACGGCGACCTCGCTGCACTGGACTCTGCCGGCGAGCAGTGCTGGAACGACGGGACGTCATCTGGGTCACGAGACCTCCACAAGTTCGTGAACGGCGCGGATGAAATCGTTCCCCCGCGCGCCGTAGTTCGGGTATGCATCGAACGATGTGCATCCCGGCGAAAGAAGCACGACATCACCTGGTTGCGCGATCGACAGCGCGATTCGAACAGCGTCGTCCATGCCGGCCGCTCTTTCGACAGGCGCGGCTCCGGCGAATGCCGCCTCCACCTCTGCTGCTGCGTCGCCCATAGCGACCACAGCTCGAGTTCGATCGCTGACGGAGCGCAGTTCGCTGAGATCGAGCCCCTTGTTGCGCCCGCCGGCGAGCAGGATCACCGAAGAGAACGCACGAACGGCGGTGACCACTGCGTGAGGAACGGTCGCCTTCGAATCGTTGTAGAAGGAAATATCGCCACTTGTCACGACGTGCTGAATCCGATGCGGTGGGATCTCGTAGGTTCCGATAGCGGCTGCGATGCCGTCGACGTTCGCGCCGAGATGCAGCGCCAACGATGCGGCGATTAGAGCGTTGGTGATGTCGTGATCGAACGAGCGCACCAGGTCATCGACGCCCGCGATGTCGACACCGCCGATCAGCAAGCGGCCGTCATCGACGAAGGCGGTCGCACCGCGCGACGAGTCGAGACCAACGATCGTGTTGGGGACATTGGTTGGCAGGTGAGACCGAACCACCGGATCGTCATCGGGTGCTACGGCCAGCCCATTCGCCGGGAGGTCTTCCCAAATCTTTGCCTTGGCGGCCTCGTAGCCCTCGAGCGTTGCGTGGACATCGAGGTGGTCCGGACTGAAGTTGATCCACGCGGCGGCGTTCGGGCTGAAGCGCTCGCTATGGCCGAGTCGGAACGACGATGCTTCGACCACAAAGACGTCGAAGGAGGGGTCGTCGATTACCTCCACGAGTGGAGTATCGGTATTTCCAACAGCCACGGCAGCAATGCCGGAGGCTTCCAACATTGCGACGGTCAACAGGGTCACCGAAGTCTTGCCATCCGTTCCAGTGACCGCAGCGATGGGCCGGTCATCCCACCATCGGGCGAGGTCGAACTCAGACAGTGTTCGGACATTGAGAGCAGCTGCGAGCGCGAAACCATCGTGCGACTCGGGTATGCCGGGGCTTGGCATAAACGCCGAGGCAGTGTCGAGGAGACGCCGAAGCTCTTCTTTGGTCGGGGCCTCGATGAACGCACATTGAATCCCGGCGACGAAGGATCGGGTCTTGTCGGTCGGGCGGTCTTCGACGGCCGTTACCACGATTCCGCGGCGGACCAACGACCCCGCTACAGCGCGACCGGTGACACCGAGGCCAAGGATGACGACATGATCGCCGGCGCTGAGCGGGTTGCTCGCAGGGGTCACGCGGTGATCCCTTGCCTGATCGAGTCCCAATAAAAGATGCCCACGCCGACGCCCGTCGTGAGGCCAGACAGCAGCCAGAACCGAATGATGACGCGCGTTTCAGGCCATCCAGCGAGCTCGAAATGATGATGGATTGGGGCCATGCGAAAGAGACGACGGCCACCCTGTGTTCGAAAGACGGCGATCTGCAAGATCACCGACACCGTTTCGGCCACGAACAACGCTCCCATGATCGGCAAGAGAAGCTGCGTATTCGTCGTGAGCGCCAAGGCGGCGAGCGCCGCCCCAATCGCCAACGACCCCGTGTCTCCCATGAAGATCTGGGCGGGTGCCGCATTCCACCAGAGGAAGCCAACGCAGCCACCGAGCATCGACACGGAGATGACGGCTAGATCCAGCGCATGGGGAATCTGATAGTCGGCGTCGTGACGAAACGCCCAAAACGCGATGAACGTGAATCCGGTGAAGTTCAAGATCGCAGCGCCCGACGCGAGTCCGTCGAGGCCGTCGGTCAGATTGACCGCATTTGCGGATGCGAGGATCAGGAGAACCGCCCACAGCGACCAGCCGACCTTGCCAAGGTCCCAACCAATCGAGTCCCAACGCACGAACGACAGCTCGGTGTGAATGCTCGTGAACTGCACTTGGAGAACGGCGAACATCACTGCGACGGTGACCAGGCCGATGACCTTGGCCTTCTTGTTCAGACCCAGGTTCCGTTCGCGGGAAATCTTGATCCAGTCATCGAGGAACCCGACCAGACCGGTGGCCAGAATCGTGCCCATCACGATCAGCCCGGTCCGGGTGAAAACGATCGACGTGCCGACACCGAAGAGGTTGGCGATATCGGCTGCGATGTAACCGAAGAATGCACCGAACAAGATTGCGATCCCACCCATCGTGGGCGTCCCGGCCTTCACCGCGTGACCCTCGGGCCCATCCTCTCGAATCGGCTGACCGAACTTGGCCCGCGTGAGGAAGCCGATGAGGAATCGCGTGCCGAGCAGTGAGAGCGTCACCGAAGTAGCAGCAGCGATAAGAAGTCGAATCATGAGGCACTTTCCCAGCCGAGTGAGGCCAATGCAGCGCGGGCGTGAACTCGGTCGTCAAAGTCGCTGCGTGTGGTCCCGACGATCTGGTAATCCTCGTGGCCTTTTCCGGCGATCACGACCACATCGCCGGGGAGTGCACCCGAGATTGCAGAGATGATGGCTTCGCCTCGGTCGGCGACTCTGTGGACCGCCGTCGGGGTTCGTGGCGCTCCGTCGATGCCTGCGAGGACATCGTCGATGATGCGCTCAGGATCCTCCGTGCGAGGGTTGTCGGAGGTCACGAAAAGAACGTCGGCAGCGGTGGCTGCGGTACCCATGAGTGGGCGCTTGCCAGGGTCGCGGTCGCCGGCGGCTCCAAACACGATGACCACGCGGTTGTCGGCCAGTTCGCGGGCGCTGTCGATCGCGGCTGCGACGCTCGCTGGCGTGTGTGAGTAGTCGACGATTACGGCGAACGGCTGTCCCGCGTCGATCGACTCGAAGCGCCCTGGGATCTGTGGCGCATTGCCCAACGCCTCCGCGATGCGATGTTGGTCGAAGCCGAGCAGGACGGCAGCCTCTGCGGCGAGAACGGCGTTGGTGATGCTAAATGCCCCGCCGATCGGCAGGTCGATTCGAATTCCGCGCCAGTCGAAGGTGCTCGAGGTTTGGCGAAGGGTCGCAGTGGCGACGAGCACGCCGCCATCGACCTCGACCAGTTGGCGTTCAGCGCCGGCATCAGCGTCTTCTCCGAAGGCGTCGCGGCGAAGATCTTCCATGAGTCGTCGACCCCAAGGATCAGAAACCTCGATCACGGCGTCAGCTGCGAATTCCTCGGAGAAGAGCTTCGCCTTCGCAGCGAAGTATTCGTCCATCGTGTGGTGGTAGTCGAGATGGTCTTGGCTCAGGTTCGAGAAGACGGCGACCGCAACCGAGCTCCCGGCGATCCGTTGCTGATCGAGCGCGTGCGACGAGATTTCTGCAGCAACGACATCGGTTCCTGCCTCGCGGTAGCGTCTCAAGGCCAGCTGAAATTCAGGCGCAGCAGCTGTGGTGAGCGACCCGGTGAGCGTCCCTGTCGACGCCGCAATTCCGCCGCAGTTATTGACGATGTGTGCCAGGAGCGTCACGATCGACGTCTTCCCGTTCGTTCCGGTGACCCCGACCAAGCGCACGTCATCGGTTGGATTGCCAGCGAAGGCGGCGGCGAGATGTCCGGCCGCGAGCCGACCATCGCGAACGACGACTTCGGGCACCTCGGCGGTGGTCGGTCGTTCGACGACGACCGCAGCTGCGCCTCTTTGAACGGCGTCGTCAACGAAACGGTGACCATCGTTCGTCGTGCCCCGAATCGCGCAAAAGAGCGAGCCCGATTCGACGGACTCGCTGTGCTGGGTGATCGAGCGAATGATAATTTCGCCGCCGTCCACCTCTGTCGGAGTAATGCCTTTGGCGCGGATGGAAACAGTCTTCAGGAGGCCATTCAGGGATTGCACGACCGACGTGGGCGCGATCATCTGTCGGCCACCGCTGCGGCCGGAGGGATGCGAAAATGTTGAAGTGCGAAATTCGAGATCTCGCCGAACAACGGAGCCGCGACCCGGCCGCCAGAGGCGTTCCCGCCGGGTTCTTCGATCATCACGATGATCGAGAGCTCGGGATTTCCTGCGGGTAAGTAGCCTGCGAAGCTCGTGAGCAAATGCACGTCGCCATTTTCGTCTTCGTAGCCCCCGACTGGCTGAGCGATTCGAGCGGTGCCGGTCTTGCCAGCGATCTGATATCCGGGCACAGAGGCCAGAACGCCCGTTCCGCCTTCTCGGACAACGCCCGCGAGCAACGCCGTGATCTGGTGGGCGGTTTCAGGCGACAAGACCCGTCTTCCTTCACGCGGGCTGACGATCTCGAGATCGCCATTCGACGACCGAATTCCCGAAACCAGGTGTGGCTCGACGAGCAACCCGTCGTTCGCAAAAACGTTGTAGGCCCGGAGCATCTGCAACGGCGTCGCCGCATAGCCGTAACCAATCGCGGCGAAAGGCTTCGATACGCCAGACCACTCGTCCTTTGGGTGCAGAATTCCCGACGATTCACCCGGGAAGTTGAGTGCGGTCGCAGTGCCGAGACCGTAGTCGCTCAGGTAGTCATGGAATCGGTCCGAAGAAATCCGGTCGACCAACAGCGCAACGCCGACGTTCGAGCTGTTAGCGAGCACCTCGCCCGTCGTCATGACAGCTTGGCCATGGGGAACCGGGTCAGAGAACTCGACGTCGTAGATTTCGATCTGTTGTGTCACCTCGACCGTGGTTTCGGGCGTGATGAGTCCTTCTTCGAGCAGCGCCGCGATCGCGAGCGGCTTGGAGATCGACCCCGGCTCGACAATCCACGTCACCGCCTTGTTCTCGCCGGAGACCTGGATGATTCCGTCGGCGGTTCGAGCGACCGTCGACATGGCGAGAATCTCACCCGTCGCCGTACGCGAAACGATCACGGTCCCCGACTTCGCTCCGGACTCAGCCACCGTCCGCTCGAGGAGATTCTCCACTTCGAACTGCACGGTTCGATCGAGCGTGAGGACGAGCGAGTCGCCCGGCTGCGGGCTGACGAGTTCGTATTCCCCGTCGGGAATTGTCACCGCACGTGCACCGCCCGATGCGATTCCCCTCTCGACAACGACCTGGCCGGATTCGCCGGTCAAGATCTCGTCGTACTGCGCTTCGAGGCCCGACAGCCCGATTCCGTCGATATCGGTACGGCCCAAAATGCCCCGGGCCACGTTGCCACCCGACGGCGTCAGACGAGCCTGCTCGCGCTTGGCATAGATGCCCGGGAGACCAAGATCGAGGACTTTCTGCGCGGTCGGATCGTCGAGCTGGCGGGCCATCCATGCAAACTTTGCGTCTTCGTTCGAAAGCCGCCGCGTGAGTTGATCGACGTCGCCGCCCGTAACTGCGACAATACGCCTGGCGATATCGGCGGGATCGGCGTACGCGGTCAAACGCGGGTCGGCCCAAATGCTTTCCCGAGGGCTCGACACAGCGAGCTCGACGCCATTGCGATCAACGATCGCGCCGCGCTCCGCCGCGAGCGAGGTCGTCCGGATCCGTTGGCTCTCACCGTGTTCCACGTAGCGCTCAGGATCGAGTACCTGCAGCGAAATGAGGCGCCAGATCATGATGAAGCCCATTGCGGCCATGGCGATGGCGAGCGCTGCGACGCGCCAACCGGAGAGGCCGTTGCGCGACGGCAGCCGAACGAGATCGATCATCGACCCGGTCACAGTGTCCCCATGGCGTCGCCTACCGGCGAGCCGCTTCCGCAACGGTCAGAACACTCAGGAATCACTGTCATTCCTCGCCAAGTTCGGGGAGTGGCGCTGGACCAAAGGGATTCCCGGGCGGCGGCAAACGAATCGCCACGATGTCCGGGTCGATTCCAGGCAAATAGTTTCGCTCGTCTGGGCGCACCATTCCCAACCGATTGACCGCCGTGTCCAGGATGCGTTCCGGCGCCTCCAACTCGATTACTTGAAGCCGGAGCTGCTGGTTCCGCTCACGCACTTCAACAAGATCGCTCGTCACCGCGTCGAGTTGCACTCGGTTCTGCACGATGAAGGTCTGCACGACGACGATGCCGAGCAACGATCCGAAAACGACAACGATGGCCACAACCGAAAACATCACGTCTCCGGATCTTCGAAACCGTGCGACCCGCGGAAGGCTTATCCGACCGCGTTCGCGCTCGCGTGTCGTTGATCGACCGGCCATCAGCTCACCGCCGATCGTCGGATCGCCCGAAGCCGCGCCGACCTCGCGCGAGGATTACGTTCGAGCTCGTCTTCGCTGGCGGTCCGGGCGCCACGGAACAGCCATTCGAAGTCAGAAGTAGCCGGCATTCCGGGAAGCGAGCCCGCCTCGACCGCACGTCGCATCCGGTCCTTAACGATTCGGTCCTCTCCGGAGTGATAAGTAAGGACGAGGCCAACGCCGCCCGAAGCGAGCATCGAGATCATCGAGTCGACGGTGTCGGCAAGTATCGAAAGCTCGTCGTTAACCTCGATACGAATCGCCTGGAACGAGCGCTTCGCTGGATGGCCCGTGCTCTTGCGGCGCGCTGCAGCTGGGATCGCCTCAGCGATGATCTCGGCGAGTTCAGATGTCGTCGAGATAGGACGATTTGTGACGATGGCCTCGACGATGCGACTCGCAAAACGCTCGTCGCCATAGGACCGAAGAACATCGATCAACTCGCCTGGAGCGTAACTATTTACGACGTCGGCGGCGGTGGTTGCCTGCCCGGGATCCATTCGCATATCGAGCGGACCACTCAGTCGGTAGCTGAACCCTCTATCGGCCCGATCGAGCTGCGGGGAAGACACACCGAGGTCCATCAGGAAGCCAGATATTTCACGGATGTCGAGCGATTGAAGAACGGTTGCCGTCCGGTCGAAGCGAGCCTTGTGCGTGACTGCACGAGCACCGAAGTCCAATAGATGCTGAGCCGCGGCGGCGAGAGCGTCATCATCTCGATCGACGCCATGCACGACGAGCCCAGGGTTCGAATTCAGCGCCGCCGCTGCATGTCCAGCGCCGCCCAATGTGAGGTCAGCAAAGACGCCCGAGTGCAGCGAAGCGATGATCTCGACGATCTCGTCGCACATCACAGGGTCGTGGATGAATTCCGTTGGTGGTTTCATGATCAACACGACGTGACGACGTCGCGGACGAACAAGCGGTGAGCGAAAATTGTCTCGGTCATTGACAGTCCCTCGGTTAACGGGCGCACGTCAGGATTTCTCCCCTGAACGAACTGATGGCAAGCGGGCGGAGTAGGGGCCTTCCATCTGCTAACCGAGAGACTGTCAATGACCGAGCCTTGCTCGATGTTGTTCGTACGCTCAGCCGACCCTCCGCGTCTCGTTCGACACTGGCGGTCGGGATCCCCATGGATCGACCGCGAACGTCGGTGCGATCAGTTGATCGTTCCCCCGGCTTTGAACTGTTCCTGCACGACGTCGCTGAGGGCTCCCTCCATCGACTCGTACGCTTCGCGGTCCCAGATCTCGACGTGTGTCAGCGCTCCCGCAACGATCACGTCGCCGGTGAGGTCCGCAAACTCGCGCAACTTCTGGGGAATTGTGATCCGGCCTGCCGAGTCGATCTCGATCTCCACCGTGCTCGAGGCGAAAGCCAAACGAGCTTGCGGATCGATCTCGCCCGACCGCACTTGGTCGAGTAATCGCTGGCTGGTCTCGGCGAACGCCGTTTCGGAGAACACGCCCAGGGAATTGTCCTGCCGGGCGAGGTACACCCGATCGCCCAATTTCCCCCGGAACTTCGCGGGAAGCACCAGTCGGTTCTTCGAGTCGAGGGAGTGCTCGTAGTGATTGACGAACATCGTTTCCCTCCGTGGTGACTCGTTGGTGCTTCATGGCGAACTCCATGAGGCGACACTTTATGACACTTCCTCCCACCAGGCAAGCATCTTTTCCCACTTTTCGTCAAATTCGTTCCACTCTTTAGCTTTTTGACGAAATATTGCCCTATACTCGAACGTTTGTACCCACACAATCCCGAACAAATCATATTAGGGGCCTGGCCCCTGATTGCAGAATATCGCAACTTTTTGCGTCAAAACTCCTTCTATTTCAACAAATTTACCAATTAGGGGCCTGACCCCTAATTGGCATATCGAGCCATAGTGGCGCGAGGTGGGAGATATTTCCAGAATATTGTGCGCTCTACCCACTTCTGTCTCAGATTTGGCGAACCTTCTACGATGATCTGAGTGATCAGCCCCGGGTTCGGACCCATCGTCATCGACGAAGACCCAACGACATTCCACGCTCGACCATTCGCTGGTGCACGATCGCTCTGGATCCCGAAACTCACGCCGCAAAGAACCCTCGTCCTCGGCAGTTCACAAAAGAGCACCTCCATCGACGCCGAAGCGTTGGCGCAACGCGACATCTCACTCGCCACACGACGCACCGGCGGGGGTGCTGTCTTGGTCAGCTCCGATGAACTCGTCTGGTTCGACGTCGTTCTCGGAAGCGACGACCCACTATTCGTCCTCGACGTTGGCCGCTCGTTCGATTGGATTGGTCAGGTGTGCCAACGGGCCCTGGCGTCGCTCGGCCTTCAAACCACGATGCACACCGGACGACTCGAACACTCGCGCTGGTCGAGAGACGTCTGCTTCGCTGGACGTGGACCCGGCGAACTGATGCTCGATGGACGCAAGGTCGTTGGTATGTCACAGCGACGAACGCGAGATGC
>JBLIMK010000005.1:0-72093 GCA_047638715.1 Verrucomicrobiales bacterium
GGCGAGTCGGTGAGTCCTATCGATGGCCAGGCCGTGGCTGGCCCCGAGGCGATCGACGATTCATACGATGCTGCGGTCGTGCAGGGCCGTGTCCTTCTCGCGCACCCCGAACTCATCGAATCTCCGATGGCGTTGGCGATCGATTGGTTCGACCCCTTTCACGTCGAGGCGCTGCATCGAAGCGGTCGAGATCGCATCCACCGGCTCGATTTGATCGAGGGTGCGAGGCTCACACTTCGCGAACAGGCTGAACGAGGCGACTTCTTTCTCTGCAGCAACAACGTGCAGCGAGAGCACTGGTTGGGTTGGCTGGCCTCAGCCGGGCGGTTAAACCACCTGACGCATGGCGAAGATCCTCTGTTCGAGTCACTCCTCGCCGTGGCGCCGTTCGGCATCGGCCGCGAACGTCCAGGTGGGGGCACTCCCTTGCGAGATGCGTTCCCGATCATCGGGAAACAAGACCCGGTGCTGTTGTGGGCTGGTGGTCTGCACGATTGGTTAGACCCGCTCTCGATCATTCGAGCCATGCCCACCGTTCTCGAAGAGAATCCAGACGCTCGGCTAGTATTCCTCGCGGGGCCGCATCCGAATACGTCGATTGAGACGATGGGGGTTCGTGGCGAAGCGATCTCGCTCTCCCGCCAAATGCGGATGTTCGGAAAGAACATTCTGTTCGTGAACCAATGGGTTGAATATGGTCAACGGCTCGCGTGGCTCAATGACGCAACGATTGGGGTGATCGCTGACCGTGACCACCTCGAGTCGCGCTACTCGCATCGGACCCGATTGCTCGATCATTTGACCGTCGGGCTCCCAACGGTGTCGACCGTTGGCGATCCTCTAAGCGCGCAGCTGGCTGCTGTCGGAGCTGCGGTGACCACCGAACGCTCACCGGAGTCGATCGGGGCGACCTTGGCCTCCTTGGTGAACGACGACGATCGATTGGGCGAAATCTCCCGCGCTGCTCGATCGCTCGCGGCGAGTGTGACGTGGGAAGAAACACTCGCACCGCTCGTCGCCTGGCTCGACGATCCAATGCCAGCGGTCGACAGGCGCGCCGGGGCGCTGACCGCAATGAGTCACGGATCTACGCTCGATCGACTCGGTGATCGCGTCAAGCTGCATCTCGACGACGGCGGGATCAAGCAGGTTGCCCAGCGCGGCTTCGCAGCGGGTCGCCGCCGCCTCGGCCGATGATTCGAGCCGACGCTCGACTACGGGTGATTCTCGTCAATTACAACGGCGGTCAATTATTGGAGCGGTCGGTTCGTTCTGTGCTGAACTCGCAGTGGCCAGGCGAGATCGATGTTGTGATCGTCGACAATGCGTCGTCCGATGACAGCCTCGCGGCGGTCGAGATGTTGGAAGGCGTCGTCGTTATTCGCCGCGACACGAACGAAGGCTTCGGAGCGAACAATCACGGATTCGCCGATCTTGTCGGAGACGAGCTCGAGGTCGATCTGCTCGAGCCCGGCGTCGTGGCGCTCCTCAATCCGGACGCCGCTGTCCGTCAAGACACTTTTCGCCTTTTGGCAGCAGCGCTCGATGAGGATAGGAGAATCGGGGCCGCGTCACCGCTGATCGTGTTCGACCGCCCATTTGCTGAATTGACCGTCGAAGGTGGCGAGATCGTGATCGACTCGATTCGGTCTGGTCAGGAGGAGCTTGGGGCCCAGTGCCATGGCATCGATGGAGCTGAGCGACTTCCGGGCGGGACCGGTCCGGTCTGGATTTGCCCCTCGGGATCCACGTTGCGGGTCCCGGTGGCTCTCCTCGGTGCTCCGATCGTCGTGAACGTTCGAGCCGGATCGGGATCGATCGATGGCACGATCGTCGACGCTCCCGAGGAAGTCTCATTCGATCCGGCGAGCAGGCAGACGCATCGGATCGTGCAGAATGCGGGCGTCCGAATCGGTGATCGCGGAACTGGCATCAACCGCGGGTTCGCAAAGCGGGTCGATGAGAACCTTGGCCCGGATGCGCCGCTGTGGTGCGGTGCAGCGGTCGTCTTTCATCCCGAGTACCTTCGCTCGATCGGCGGCTTCGATCCTGAGTATTTCCTCTACTACGAAGATGTTGACCTCGGGTTGCGAGGACTCGTCGCCGATTGGAAGACAGCGCATGTGCCGGCAGCGCTCGTCGAGCACCGGCACTCGGACCGTTCCGTACAAGGGACGAAACTTGTCGAGGTGTTACAACACCGGAATCGGCTGCTCACGCTCGCCCGTCATGGCTCCCTCGGGGAAGCTGCCTCAGGGTTTGCGCGGGCCGCACTGACGCCCGTGTCGCTGGCGGCTTCAGCGCTGCGCAGGCCCGGCGAGCGACAGGAACGTCTCCGGTTGGCCGCTTGGAGAGTCGCTGCACTTAAACAGGCGGTGGGCGGACTACCGCACGCTCGCCGAGCGAGAAACGAAATCAGCCAGAACCGAAACAAGTAGGGTCTTCGCGGTGCAGATCGTCTTTCTCTCAGCCCGTCCGGAGCTCCTCGCCGAAACGCTCGGCCACGTCTCGCACTTCGCGCCGTTCATCGACGACGTTGTCGTGATCGCGCCGGACCACCTCCGACCCGCAATGCAAGAGAGCTGCAAACAATCGGGGTACTCGATCGAGGTGATCAGCGATGAGGCCGTAACGGGTCTGTCGACGGCAGCGATCGGGGCGCTCGACCACACCAGTCGCAACTACCGTCTTCGCGCCGATGCCTCGAAGCATGACGCCCTGGCCGAGACGTTCATCATGAGCGATGACGACAGTCGTCCACTCAAGGCCATCGATGAGAGCACGTTCATCACCGACAACAACCAACATCGACGGCGATGGTTTTACACCCTCGCCGGTTGGCGCCACGGCGCAACCGATTTTGATCAAGGGTTGTTGCACAGCTGGATCATCTTGAGACAACTTGGCCACGCCGATCCACTTGCATACGCGAGCCACATGCCCCAGATCATCGATAAAGCGCTCTACGCAGAGGTAGCAGCGCTGCTCGGTACCTATGCCGAACAGTTTGCGATCGACGAGTGGTCGATGTACTTCACGATCGGGCCATCGATTCACCCCGAACTCTTCGCTAAGCCCGAACCCTTCGTCACGTTGGCGTGGCCGCAATATCCGGGCGAATGGGCGCACCAGATCACCCCGCCTGAGCACGTCTTTGAGAATTTTCACCCAGAGCTCTACGAAGAGGGTGGCTTGTACGACGGCCTGGGCGCAGCCTGCGACCCGGCGACGGTCGATGCCGAGAACCTCGAGAAGATCATGCGCTGGTACCGGCTCGACCGCCAGGTCCGCGAGCTCGCGTTCCCCAACGACGTCGATCAGCCATGGACATCGCATTCCGCTGGTCGCAAGATCGCGTTTCGCGGGCTGCGGGCGGCTCGTAGCGCGTATCGCTACGTGGCCCTCGACGACCGCGCACGGCTCAGCGAGCTCGAAGGACGAATCCGTTCGATCGAACAGGGCCCATGAACAACTTGCTCGACACCGCGATCGAGAAGGCGAAACAACTCGTCGATCGGGCCCGGTCCATCACCGTTCTGACCGGTGCGGGGATTTCGACCGACTCGGGCCTGCCCGACTTTCGCGGCCCGAACGGGTTGTGGACCAAAAATCCCGAAGCTGAGAAAGCATCGAACATCGCCAACTACGTGAACGAGCCTTCGGTACGGGAGGCGAATTGGGCCTTGCGAGCCGAGGGGAAATTGTGGGCTGATGTGGCTCCAAACAATGGCCATCGCGCGCTCCTGGAGCTGCAGAGGCGAGGGTCCCTCCACACGCTGATCACGCAGAACGTCGACGAACTCCATCAGATGTCTGGAATCGATGCCGAACGTGTCGTCGAAATTCACGGCACGACCCGCAAAGCTGGTTGCCTCTCGTGCACGTACCTCACCACCATGGAGGTGGTCCTCGAACGCGTTCGCGCAGGTGAGGCCGATCCGAGCTGCCCCCGATGTGGCGGGATCGTGAAGTCGGCGACGATTTCGTTCGGACAAGCGCTGATCGCAGCCGACTTGACGCGCTCACAACAAGCGGCCGATGAAGCGGATCTTCTCTTCGCGATCGGCTCAACGCTGACGGTCAATCCGATCGCGAGCATCGTCCCACGAGCGATCCGTGGCGGCGCGGCGCTGATCATCGTGAATGGGGAAGAGACACCCTTCGATGGATTGGCCAATGCGGTCGTGCGTGGCTCGATAAGCGACGTTCTTCCCCGAATCATTTCCGCCGGGGTCTGACCGATACCCTGAGGCACATGGCTAGTTTCCGCGAGGTCCTCTCCGAAGCAATGGCCGAGATATCCGAGATCGACGCCCGGGAAGCAGCTCGCCAGCTCGACGCAGGCGCAGTTTTGATCGATGTCCGCGAGCCCGACGAGACAGCGTCAGGAGGAGTTGCTGGATCGCTGTTGATCCCTCGTGGAATGCTCGAATTACAAATCGAGGATGAGGTTTCTGATCGCGATCGACCGATCGTCGCCATGTGCGCCGGCGGTACCCGGTCCGCACTCGCTGCTCAGACGCTGCAACGGATGGGTTACACCGCTGTCGTATCGCTCGCTGGTGGCATCGACGCGTGGAAGGGCGCCGGATTGCCGATCGGTGAGTCCAGCGGTCTCTCGATGGAGCAACGCGTCCGATATCAGCGGCACCTCAACCTCCCAGAGATCGGAGAGAGCGGTCAAGAACGTCTTCTCGACTCAAAGGTGTTGCTCCTCGGCGCCGGTGGTCTTGGGTCGCCGGCTGGTTTGTACCTCGCTGCCGCTGGTGTGGGGACGATCGGCATTGTCGATATGGACGTCGTCGACGTATCCAACTTGCAGCGTCAGGTGATTCACAACCTCGATCGGGTTGGTCAAAAGAAGGTCGATTCGGCTGCCGAGACGATCCGCCGCCTCAATCCCGACGTCGATGTGCGGACCCATGCCGTCCGCCTGGACGCATCCAACGTTCTCGAGTTGATCGATGGTTATGACGTGATCGTCGATGGAGCGGACAACTTTCCAGCACGGTACGTGCTCAACGATGCGTCGGTGAAGCTCGGGATACCCGTAGTCCATGGTTCGATCTTTCGATTCGAGGGCCAGGTCAGCGTCTTTGACCCAAAGATCGGTCCCACGTATCGAGACATGCTCCCAACACCTCCGCCACCTGAGATGGCACCGAATTGTGCGGTCGCTGGTGTGCTGGGTGTGCTTCCGGGAATCGTTGGATCGATTCAAGCGATCGAGACGATCAAACTCCTGCTCGACTTGGGCGATCCACTCATTGGCCGACTGCTGATCTTCGACGCGCTCGATATGAGCTTCTCGGAATATTCGCTGAAATCGGATCCCTCGAACCCCGTCACCTACACGCGGCGGGCCGAGGTGGAGATCGTCGAGCTCGAGGGACTCTGTGCCCCTGTGCTGAGCAGCACGTCCTAGGTCCGGGGGTTTCCAACCATGAACCACTATTCTCAACACCCGTGAAGGGTCTCATTCTCTCCGGCGGCGCAGGCACACGTTTGCGACCGATCACACACACCTCGGCGAAACAGCTGGTGCCGATCGCGAACAAGCCGATCCTGTTCTACGGGATCGAGGCAATGGTCGAGGCGGGAATTGTCGACATTGGCATCATCATCAGCCCCGAGACTGGTGGCGACATCAAGATCGCCGTTGGCGATGGCTCGAAATTCGGGGCCCGAATCACATGGCTCGTTCAAGACGCTCCCCTCGGGCTCGCTCATTGCGTGTTGATCGCACAGGACTTCCTCGGCGACGACGAGTTCGTGATGTACCTCGGCGACAACATGCTCGAACAGAATCTGATCGGATTCGTATCCGAGTTCACCAGTCGACGAAGTAGCGGCGATGGACCGGTAGCGCAGATCCTGCTGACACATGTTGAAGATCCTCGGTCCTTCGGTGTGGCCGAGGTCGATGACGATGGCGCGGTTCTGAGGCTCGTCGAGAAGCCCGAGAATCCGCCCAGTGACCTCGCGTTAGTTGGTGTTTACCTCTTCGATTCAACGATCCATGAGGCTGTTTCCGCTATCTCACCGAGCGAACGTGGCGAGCTCGAAATCACCGACGCAATCCAATGGTTGATCGATTCTGGTCGCGAGGTCGCCCATGGCATCCTTGTTGGATGGTGGCTCGATACGGGGAAGAAGGACCCCCTGCTCGAGTGCAACCGCCTGGTGCTCGACACGATCGAACCTTCCAACGAGGGTGAGGTCGATGCGTCTTCTGTGATCGGCGGTCGCGTGCAGATTAGCGAAGGGGTGAAGATCATCAATTCGACCGTGCGCGGTCCTGCGGTCATAGGCCCGAACACCGTCGTCGAAGATTCCTACATCGGACCGTATTCGTCGGTTGCGCAGAATTGCTCGATCTTTCGGGCTGAACTCGATCACTCGGTAATTCTGGCGGGATCCTCGATCAAGAATGTGGCGCGCATCACCGACTCGCTCATCGGTGCTTACGCCGAGGTGGACCGGTCACATCACGTGCCAGCTGGAATTCGGCTGATGCTGGGCGATCACTCACGCGTCGAGTTGGAAGGCTGATATGGCTACCTTGACCAAGTCCGACCTGATCGACGGCGTCGTCGTCGTAGAGCCGACGATTCATTCCGATGAACGCGGATATTTCATCGAGACCTATCGCCGAGAGTGGTTCGACCTCGGACGCGAAATGCTGCAGGGGAACCGCGGCAATCGTCAAGCCGGTTCCGTGGTGGGCCTCCATTACCACCTGCACCAAGCCGATTATTGGTATGTTCCGTTCGGTCACGCACGTGTGATTTTACACGACCTGCGAGTTGGTTCGTCCACCGTTGGAGCAACGCAGATGCTCGATATGGGAGAGATCGATGGAGCGGAAAACAACCATCTCGGACTCTTCATCCCCCCGGGCGTGGCTCATGGCTTTGGCTCGATTACCGACTGCGTGATCACCTATCTCGTCGACGGGTACTACAACACCGCCGACGAGCTCGGCGTGCTGTGGAACGATCCGGTCATCGGTGCTGACTGGGGAATCGATTCCCCGATTCTGAGTGAGCGCGACGCCGCGAATCCGCTGGTCGCGGACATCGACGTCTCTCGCACTCCGTACGCTTCTCTGCGAACCTGAGGATGCGATGAAACTGTTCATTACCGGCGCGGCCGGCTTTATTGGCTCCAACTACGTTCGCTGGCTGATGGCGAACACCGATGCCGAGATCACGGTGTTCGACGCGTTGACCTATGCGGGCGTTCGAGCGAACCTCGCCGAGTTCGAAGCATCGACAAGGTTCAGCTTTGTGCACGGCGACATCACCGATCGTGATGCAGTGGGCGCAGCGTTGCCCGGGCATAACCAGGTCGTTCACTTCGCGGCCGAGTCGCACGTCGACCGTTCGATCATGGGTCCAGATGCGTTTATCAGCACGAACGTTGGTGGGACCAACGTCATGTGCGATGTCGCTCGTCAAAATGACGTGGAACGATTTCTCCACATCTCGACCGATGAGGTCTATGGCTCGATCGAAGAGGGCAGCTTTCGCGAAACGGACGGCCTCGAGCCGCGGTCGCCATACTCGGCCTCGAAGGCAAGTTCGGACCTCGTTGCTTTGGCATATCGGGAGACCTACGGATTGCCGGTTGTTGTCACCCGTTCCGCGAATCAATTCGGGCCATATCAATTTCCCGAAAAGGTCATTCCGCTCTTCGTCACCAATCTCGCGGATGGCCAATCGGTTCCTCTCTACGGAGACGGCCTCAACATCCGCGACTGGACCTACGTGCTCGATAACTGCGCCGCCGTCCAGACCGTGCTCGAGCGTGGTGCCGAAGGAGAGATTTACAACATCGGTGCTGGCAACGAGCTTACGAATAAGGAGCTGACGCATCAGATCCTCGCCCGCTGCGGCAAGGACGAATCATCGATCGAGTACGTGGAAGATCGCCTTGGCCACGACAAGCGGTACAGCATCGACACGACGAAGATTCGTGAACTCGGCTGGGCACCCGAGCGAACCTTTGAGGATGCCCTCGATGAGACCGTCGCCTGGTACAACGCCAATCGCGCGTGGTGGGAGCCACTAAAGGCGCGGGTCAAGAATCGATAGATGCAGCGGATCTTTCTCACCGGAGCGGGCGGACAGCTCGGGACCGACGTGGTGGCTCAGGCCGCCGCACGCGTCGACGTCGAACTCATATCGACGACCCATGCCCAGCTGGACATCACGAATGCCGCCGATGTGCTCGACGCGGTTCGCGGAGCCAAGCCAGACGTGATCGTGCACGCAGCTGCATACACGGCAGTGGACGACTGCGAGAGCAACGAAGCGCTGGCCTTCGAGGTCAATGGCATTGGAACAGCCAACGTAGTGACGGCAGCTCGCGCGGCGAACGCACGCGTCATCTATGTCAGCACCGACTACGTATTCGATGGCACGAAGCCACTTCCCTATGTCGAAGATGACCCCCCGGAGCCCGCCTCGGTCTACGGCCGATCGAAGCTCGACGGCGAGATAGTGGTTGGCGAACTTGGAGAACGCGGCCTGGTCGTCAGGACCTCATGGGTCTGCGGCGCGAACGGTTCAAACATGGTGAAGACGATTCTTCGTGCAGCCGAGAAGTACCCGCAGCTCACGTTCGTGGATGATCAACGGGGCAAACCCACCTTCACCGCCGACCTCGCCGATGCGCTCCTGACACTGGCTGGACGAGATGACGCAGGTGTCATGCACGTGACGAACGAGGGAGCCGTGTCGTGGTTCGAATTCTGCCAGGACGTCTTGCGCCTGGCCGGCCTCGATCCAGGCCGAGTCTCGCCCTGCTCCACCGACGAGCTGCAGCCACCGCGGCCTGCGCCGCGGCCTGCGAATTCTGTCTTGGCGAATACTCGATTTGGTGAAATCGGGCTGCCGCTTCTCCGGAACTACCGTTTGCCACTTGAGAAAACGGTCCGCGATCTGATCTCGTGACGCTCCTCGGTTACCGTTGAACCGCCCGGGTTGTCTCAAGGAGTCACTTTCAAATGCACAGGTTTCGTGCTGCGTTAGCCGCAGTCGCCGTGATATCGGTGTTTGCGGCGACCATGACGACCGCAGGGGCTCAAGATGAAGATCCCACGCTGGCCGCAGGTACTACAGACATAACCGGCCATGGCTGGGGCCACGGCCGAGGAATGAGTCAATACGGCGCCGTGGGTTATGCCCTCAACTTCGGTTGGTCGAGCGAACAGATCCTCGACCACTACTACGGCGCTACGACCGCCGGCACGGTCCCAGACTCGATTCTCACCGTCCGCATCGAGAGTGCGAGTGACAAAGCGACAGTCGCTCAGGTCGATTCTGGAGTTGTTGTGCTCCTAGACGATGAGGACAACGTCACTCATGTCGGCACCGGCGGAGCGGTTCGTCTCACCGCCGTCGCGGGCGGCTTTGTGATGGCCGACGCGCCAACGTGCTCTGGTCCGTTCGTCGATCGCGAAGGTATTGTCGCTGCCGAGGTCGTACGAATTAGCACAGCGGATACGCCACAACAGAACGGCTCGACGGGCTTGACGGGAACCGTTGGCGCGGGCGCCGTGGTTATGGGCGACTGGGATGGCGACGGTGACGACGAGGCCGGCACGGCTGACGGCACGAGCTGGACGTTGTACAACGGTGCGCTCACGAGCCCTGCCGTTTCGGTGCGAGCAACATTCGAGATGCCTCCAGGAATCGCCGTGGCTGGCGACTGGGACGGCGACGAGGTGGATACCGCAGGCGTCTTCGCTGATGGCACGTGGTCCTTGGGCAACGGTGCAGCCAACGTTTCCACTTTGTTGTTTGGTGAAGCGGGCGATACCCCAATCGTCGGCGACTGGGATGGCGACGGCAACGATGATCTCGGTGTTCGACGCGGCAACACCTGGATGTTGTCGCCCGGCGGAGGCGCCCCCGTGGTGCAGTTCGACTGGGGCTGGCTTGGCGATACACCGCTGGTCGGCGACTGGGACGGCGACGGGATCGACGATGCGGGTTTGTTACGCGCGCGCACTTGGATCCGACGGCCACGGATCGGTACCACGCTCGGCGATCCGCTCCCCGAACTCACGTATGCCAACAAACTGCGCTACCTGATCGGCGACTGGAACGGTGACGGCATCGATGGGCCTGGGCGTCACGACGACGGTCTGATCAACCTCGACGGCCCCGGGAGCGTCGATGTTCCCTCCGAGACGATCACCCCACGCCTCAACCCGAACCTCGACCTCGCCGAGACCATCCAACGTTGTGTGTCGGCGAGCGAGCAGCGGTATTACCGCGGTGAACTTCGCGCCGTTCGAAATGATGGTGCACAGCGCACAGTGAACGCGGTGCCAGTCGAGTCGTATCTCCGGGCGGTCGTGCCACTCGAAATGCCGGCGAGCTGGGCGTTGCTCGGCGACGGCGCCGGTGCTGCTGCACTCGAGGCTCAGGCAGTTTCTGCCCGTTCGTATTCGCTCGGTGAGAATCGGACGGCCTACGCCCTGACGTGCGACACAATCTCCTGTCAGGTGTACGGAGGTCGAGCGGTTCGACGAAGCGGCGTGCTGACCTCGAATGAGCACGTGCTGTCGAACGCCGCGATTCTCTCGACCGCCGGATCGGTGCGGATACGCGACGGCGAAGTGGCTCGAACCGAGTTCTCTTCGTCCACCGGAGGCTGGACGGCGGGCGGTGTTTTCCCTGCTGTCGAAGATCTCGGCGATGCCGTCGATATCAACCCAAACTTCGTTTGGACCAAGAACATAGAGATCGCCGACATAGAAGCCCGATGGAGCGGCCGACGGCTCGATCGAATCTTCGTCAGTGAACGAAATGGCCTCGGACAAGATGGTGGCCGCGTATTTGAGGTCACGCTTGAATTCGGCGACGAAACCTTCACGATCAGCGGCAACAACTTCCGTCGAGCGTACGGCCTTAAATCCGACTGGTTCACCATCGACTGGGAACGCGAGTCACCGATCAAACCGTGTATTTGCCCCCGAACATGGCCCGACCAGGCGCTCGTAGATGACCTTGAGGTCTTCGAAGGCTGAAGCAGCCCGTTCAGGCAGCTTCGATGGCGAGCGATGCGAGGACCCCGTTGACGATGGGTACAAGGACTTCTCGTTGCCGGTGCGCTCCCAGTACAACATAGAGGCAGAAGGCTCGTCCAGCGGCGTTGAAGAAGATCTGACGCCCAGATTGGCCCGACAACGTGCGCTGCATTTGTTGCGGGTGGAACTCTTGTGCGGTGAGCTCCGGTATGCCCGTGCGGGCGAACAGCGGCGTGTCGACGCTTTCAGGCCCATGTTCGAACAGAATTACCAGCACAGCGCCAGAATTCATGAGCTCGACGGCGCCACTCCCGAAGTCGCCTCGCTCGGCGGGGAGTGCAAAGTTGGCGAGGTGCACGACGTTTCGAGCCACTTCGTTGTCGTCGGCGGGGCCCGAGAGGCTTCGGCCGCCGAGCACGGGGGCTCGATTGAAGATCTCGCCTTCCCAACCGGTGGGAAGTCCAACGGTGAGGCCACCGGCGGTCAGGTGGGTCATGTCAGCAGCATCCCTGTATCGGAGAAAATCGAACGTGCGTCAGCAGTGTCACTGGAACACCAACCCGGCGAGCCCTACAGCGCTGGCCAGGGCGAGCGCAGCAACCGCTGCTGATCGAGAGCGGGACCGGAGCGAGTGGAGTTGTTGATGAAAAAGCCGAAGACGTTCGGGCGAGTCGATCTTTCGCGCTGCCAGAACCGTCGCACTCCGAGCAGTACCAAACGCCGCTCCAAGAAGTAGCGATTCGGGTAGGGACCCGACGAGGAGCATCGCGATCACCAAAAGGTGCACGAGGCTGGTGGTGATGATCGTCGAGATCCCGAAGCCGAGTTCGGCTCCGAAGCCACTTCCATACACCCAGCCGCGGTAGCTCTGAATCCAGTTCTCGTTGACTTGGCGAGTCCGGGTGGGTAACGATCGCTCGCGATTTGTTGCCTCGAGCGCCAGTGCGATCAGCGCCGCGCCCATCACGATGATGGTTCGGACCTGGTTGGACGGCGACAGCAGAGTTGTCACCAGCCAGCCCAGCGAACCGACGACGGCTCCGAGGGTGAGCCCCCCAAGAGCGCCGCCCGCGATGTGGGCGCTCGCGGTGCGACGAAATGAGTTGTTTCGGCTCCGTTCCCCGAACGGATGAATGCTCGACAGCATCGACTCGCCTCAAGGCGACCACGTCGACCGAAGTGCGCCAGCGACCGCAGCGACGAGGCCGATCACAAGTACCGGATTCATGATCGTGACTCGGGTAGTTCGTGGGGGTACAGGGTGGGGTCGTCTATCGTGATTCCTGCGGCTTCGAGATCGGCGTCGATTCGCCTCTCGTTCTGGGCTTCTACGTCGGCCTCGGCACGGGTGAGTAGCGAGCCGACCTGTGTCCACGTCGAGGCCGCCCCTTCGCCATCGATGCGTCCGCTCGGCCCATCTATGAGCACAAAATATGGTGAGACAGGGACGCCGTAGTCGTTCCACGCCGTTGATGACATGACAACGGCGTGTCGCTCGGGTGCGAGATTTACGAGAGCGGCAGGGCTCTCCTCGTCGTTGCTACGAGTGACGATTACCAGGCGATCGACCGAACGGGGCAGGGCGGCGTCGTTCTTGAATGCGTCCCAAAAGCCCCGACAGGTCGTGCAGCCGCTGGTCAAGAATGCGAGCAGAGTGCGTTCGTTTCTGTCCGTTAACCCAATCACGAGACCGCCACCGCGTGGGGTGGTGCCACTGATGTCGTGAATCGAGCTGTCGCTCGAACCTTCCACGATTCGTTCGCTCGCGTGCGGGACCGTTTTTCGTTCAGGGTTCGTAAGAATCGTGGAAGCGCCGGTGGTGTCGGCGCCGTCGTGGCCAAAGGTCACCCCGAGCTCATTGAACGCGCGAAGCATTTCCCCGTGGCTTCGCAGGAGTCCGAGCACCAAGACCGTGAGCAGGAGGACGACGACGGTAAGTGTGCTGACGAGGGCGATCATGATGGCAGCCGCCCTGGGGTCCACTCGGCTGCCTGCCACACCATCGGTGTCGCATCGGGATGGCCGAACGTGATGTGGGGGAGCGGGCTGCCGCGTAGCTGCCACTTGCCGTCACCACGAACCATGCCCAGCTGGGTGCGTCCGTTCTTGTTCCAATCGCCCACGATGTAGGTCGGTCGGTAGGAACCGAACCAATGTCGGATCTGGGGAGCACCACGGTTGGCACGGTTGCGCAGCAACCAACGAGCGTTCGGACTGGTGAGTCGTGCCCTTTGACGGACGATGCCGATGCCGGTTACGCCATTGCCGTTCCAGTCGCCTGCGACGGGAATGTCGGTCTTTCGTCCGTACCAGAAAAGACGGTTCGGTTCTCCCGGTGACGCCGTCTCGCGGAGCTTCCAGCGACGAGAGTTCGCCTCGCGCATACCAATACCGAACACCCCGTCGCCATTCCAGTCGCCCACGACTGGAATGTCTCCCGGGTTCCCGAAGGTGAAGTTGTAGTCAGCGGGGCCGGACGAATTCTTGTTGCGGAGCAACCACTGGTTCCCGCGAACGACACCGACGGTCCAGGTCCCGTCCCCGTTCCAGTCGCCCATGACGGGGATATCGCCTGGTTGGCCAAAGCCGAAGGTGATCGTTTCGATATTGCCCTGGTCGCCGATCGCGTAGCCGAGGGTCCATGATCCGTTGTGGAAGGTTGCCGGAAGCGCTCCTCGATCTGGTGTTGGTCGCTCGAGGCATGGGCGGTTGTGCCAGCGTGTGTTGTTGTCGGTTGCCGTGGCGGTGGTGCACGTGGGGTCGAAACGCCATGGCGGGGTGCAGGTGACGACGCGACACACGATCGGGCCGATGCACGAGATTGCCTGGTTGCACTGGCCATAACGGAAGGCTGTGCAGCAGGCCTTACGGTTGCCGCAATTTCCGTCCGCGCAAGTGCAATCGCACTGATCGGTGAGCGTAGTGACGCTACTCGAACCACACGGCCCGGACGGAATTGCGTTGCAATCGAGGTAGTAACGTGGCCCTGGGGCGCCGCTCGCCGTGCAGAACGACGACCCATCGACCTTCCACCAACCGGCGGGAACGGTGTCGGTCGGGCAGGTGTTCTCGCCCGTCATGACGCAGCAGAATTCGGTGTAGCCATCACAGCACGTCGAACCGCAATCGCAGTCCTGGTTGTTGCAACGACACAACGCCGCGTAGGCAGTTCCGGGCTTCAGAACGTAGGCCGCCGGAACCGTGGCGAGCGCGCTGCCGGCAAGGGCGGTCTTGGTGATGAACCCCCGTCTGGAGGTGCGTGTGGCGATCGCTGTTCCGGCTCGATCGACGAGTCGAACGGTCATGAGGGTCCTTGAGAAGCTGTCGGGGAGTGGGTGTCGAGTGCAAATGTTCGAACCACCGGTACGGCGCTGCCCCGAGCCAGCGCCAACGTGCGCGGCAGCGAGGTGAGCGCTGCGACCACGAGACTGATGCCGAGGCCGATCAATGCAACGAGCACGACCGCATCGAACGGCGTGCCGTCGAAGTCGACGAGTCGAACAGGGTCAGCAACCGCGAGCCCGCATGCCGCTGCCGCTGCTGCGTTGAAGGCGGCGTGTCCTGGGGTTGGTGGAGTGTCCTCGTGTCCGAAACATCCGCATGAACCCACGGCTGAATTTCCGTTGAGCGCCCACAGAATGAAAAGGGCAAAGCCAGCGTAGATGACCGCTATGAGCGCCCAAAGCACTGGTGCCCCGAAGGCGATCGCAAGGCCAGCGATGACGATCTCGAAGACGCCCAGGGCCCGCGCAGCGAGCATGGGTGAAGGGATTGAAAGTTCGCGAAGCGCTGTAGCTGTGGGGGATGGGCGCAGGACTTTCGCCGCTCCGGCGAGCATCAGCACACCGGTCACGATGTAGATAGGTCCAGCGAGGGCGTTCACGAGCGTCGATCGTAGTATCCCTGAAACCTCATTTGGTGGTGGGTCGTGAGTAGTCTTCGCGGCTATGGCTACACGTTTCGTTGTTATCGGCGGCGGTCCTGCAGGACTTGCCGCCGCCACCCATGCGGCCCGACTGGGAGCCGACGTGACGCTCATTGAACGAGACATCATCGGTGGGGCTGCGCACCTCTGGGATTGCGTCCCATCGAAGGCAATGATCGCAACAGGCGGCGCTCTCTCGTTCCTTCATCGGAGCGAAGGTATGGGTCTCGAGACGGTGACCCCACACATCGACACGAGCAATCTCTCGGAGCGTCTCGCGAAGATCACAGACCATCTCGAGCGCTCGAACAATGAGTTGTTGAACAGCCAGAACGTTCGCATCATGGGTGGAACGGGCCGACTCGTGGGTACCAATGAGATCGAAGTGACACTCAACGATGGAAGTACGGAGTCACTCGAAGCCGACAAGATCCTGCTCTCTACCGGCAGCCGGCCCCGGATCCCCGAATGGTGCACGCCCGATGGCGAACGAATTCTCACCACCCGTGACGCCTACCCGCCACCGGAGATTCCCGAACATCTCACCGTGATTGGATCGGGCGTCACCGGCGTGGAGTTCGTGCACATGTTTTCCTCTCTCGGTTCAAAGGTCACCCTGATCGTCAGTCGACAGCATGTGCTTCCGGACAAGGACCCCGAGGTCGCCTACGAACTCGAACAGAACTTCATCAAACGTGATGTGAAGCTCTTGAAAGGCGCACGCTCGACCAGCATTGAACGCAATGACGACCACGTCGTCGTGAAGTGCGACGACGGTCGGATGGTGGAGAGCTCCCATGCGCTGCTCGCAATCGGTTCTATACCGAACTCAGACTCGCTCAACCTCGAGGCTGCCGGAGTCGACTCCGAGCTTGGCTTCATTGCGATCGACGAGAACTCCCAGTCGAACGTGTCAAACATCTATGCCGCTGGCGACCTCTCGGGGAAGCTGCCGCTGTCATCGGTCGCGACGATGCAAGGTCGCAAGATCGCAGAACATGCGATGGGCATGCACAACGATCGCAAACATCGCCATATCAATTACAGCAAAGCGGCCTCGGCGATCTTTACCGAACCCGAGATCGCAGATGTGGGTGTATCCCAGGCCGACGCGTTCGCTCACGGCCGCAAGGTTCGAGTGACGAAGGTTCCGTTCTCGGCTTCGGCCAAGGCGCTCATCAACGACGATCCACGCGGCTTCGTCAAACTCATTTCCGATCCAGCCACCGGTGTTGTTCTCGGCGGGTCGATCGTGGGCCGTCACGCCGCAGAGCTCATCTCGATCATTGCGCTGTGCGTTCAGAACCAGCTCACGGTCATCGACCTCGCCGAGACGCTGTTCGTTCATCCAACGCTGAGTGAAACCCTCATCGACGCTGCCGAATGAACTAGGCGGCGTCGATCTTCACCAGCAGATCGCCGGCGCCGACCGAGTCACCTTGGGCCACCTTCACTTCGGCGATCGTGCCATCGATATCGGCAGCGATCGAGTTCTCCATCTTCATTGCCTCGAGGACCACGACAGCATCTCCAGCGGTCACGGTGTCGCCAACCGCAACCTTGACCTCGACGATCGTGCCCTGCATAGGCGCTTCGACCATGCCGTTGCCACCGCGACCGCCCCCAGTGGACGCACCAGCAGAGCGCTTCTTTCGGACGGGCGCTGCGGCACCCGAGGTCTCGGGTACCCACAACTTGACGTCGTACTTCCGGCCGTTGACCTCGACGGGAATCTGCTTCTCGACCAGAGGTTCGCCGTCTTCATCGGCCGGCGCTGTTGCCATTGCCCTGACACCGGTGAGGTCGAGGCCGTTCTCGACCCAGTTTGTCGAGTGGGTGTTCGCCTGAAACTCGTTGGACTCAAGGATTGCGATATCGGCGGGAATCGTCGTGGCTATGCCTTCGATGACGAGCTCGTCGAGAGCGCGGAGCGCACGGCGGATAGCGGTTGGTCGGTCATGTCCCCAGACGCAGAGCTTCCCCACGAGGTTGTCGTAGAACTGGCTTATCTGGTCGCCCGCTGAATATCCAGTGTCGAAGCGCG
This sequence comes from Verrucomicrobiales bacterium, assembly GCA_047638715.1. Lineage (GTDB taxonomy): Bacteria > Actinomycetota > Acidimicrobiia > Acidimicrobiales > SHLQ01 > SHLQ01. The sequence goes on from JBLIMK010000005.1 coordinate 17,011, forward strand.
TGCCGAAGCCGTCGGGTGCGTCGAGCCTGGTGATCGGTCCCGGGGAGGGAAGGAAAGCGCCCTCGGCAGGATCCTCTGCGTTGATTCGAACCTCGATCGCATGGCCGCGAATTTCGATGTCGGATTGTCCGAATGAAAGTGCCTCGCCGGAGGCAACGCGGAGCTGTTGCTCCACGAGGTCGATCCCGGTGACGAGTTCGGTGACGGGGTGTTCGACCTGTAGGCGGGTGTTCATCTCGAGATAGAAGAACTTGCCGTCTTCGAAAAGGAATTCGACCGTTCCAGCGTTGGTGTAATCGCAACCGACCGCGACTTTGATAGCGGCCTCGCTCATCGCAGCGAGAATCGACGGGTCGATGCCCGGTGCCGGCGCCTCTTCGATCAGCTTCTGGTGCCGCCGTTGCGCCGAGCAATCACGGGTTCCGAGCGAGACACAGTTGCCATGGGTATCTGCGAGGACCTGAACCTCGACGTGGCGAGGGCTCGATAGGAACTTCTCCATGTAGATTTCGTCGCGACCGAAATAGGCCAGCGATTCCCTCTGGGCCGATTCGATCGCGCTCTCGACCTCGTCGGCATTCTGGACCACCTTCATCCCGCGGCCCCCACCTCCATAGGCGGCTTTGATAGCCACCGGCCAGCCGTGTTCGTCACCAAAGGAGAGCACCTGGGCAGGATCGACGATGAGGTCGGTCGAGCCTGGAACGCCGAACACGCCAACTTTTTCGGCGGCGTGACGGGCGGAGATCTTGTCGCCCATCACCTCGATTGCTTCGGGTGGCGGACCAATGAACGCGACACCCATGTCGGTGATGACACGTGCGAAATCGGCGTTTTCGGAGAAGAAGCCGTAGCCGGGATGCACTCCATCGGCCCCGCTCTCCTCGATGATCTCCAGCATCCGTTCGGTGTTCAGGTAACTCTCAGCTGCGGTTTGCCCGCCCAGCGCGAACGCCTGATCAGCGAGACGCACGTGCAGAGCATCGCGGTCGAGCTCCGAGTAGACCGCGGTGGTCGTGATCCCGAGCTCCCTGCACGCGCGGATGACGCGCACGGCGATCTCTCCACGATTCGCGACCAATACGTTTGTAAGCATCCTTGCTTTTTAGTCGAAATCTCGTGACACGACTGAGTTGGCTCGGTGAGACATATGGGACACACTCGGACCCATGGAGACTTCGGGAATGCGATCGGGCCGATTTGGTTCGGTGAAGTGGGTAGCTTCAACCGGCTCGACAAACGACGATCTGACGGCGATCGCCGAACGGGAGCCGAATGTTGCTGAAGTGCTGACCGCTGACCTGCAGACCACGGGACGTGGTCGCCGCGGTCGGACCTGGGACATGACTCCCGGCGGCGGATTGCTCATCTCGTTCTACGTGCCGTGGACCGCAACCGAATCTGCGCACTTGGTCCCGACGGCACTCGGCGTTGCGGCGGTCGACGCCGTGGGTCGCCTCGGGCGCCCTATCGGACTCAAATGGCCGAACGATCTCGTCGTGGCCGACGGAAGAAAACTCGGAGGAATGCTCGGCAACACCGTTTGGGTCGATGGAGCACTTTCGGGTGTCGTCGTTGGCCTTGGATGCAACGTCAGCTGGCCGCCGGAGGGGGAGGATGGCCTCGAACAGGCGATCTCGCTCGATCGGCTCGGCCCCGAACCAATCGACCGAACACAATTCGCGACCGAGCTCATCTCGTTCTTCGATAGCGAACTCGATCGGCTCTCGACGTCGTCGGTGTCGCTCCTCCACGACCGCTACCGCGATCGCTGTTTTACTCTTGGCAAAAGCGTTCGGATCGAAGGAACTTCGGGCGGACACGTCACCGGAGTTGCAACCGACATCGACCCATCGGGAGCCCTGCTGGTCGATGTCGATGGAGTGCAACGACGAGTCGACGTTGGTGACGTGGTGCACCTTCGCCCGGCATAGTGCCGATGATCGGTTGTCGCGCTGACGCACGACTACCGTTGTCTCTGCAATGACAGCCCCTGGTAAGCGCCCATTTCCCCGCCTTGGGTTCCGTGGGCGTCTCCGGCGTACGTGGCCGCAGCGCTTTCTCCTCCTGCTGGGACCCGTCGTCGCCGTCGCCTTTTTTCTCGCGGCAGACGTCTTCTGGGAAGCGCGGGCTGTCCTGGCTGAACTTCCGCGCATCAAAGTGGGTCCCGACATCCTGGCTCAGTCCGGCGAGCCGGGAGATCCCGTGAACGTCCTGCTCGTGGGTGTCGACAGCTCGGAGGGTCTCGACCCCGACGACCCGGTCCGCGAGGGGCGACACGTCGAGGATGAGGCTCGCGGCGTCGTTCGTCCAGACACGATTCTCGTCCTCCGATTGGACCCTGCCACCGGCAACGCATCGGTGCTTTCATTGCCTCGCGATCTCATCGTCGAGGTGCCTGGAGGCGCGACCACACGAATAAACGCAACCCAGGCCGTCGGCGGCATGGACGCGTTGATCAGCACGATCGATAACAACTTCGCTATTCCGATCAACCATTTTGTGGTGGCCGACTTCGCTGGGTTCGCCGACATTGTGGAAATCGTTGGGGGAGTACCGATCTATTTCCCGTACACGACGCGAGACCTCGGTTCGGGGCTCGTCATCGACGAGCCGGGTTGCTGGTCGCTGAATGGCAGCGAGTCGTTGGGGTATGTACGTGCGCGCAAGATCGAAGAACTCATCGACGGCGAGTGGGTGCCCCTGGCCGCTACATCCCCCGATCTCGCCCGAATCGAGCGCCAACAACAGTTCCTAGTGCTTGCGTTGGAGCAGGTTCTCGACGTCGGTCGATCCGACCTCAGTCGGATCGGTGAGTTCATCGATGCAGGGACACAGGCGGTTCAGCTGGACGAATCGTTGACGCCCGGTGACATGCTCGAGCTCGCATCGGCCTTCTCGGACTACGACACCGAAGCCCTGCGAGTTTCGACGCTGCCGGTCGCTGCCGAGTTTGCTGAGGACGGAAGGTATTTGGGCGAGGCGATGATCGAAGAAGAATCCCAAGAACTGCTAGCGATCTTTCAAGGACAATCCGACGGGGTACGGCCCGATCAGGTGACGGTCGAGGTTCGCTCCACTCGAAATGCTCAAGTCGAGCAGCTCCTCGAGCGTGGTTTCGATGCGGTGGCCAGCGAACCGTCGACGAGCGGCGCGCCCACGATTGTTCACTTCGATCCAGCCGATCGTGACGAGGCTTTGCTCCTCATCCGATATTTGGAGGGGATTCCCATCGTCTCGCTCGAACCCGGTTCGCCCTTGCGTCTCGATGTTGGGCCCGACTTCTCAGGAATTCGGCCGTTCCCTCGCCCGATGCGAGACATATCGCCGGGTCTGGATTCGCGGATTCGCGCCGCCGCAGCGTCGGGAGCGCCCGCATCTTCGGTCGCTACAGCGACGGGCGATCCGCCGCCAACGTCGGCCGATTCTGATGGAAATACCGGCGGTCCAGATTCGACCTCAACCTCTGTGCAACAAAGTGCCGATGTGCCAAAGGACCCAACGACCTCCGTCGATCCGTCTCGTACCCTCGACATACGAGGGAGACCACCCGAGAATATGGCGTGCGGTCCGACGGGCAACTGAACACGAGGAGAGATTCAGATGGGAGTTACCGAGACCCAGGCCACGTCGCGCATAGCTGTGGTTGGTACGGGCTACGTCGGTCTGACGACCGGTGCGTGTTTCGCCCAGTTGGGCCACGACGTGCTGTGTGCAGATATCGATGCCCACAAGGTCGACATGTTGAAGAGGGGCGAGATCCCAATTCACGAGGATGGCCTCGAATTGATCGTTCAGGAGAACATGAAGGCGGGCCGTCTCGATTTTGTTCTCGGCGCTGAGCATGCCGTCAAGGGGCGCGAGTTCATTTACCTCTGTGTGCCGACGCCACAGGGAGCGGACGGTCGAGCCGATCTGTCCTATGTCGAGGCAGCGGCACGCGAGATCGCACCCTTCCTCGACCGTGGTGCTGTCGTGGTGAACAAGTCGACGGTTCCGGTGGGGTCGACGCTTCTCGTCGAGCGCGCCATGGAGCGCCCCGATGTACACGTCGTCTCGAACCCGGAGTTCCTTCGTGAAGGTTCAGCTGTTAGCGACTTCCTCAACCCGGACCGCGTGGTCATTGGGGCCGACGATCGTGGCGCTGCATCGAGGGTGGCCGCGTTGTACCTCGGGGTGCGTGCCCCGATCCTGATCACAGATCCGGCATCGGCCGAGACGTGCAAGTACGCAGCGAACGCATTCCTCGCCACCAAGATCAGTTTTGCCAACGCCGTCGCAGCAGTTTGTGAAGCTGCGGGCGCAGATGTTGCTGACGTGCTTATGGGCATTGGCTACGACAGCCGAATTGGTCACCACTTCTTGAGGCCAGGTCCAGGCTGGGGCGGCTCTTGCTTCCCGAAGGACACCAAGGCCATGATCGGCATCGCCGAGGATGCGGGGTACGACTTCGCATTCTTGAAGGGTGTCATCGAGGTCAACGAGCAGCAGTTCGGTCGCGTGGTCGACAAGATCACGCTCGCAGCTGGAGATACGCTTGAGGGCGTCAACATCGGAGTTCTCGGATTGACGTTCAAAGCTGGCACCGATGACATGCGCGACTCTCCGTCGATCGAAATTGTTGGTCGGCTGATAGCGGCAGGCGCAAACGTCAAGGCGTATGACCCGGTCGCAAAACATTGTCCGATCGAGGGTGTCGAGGTCGTTGGTGACGCTTATGCGGCTGCTGAGGGCGCTGACGTTCTGACGATTCTCACCGAGTGGGAAGAATTCAAGTTCCTCGATCTCGACAAGATCAGCGAAGTCATGTCGAACAAACACATCGTCGATGCCCGAAATCTTCTCGATCGTGGAGCGGTGCGTCGTCGCGGATTTACTTACCAGGGGATTGGTCGCTCCTAATGCCTCGCGTGGTCATCACGGGCGGCGCAGGATTCCTCGGCTCTCATTTGGGGGATGCACTCTTGGCCCGAGGAGACGAGGTCGTCGCTGTCGACAACTTGGTCACCGGTGAGACTCGCAACATCGAACACAACTTTGGCCACGACGGCTTCTCCTTCGCAAACAGCGACGTGTCGAATTACCTCTGGGTTCCGGGCGAGATCGATGTCGTGATGCACTTCGCCTCTCCCGCATCGCCGATCGACTACCTCGAAATGCCGATTCAGACGCTCAAGGTTGGTTCACTCGGCACACACAACAGCCTTGGCCTAGCGAAGGCAAAGGGTGCCAAGTTCTTCATGGCCTCGACATCGGAGGTCTATGGAGATCCTCTCGTGCACCCTCAAAATGAGAGCTACTGGGGCAACGTCAACCCTGTTGGGCCTCGCGGTGTCTACGACGAAGCAAAACGTTTCTCCGAGGCGATGACCATGGCGTACCACACCCATCACGGTCTCGATACTCGTATCGTTCGCATCTTCAACACGTACGGTCCGCGCATGCGGCCAAACGATGGACGAGTCGTTTCCAATTTCATCGTCCAGGCATTGCGGGGTGAGGACCTGACCATCTATGGCGATGGTTCACAGACCCGAAGCTTTACCTATGTAGCCGATGAGGTCAGAGGATTTCTGGCGCTCCTCGACAGCGATGTGACGACACCCACAAACATCGGTAACCCGAATGAGTTCACCATTAGTCAGTTGGCCGAACTCGTCGTCGAGATGGTGAACGCCGAAAGCAAAGTCACCTATCACGATCTGCCCGTCGACGATCCCATGCAGCGCAAGCCAGACATTTCCAAAGCGCGCGAATTATTGGGATGGGAACCGACCATTCAGCTACGCGAAGGTCTGGGCCACACCATCGAATACTTCGACGCTTTGATGAAAGAGGGCTGATCGAAGGATCACCCGATCCGCTCCGATCGGTTACCTTCGATACGTGACCCGGGCTGCGATTCTCGTCGAACAGAACTGGAATACGGTGCCGGGCGGGACCGCTCGCGCGACGAACAACCTGATCGACGCACTGCACGAGCACACCGATGCTCGGGTCGTTGGGGTTCACGGACTCCACCGACGAGCCCCAGGCCTCGAGCTTCCCTCCGCAATGGAAACCGCCCGGGTTCCATTCCCGGGACGTGTCATTGCCGAGGCATGGAGTCGTGGGCAGGGGCCGTCGATCGACCGTTGGATCGACGCCGATGTCGTCCACGCTCCGGCCTACGTGCTGCCGAAGACGAAGAAGCCGCTCGTCGCCACAATCCACGACCTCGCGTTCGTGCGTCACCCCGAATGGTTCACGCCGCATGGCGTTCGGTATTTCACCAGGTTCCTCGACCGGGTTCGTGACACCGACACGATGGTTATCACTCCATCTCAGACGACAGCGAACGACTGTGCTGCTCGAGGGATCGACCGAGCGAACCTTCGCGTCATTCCCTGGGGGATCGACGTCCGAATCGCCACCGACGATGACGTGGTGGAAGTACGTCAGCGTTATTCGCTTCCTGAGGTCTTCGTACTTTTTGTTGGAACGCTCGAACCACGAAAGAACTTGACCACGCTGGCCGAGGCGATGTCGAAGGTGTCCTCAGCGCCGCTTGTGGTCGCAGGCCCGACAGGCTGGGGCGATGTCGATCTGCCGGGTAGCTGGATGCTCGGCGAGGTACCCGCCGCCGATATTGAGGCGCTCATGGCCGCTGCGACCGTTCTTGCCTATCCCAGCCATTTTGAGGGCTTTGGCCTTCCGGTGCTGGAGGCGATGGCGCAGGGTACCCCTGTCGTCACGACTGCGGAAACGGCCCCGGCCGAGGTTGCTGGCGGCGGCGGTCTGACGATCGACTCCCATTCAGTGGACGAGTTGGCCGACGCACTCCGGTCGTTGATCGACTCACCCGAACAACGACGAACACTTGGGGAGGCGGCGAAGATCCGGGCTGCGGACTTCCGTTGGGATGTAACCGCCCGTGCAACGGCCAAGGTGTACGAGGAGATTTCGTGACGCCGTTCTCTTGGATGTGTTGCACATGAGCCCTGGTCGCATCGGAGTCAATCTCCTGTGGCTTCGCCCCGGACAGGTCGGCGGAACCGAGACCTACATCCGTCGCGTTCTGCGAGCAGTTTCTGTATCCGACTCCAACATCGAGTGGCACCTCTTCGGCACCGATGCGGCGATACGTGCAGCCCGACCCGACGATTCGAATTGTGTCGTTCACGAATCGGGGTCGTTGACGACCTCTCGGGCGAGACGAGTGGTCGCCGAACGAACGTGGTTGAAATCTGAGCTTGGGTCGAACCTCGATGTGGTGCACCATCCGGGCGGAACGGTGCCGTTCGCTTCGGAAACCCCAACGATTCTCACCCTGCACGATCTCCAGCCGCTCGAACTTCCGGGAAACTTCTCGAGGGTCAAGCGGCAATTTCTCCGCCGAGCGATTCCGACCGCGGTCGAACGAGCCGATGTGGTTGCCACACCGAGCGACTGGGTGCGCGAGCAGGTCATCGATCGGTTTGGGATTTCAGGCGACCGGGTAATAACAGTTTCGGCATTTGCTGAACCGGTCGATCTGTCGCTCGATCCGCGGCCGACCTCGGGCCTTCAACAGCTCTTCGCCCAAGGGCCGGTCATCTTTTATCCAGCCATGACGATGGCACACAAGAACCATCGCTTGCTCTTCGACGCGTTCGGCGACGCGGTCCGCCGTGAACCAGATCTGCAACTGATTTGTGTCGGGGCGGTCGGGCGTGATGATGCCGACATCCGCGCGCACGCTGACTCGGTCTCGAGCCGCATCCATGTGCTCGGGCACGTTGCGCGACGAGATCTTGACGCTCTGTTTCTTCGATCCGAGCTGATGGTTTTCCCTTCGCGTTATGAAGGGTTTGGGCTGCCGATCCTCGAAGCACAACACGCTGGGCTGCCCGTGGTCGCCTCCAATGCCACAGCGCTGCCCGAGGTCGCGGGATCATCGACGATCCTGCTCGACCCCGATGACCGCGATGCATGGTCTACCGCGATGCTGGATCGGCCCGGCGTCGAAGAGCGGGCACGTCACGTTGCCGATGGCTTCACCAATGCTCGCCGCTATGGTCCAGAACACACAGCGGAACAGCAACTACGCGCATATGAGCGCTTGACGTCGTAATCTACTTCACGGTGAAAATTCAGGTCCTTTGCCCCCACTTCGAACCCGATAGCGCCCCAACGGGCGAGTTCATGAGCGCCATCGTTAACCATCTCGGCGACATGGGCCACGAGTTGCACGTTGTGACCGCGCTGCCCTGGTACCGCGATCACGCCGTCGAAGCAGGCTGGGAAGGCAAACTGACCCGCACCGAGACGCGCTCGTGGGGACAGATCACTCGGGTACATCCATTTCCTACGGACAAGTCCAACATCGGTGCGAGGGCCGCCGCGTTCGCTGGGTTCACTGCGATCGGCCTCGGTACGGCGGTGATCGATCGGTTTGACGCCGACGTGGTGTTTGCAATGTCACCGCCGCTCTCGCTCGGGGTTGCTGGATGGCTCGCCGCGAAACGGCGTCGCGTTCCTTTCGTGTTCAACATTCAAGATGTGTTTCCCGATGTGGCGATCGAGACCGGCACGATTTCGAGCCCGCGGGTCATCGCTGCTGCGAAGAGGTTGGAGAAGTTCGTTTACGACCGAGCCGATGTGGTCACGGTCTTGAGCGAGGAAATGCAGCGCAACGTTCAAGACAAGACCGATTCGGCCACTCGCATCATTCCTAATTTCGTCGACATCTCGACGTTCGAACCCCAGCCTTTGGAAAATTCGTATCGACGCGAGTTCGGACTCGAGGGCAAACGGGTCGTGATGTACTGCGGAAATGTCGGGTTCTCCCAGTCGATCGAGCTCTTGGCAGACGCGGCGCGAGAGATGGCCGATCTCGATGATGTGGTCTTCATCGTCAATGGCGGTGGGTCTGCGATCGGCGAGGTGAAACGGCGAGCGAAGGGTCTGTCGAACTTCCGGGTGATCCCATATCAGCCGGTCGAACGGGTTCCCGAGGTCCTCGCCGCTGCCGATATCCACGTAATTCCGCTTCGCAAGGGTCTCGCGTGGTCGAGCGTGCCGTCCAAGCTCTACAAGATTCTCGCGGTCGAACGGCCTGTGATCGCGAGCGTCGACGAAGGCACCGAGGTCGGTCGCGTGGTCATCGATGCGGGGGCCGGGCATGCAGTTCCTCCCGATGTTGCTGGCCCGCTCGTGGCTTCGCTGCGCGAGCTGCTCGCCTCGGAATCGACCCGAAATCAGATGGGCCGCGCTGGTCGGGCATGGGTCGAGCAGTGGGTAACGCCCGAACGTGCGGCCGCGGAATATGAACAAGTGTTTGATGAACTTCTCTAAGCGCGATTCCTTTACGCTCCGATGCCGCTAGCGTTATCTGCCGTGGCACGATCAGACTCCGATAAAAACTCATCTTCAGACTCCTCGAAGAAGGTTGCGAAGGCCGCCAAGGCTGGCGCAACCCCCTCAGCATCGGTTGGTCGTGAGCAACGCTCACTCGGCTTCCCAATGGCGATGGTGGGAGTCTTCATCGCAGGCATTGCGTTGGTCTCATTTGCATGGCAGGCCCGAGATGTCGAGGCACTCTCGCCGTCATTTGACGATCACTGGCACTTGGCGTACGGCATCTACGATTGCCGCGAAGAGGGCTTCCTCGCCAATCTCGAAGATCCCCAGGTTGCGAACTCGGGCATCCACACCCACGGCGATGGCGTAATTCACCTCCATCCGTTCAGCTCGACAGCTACCGGGAACAACGCACAGATCGAGCGCTTCCTCGAGGCAACCCGCGCACAATTCGACGGCGATACCGCTCTCACGTTCACGAACCGTGCGGCACTCACCGAAGATGGCGCCGTCTGTGGTGGCGAGCCAGCCGTACTGCAGATCGCTCGCTTCGCTCCAGGAGAGACGACAGCGTCAGAGGTCATCACCGAGGACCTCGCCAACTTCCGATTCCGTGCTGATCAAGAGGGTGTCGTGATCGCCCTCGCTCCTCTCGGCGCAGAGATTCCTCCGCCTCCAAGCGCCGCGGTCGACACCGCTCGTCAGGCTTCGCCGAACATCGTGAATACCGACGGGCTCGGCGATAGTCCAGCTACGGGCGGGATCGGCTTCGACGATGACGGAAATCTCGTTGGACCCGACGGTGAACTCATCCTCGACGCTGATGGCGAGCCAATCAACCAGGCCACGATCCAGGCCGAGGCCGATGCGGCTCAGAACGGCGATTCGTCCGACGGCTAGTCGGCTTACGTAGTCTCGCTCGGCGGCGCACTGATCTCGGTTTCGAGGCCCAGTGCAACATTGATACGGCTCGACGAGTCTGCTTTTTCGTTGCCGCCGACCCCAAAGGCAAGCTCGATACCTCGCTGTTCACAGACCTGAGCTTCAGGAACGAACTCTGGTTTGCGATCGCCTCCATTGGCGAAGATCAAGGTTCGATCGGCAAACTCATCAGCGATCGCCCCGAGGGAGGCCGAGACTGTCCGGTCGGTGTCGACCGCGATCAGTGCGTGATCGACGTTGCGAAGTGCTCTGACCAACCGCAGACGATCGGCCTCGTCGATGATGACTTTGCCCTTCTTCATCTCTTGCTGGGCGTTGTTGTTGACGATGACGATGACTTCGTCACCGAGTCCGGCCGCAGCGTCGATCATGTCGAGATGTCCGACATGGAGGGGACTGAAGTATCCGCTGATGATGACGGTGGTCGATTTCGACATGAGAGGCTCCTTGTCTGAGAGGGGAGTGAACCGGGTTAGCGAAAGAGATCGTCTTTGGGATCTCGGACGATTTCGTCGAGGACCGTACCGCTTCGAAACCAATGTGCGGGAATACCTCGGACGATGGCCGCAGGGTAACCAGTACTCTTGCCCATAACGAGATCAGCAGCGGCAGCGAGCTCGTCAACGACCGCTACCTCGGTGACTTGGAGCTCGCGTCCGAGTGCGTCGTTCGTGCCTCGCAGATCCAGGATGGGTCCGATTCCCGCACTACCGATAGCGACGTCGGTAACTCCACTGCGCCACGGCCGCCCAAAGGTGTCGGAGATGATCACACCGATTTCGATGCCGAGTTTGGCACGAACGACGTCGCGGATTCGGCGCGCTGATCGGTCGGAGTCGACCGGAAGAAGCACCGCATAACCCTCTTGCACGTTCGACAGATCGACGCCAGCATTCGCGCAAATGAACCCATGCGTTGTCTCGCTAATGATCAAATCACCGCGGCGCCGGAGAATACGCACCGACTCGTCTTCGACGATGGTTTTATGTCCGCTGGGATCGTCTCGATCGATCTCGACCATGCGGCCCTCTGCCTTGGAGACCACTTTCTGGGTGACGACGAGGACATCGAGGTCACGGAGGTCGGCCGCATCGGCCAACATGCCCGCGAGGTCGTCGCCAGGGACGATCTCGCCGATGCCCGTCACCGGGAAGATCACGAGCGAATCGGGGATTTCGGCTCCGGGCTGTTTATTGGGTGACATTTTATTGGGTGACATTGTTCTTCCTGATGAGGGCTGCCGCGGCGAGTACTGCGCGAGCGAGGCCCGCGCTGCGCTCGGGCGTGGCCATGATTGTGTCGGCGACGTAGGGGATGACGCCGAGGTTTGCGATCGATCGGCTGTGCGGTGCATCGACGTCATCGATGACGAGCACGTCGATGTACTCCTGCCAGATTTCGGCCACGCCCAGTGCGTCGGCCCGTCGCCCGAGCTCACGAAGCATGCGGTCCGCTGGTCCCTTCAGCGCGGCTCCTCCAACGATGGGGGAGATCGCGATACAGGCGCCTTTCCTCGTGTCGAGTGCCTCACGGATCCCGGGTACATCGAGCACCGGTGCAATGGAGACGATCGGGTTCGATGGCGCAATGACGATGAGGTCAGCTGCCGTGATCGCATTCACCACCTCCGGTGAAGCGGTGGAGCGTTCGATTCCATCGAAGCGGACGGCAGAAATCGGGACGTCGTGTTGTTCTCCGACAAAGTATTCCTGGAAGGAGAGTTCGGTGCCGGTGTCGGCCCGAGTGACGATGGTCGACACCGGGTCATTGGTTGCTGGCAGCAACGTGACGCCGATGCCCCACGCGCGGGCGAGTTCGCTGGTCACCTCGGTGAGCGAGGCACCTTCGGCCATTCGAGCGGTTCGCTGCAAATGCGTCGCAAGGTCCTGATCTCCGAGGCTGAACCAGTTTCGATCGCCGAATCGGCCCATTGCTTCCATTGCGCGCCATGTCTCGTCACGCAGCCCCCAGCCGCGCTCAGGGTCGATCGCGTCGGCGAGGGTGTAGGTCACGGTGTCGATGTCTGGGCTGACGTGGAGACCGTGAAGCACCATGTCGTCGGCGACGTTGATAATCGCGCTGACCGCACTCGGGTCGACGATTCGTGTGAGCCCCCGAAGAAATCGAGCGGCACCCACGCCGCCGCAGATTACCGCGATCGTCATGTCAGTCATTGAGGCGCCCTCGTGCATCGTTCAAAATGTCGGCTAGTGAAACGTCGATCGGGATCTCTGGCTTCCACCCGGTGTCGCGGTTGACCCGTTCGCTGGTTCCGCGCACGATCGGCGCGTCGACCGATCGCTGCAACTCGCTGGCCAACTCGTACTCGACCGCTCGTGTCGACAGGGCGCGTAGCGCGTCGGCGATCTCCCGGATTGAGCGATCGACCCCACTACAGATGTTGTACGCCTGTCCGGTGGCACCGTGTTCGGCCACACATCGGTACGCGCGAACGACATCTCGAACGTCGGAGAAATCGCGCCGAACGTCGAGCGCTCCGACCTCAATGTGGCTCGCGCCGCTGCGTTCAGCGCGTGCGATTCTCTCCGCGAGACCAGCGCACACAAACCGCGTGCTCTGCCCAGGGCCAAAGTGATTGAACGATCGCAAACGAATTACGTCCTGGCCATATCCGAGGTGGGATTGCAGCGCAATGGCGTCTGCGGCAACCTTGCTCGCGGCGTACGGATTGATCGGTCGAAAGGGCGCATCTTCATCGATCGGAAGTTCGTCGGCGGTCACCGACCCGTAGACCTCCGCGCTCGACACGACGATGACGCGGGCGTCTCCGGCTGCCCGTGCGGCGTCCAGAACGTTCTGGGTGCCTTCCACATTGACTCGAAGAGTGCCGATCGGGTCGGTCCATGACGACGGAACATGCGACTGGGCTGCGAGGTGATACACGACGTCTGGAGCGCTAGCGGCAACGAACTGGCTGAGACCATCGCGATCGGTGATGTCCGGACCGCCATCGGCTCTGACCGGAGCGATCACTTCATCGTCGGCTGCGAGAAGGTGGGCGTGCAGCGCTCGTCCAACGAAGCCGGAAGCGCCAATGATCAGCGCTCGCATCGGCAAATTTCGGCGTTGGGGTGCTGGTCGGACGGCTCCACGAACCGCTAGCGTAGCGGGGCTGTGCAATCGGCCTCCGACTCCTCCTCTGCTGACCAGCCCGCACCTCCGGCGGTCCGCGTCGTCATACCTACGCGCGACCCTGGTCCGTGGTTTGACGACGTCATTGCGGCCCTTGCAGCGCAGGACTATCCCGTCATGTCCGTCACCGTGGTTCACGGCGAGGACGAGGGCCCGCTTTTGGAGCGTCATCGCGAAGCGCTGCCGGGCCTCGATCTGGTTTCGGCTCCTGATGCTGCAGGCTTCGGGACGAAGATAAATGCTGTTGCGGAAACGGCCTCTGAAGATCTACTACTGATCCACCATGACGACGTGGCGATGGAACCAGGGGCGCTCTCGTCGCTGGTGAAAGAGTGGTTGCGCCGCAAAGAAGTTCGCACGGCGGTAGCCGCGAAGTTGCTCGATTGGTCCAATCCCACGCAGTTGATGCCAGCGGGATTCGACGCAGATCGGTTCGGCGTGACCTCATCGACGATCAAGCCCGGGGATCTCGACCAAGGTCAGCAGGACCGAATCGTCCACATCTTCGGGACGTCGACCGCATGCGTGCTGATCAACCGGAGGTTCTTTTGCTCGATCGGCGGCTTCGATGAAGCGATCGATTGGCACGGGGAGGCCTACGACCTTGCTCTGCGAACTCGAAGTGTCGGCGGGCAGGTCGTCATCGCTGCGACCGCGCGAGCCCGCCACCGCAGCGCATTCGAAAGGCGAAATGGCCCGCCGTCGTCTCAGCGAGAGCGTCGTCACCAGCTTCGTTCTGCGCTTGCGGCCGCGCCGGCGCGATCGTTGCCGCTGCTGTTACTCAGCTTCATCGCCACGCACTTGCTCGAGTTCATCGTGGCCCTCGTACGGTTCGACATCCCGACGGCGCTATCGATCCCCGGTGCTTGGCTCTGGAATATTGCGAACGTCGGGTCACTGATTTCGCGTCGACGCGCCCTCACCACGATCGACACGTTCAGCGGAGACGAACTGAAGCTGATCCGTCGGCGTGGATCGATCCTCTTCGCCGAGAGCATCGATCGGCGCGTATCGCAGCGCGAGATCGCAACCGAAACTGGCGAGGCGACCGTTTCGGTTCTTCGGGTTGCGGGCGGTGTGACCACGGGACTGATCCTGGCATTCGGCGCACGACACCTCTTCACACGACCAATTCCGGCGATAGGTGAATTCCGAGTGATCCCCGACGATCTGGGAACGCTGACCGCCGATTGGTGGAGCGGTCTACGGCCTTGGGGGATGGGGAGCGAGGGATTTGCCAGCTTCGCGCTGCCTCTGCTCGATGTGCTCGGAGTGGCCACGCTCGGGTCGATGTCGTTGCTACGAGTCGTCTTGATGGTCGCGCCGATTCCGCTCGGCGTAGTTGGCGTGTGGAAGTTGTTTGGTCGGACGTCGTCGGACGCCGCGCCTGTGGCAGCAGCGGTCTTGTACGCAGCCTCACCGCTGCCGTACAACGCAATATCGGGCGGTTCAGCCAAGGCGCTTATTCTCTACGCGTTACTTCCCTGGCTCCTGTCGAACATGATTGCGGTCACCCGCCGGACCTCGCTTGGTCCGGAACGTTCCGTGAAGGCTGGGACGATTGCAATCGGCGCTCTCGCCGCCGTCCTCGTCGCGATCGCGCCTTACTCGGCAGCGATCATCGCGTTGATGGTGGTGGGGATCGTGGCTGGTTCTTTGCTCTCGGGCGACATGCGCGGTGTTGTGCCGCTGGTGCTGTCTTCGGCCATCGGGCTTGCCATCGCCGGCGTCGTGAATCTGCCCGCACTCCTCGGTCTCGCGACTTGGGGTCAGTTCGCCAGCACGCAGACGACCGGTGCCACCGACACATCGCTTGTCGAGCTGTTCACGTTGTCGACGGGAACGGTGGGATCGACGGTTTTGGGTTGCGCGATCTTTGCTCCCGCCCTCCTGCCGTTGGTCGCGGGGACGGGTGAGCGCTTCACCTGGGCTGTCCGGATCTGGGGAGCGATGCTCGTGGTCTGGGCCGTTGCCTGGTTCGGTGTCCGTGGATGGCTTCCGATCGGTCTACCGGTTCTCGAAGTCATGCTCGCGCCGATTGCTCTCGGCTTCGCAATGCTCGGCGGACTCGCCGCGCTCGTCATCGATATCGATCTTTCCGGTGCACGTTTGCGGCGGCTCGTACCCGCCGCCTTGGCGGTCGTCGGATTTGCTCTGGCGGCTGTACCGCTCCTCGTCGGCACGTCGAGCGGGCGATGGGAGCTTGCTCGCGTCGATCTGTCGACGACGTATGGCGCTATCGAAGCCAGTGACGACGACGGCACGTATCGAGTGCTCTGGATCGGCGATGCCCATGTCTTGGGTGCGGCGTCGATACCGACAGCGAACGGCCTCGCATGGGCATCGTCGCTCGACGGTGTGCCCGACGTTCGTGCGCTGTGGGGCGGCTTAGATCGAGGTGCGAATAGCGAGTTGTCCGAGGTCATCGCTGCCGGTCTCGATGGTCGGACCTCCCGGCTTGGACGGCAACTCTCGTTGTTCGGGGTCCGGTACATCGTTGTGATGGACCAACAGGCACCGGTGCCCGAAGCATCTCGAAGAAACATCGTCACCGACATTCGCGCGGCGGGCCTCAATGGCCAACTCGACCTCGTTCGAGACGGCGTGGTCAATCCAGCGGTTGCCGTCTACCGCAACACAGCATGGTCGCCCGTGCACAGTGCCGTTGCGCCGAGCGCACTCGAATCGCTTCGCATCGACGACGCCGACCCTGCGGTAGTGATACGGACCTCGCACGACGTGTTCGACGGGCAAACACGCGTCGAGCGCGACGTCTACGCCGCATGGGAACCATCGCCGAGGTGGACGCTCTCAGTCGCAGGGCGAGTAGTCCCTCGCGTCGATATCGGTGCAGTCGGAATGGGCTTCGACACGTCGGGACTCTCGGATACCGATGCGCAACTTCGCTTCGAGACATCCGACTTTCATCGGATCGTCGTACTGTTGCAGGCCGCGGCGTGGGTAGCGATGATCGCTGTCCGGCGATGGTGGATCGGTGCACCGCGCCGGGTTGAACGCCAGTTGGCCGCGAGAGCAGAGCGGGTCGGATGAACGCCTTTCGGCTTCCTGCCCTCGTCGTGATCCTCGCATTGCTGGGAGGCGCCTTGGTGCTCGACCAGTCTCGCAGCGAGCCCGAGCCAAACGAACTGGCGGTCCGTTTACCCGGCGCGTCTGTCGCTGCGGGCGACGCCTTGTCATCCACGTGGTTCTGCGCGGCAGCGACCGCCTCGCCCAATGGGCTCGCCGACTCTGAAGTCGTTCTCGCGAACACATTGCTCACAGCGTCTACCGCAGCAGTGTCGGTCTTTCGGGGTTCTCTCGAGCCGACGATCGACGCTGAGGTGACCGAGATATCCCTCGACCTCCCGCCCCAGTCGACCACGAGCCTGCGTCTTGGCGACCTCGCCCCAGATGCCGACGTCGTGTCGCTCGCGGTCGAGATCGACAGCGGGGGAGTTCTCGTCGACAAGATCTCGTCGGGCCCGACCGGTGTTGCCCGCACAGCGTGCGCCGCCGACGCCTCGACCGAATGGGTCGTGACGTCGGGATCGACCGTGCCCGGTTCGCGACTGCAACTGGTCGTCTTCAATCCGTTTCCCGATGACGCGGTGGTCGATGTCGACTTCGTGTCAGAGGTGGGCGCCCGGCGGCCAGAGGATCTTGTAGCGCTGCATGTACCAGCCCGATCGTCGCGGCGCATCGAGGTGGGTGACGTTGTGGCCGCATCGGAGGCGATCACGAGCTTCGTTCGAGCTCGATCTGGTCGTGTGGTCGCCGAAGGCATTCAATCGTTCGACGGATCGTCCTCTCCACTCGGCCTGAGTGTTGTCACGGGTGCACCAGCGACGGCAGCGTCGTGGTTCTTCGCCGGAGTTTCCCCAGCGGCTGGTCCGGCACGTCTTACTGTGGTGAACCCGAGCGAGAGCGAAGTTCGCGTCGACGTCGAGGTTTACCCGGCGGGTGCAGAGAGATTTGTCGAGCCGTTCGAGGTGATCTTGCAGCCGGGTCAAAGCGATGTCGTCGATCTGTTGAGCGCTGGGCGCCTCGCAGGCATCTCGTCATTCTCACTGGTCGCTCGTTCTCTCGATGGTCCTCGCATCATCGCTGGGGTGGAGCAACGGCCGGTGGTCGCCGAGCCAGATCCCCTGTCCACTTTGGTCGACATCGAGGTCGACGCCCCATCGACCGGTTTTGCGGCTTCGATCGGCCAGGCGGTGCCAGCGACGCGTTTGTTCACGACGGTCGAGATCGCTGTCGACGACGAGCGATCGGCACTCCATGTCTTCAACCCGGCAGACGACACGTTCGTTCAGATCAGAGCAACGGTGGCCGTCGACGGCGCGAGTCGGGATGAACGATTCGAGGTGGGGCCGCTGCGCACGACGAGGATTCTGCTCGCGGACCTCGGCACCGGGCGTTATTCGCTGGTTCTCGACGCGAGCGGGCCGGTTGTGGCCACTCGCGAGATCACGGGGTTGAGTTCGCGATCTTGGGCACCGCTACTGCCCGGCGTCGACGCATCGAGCGTCAACCCCAGCTGATGGTCGAGGGACTACGCGTCCTCGCGGAGCTCGGCCAGCTTGGCCCACAGATCCGCTGAGGTAGGTGGTCCGAGGAATGAGGCTCGGGCAATGCCGTCGCTATCAGCGATGACGACCGCAGGAACCGCGGTGATGTCGTAACGATCGTGGAGCGCACCATCGGTCGACACTTCGACGTTCTGAATCGCAACATCGTCGCTCTCGACGAGTTCGGTCGATGTCCAGACCTTTGCGCAGGTCTCGCATGTCGACGACGTAAAGACGACGACGAGCCATGGGGCTTCGGGTCGGACGAAATCGGTTCTGTCGAGTTGTGTCGGGGTCGTGTGCGTGACGGGCGCGGTCGGCGCATCGGGGGCCCGACGCTGCATGATCCAACCCACAGCGAGCGCCAGAGCAGCCACAGCACAAACGATGAGTACCTGGGTCATAACGACGTAGCGTCGGCCGTGAGTGGACTATTCCGCTGTTTCGAGATCGCTGACATCGCTGTCGGCAAGTTCCTCGAGGTCGTCGGTTTCGGTCGCATCTTGTTCGGCTGCATCTTGTTCCACTGGGGCTTCGGTTCCGTCGTCAGCGGCTGCGGCCGCATCGGCGGTGAGTGCTGTCACGCTTGGAAGTGTCAGGTTGGCGCCCGAAAGATTTAGTAGGCGATAGACCTCGTCGCCGTTGATGCTCTCGTGCTCGAGCAGGGATCGGGCAATGAGGTCCAGACCGTTTCGGTACTCGATGAGTAGCTCGCGACATCGGTCTTCGGCTTTGATCAGAATGCGCCGCGTCTCTTCGTCGATGAGCCGAGCGGTGTCTGGCGAATGTGACTTTGTCCCCATCATGTCTTCGCCGAGGAAGACCGGTCCAGAGTCGGACAGCGACATGGGGCCCAAGATTTCGCTCATGCCCCATTCGGTGACCATGCGTCGGGCGACGTTCGTGGCCTGTTGCAGGTCGTTTGCGGCGCCTGAGGATGACTCGTTGAATACGAGTGCTTCGGCGACTCGTCCGCCCATGGCCATGACCATCATCGCTTCAGCTTCATCTTTGTCCATCGAGTGACGGTCGCTGACGGGCAGCGTCATCGTGACGCCGAGTGCCATTCCCGTCGGGATGATCGTGACTTTGTGGACGGGGTCGTGGTTGTCCTGCACCGCAGCGCAAAGCGCATGCCCGGCTTCGTGATACGCAGTCCGCTCGACCTCTTCCTTCGTTTGGACCATCGAGGTGCGTTCGATGCCGAGCAGAACTCGATCGCGTGCCGCGTCGAAATGCGACATTCCGATCTTGGTGTCGCCTGCTCGAACAGCGAACAGGGCAGCTTCGTTGACCAAGTTTGCGAGATCGGCGCCACTCATTCCTGGCGTACCTCGGGCGATGACACTCACATCGAGATCGGGCTCGCTGCGCTTCCCTTTCAGGTGCACGGCGAGGATTTCTTTGCGATCGTCGAGCTCGGGGAGCGGAACGACGACTTGACGATCGAATCGGCCCGGACGGAGTAGTGCTGGGTCCAAGATGTCGGGGCGGTTCGTGGCGGCCAACATGATGATGCCTTCGGAGGATTCAAAACCATCCATCTCGGACAGCATCTGGTTGAGCGTCTGCTCACGCTCGTCATGACCGCCACCCATGCCAGCGCCGCGCTTTCGACCGATCGAGTCGATCTCGTCGATGAAGATGATGGCTCGACCCATCTTGCGGGCGTTCTCGAACAGGTCGCGGACGCGGCTTGCGCCGACCCCGACGAACATCTCCATGAAGTCCGAACCGGTAACCGACATGAATGGAACGCCAGCTTCGCCGGCGACCGCACGTGCGATCAGCGTTTTGCCCGTTCCAGGAGGGCCGACGAGGAGCATACCCTTGGGGGTTCGTGCGCCGATCTCGGAGAAGCGATCGGGGTTCTTCAAAAAGTCGACGACCTCGGTGATTTCACGCTTCACGCCGGCATAACCAGCGACGTCGTCAAAGGTCGTACCGGGTCGTTCGGTCGTGTAGGTCTTGGCCTTCGAGCGACCGACGTTCATGATGCCGCCCATCTGCCCTTGGGCTCGACGCTGCATCCACACGAAGAAACCAATGAGGAGTCCAACGGGGAGCAAGAAGAACAAGAGCTGAACGAGTGCGTTCTCCGATGGGGTCACGAACGTGACGCCCGCTTCTAGATTGTCTGCGGTCGCAGGTGGAACCTTCTGGTTCAAGAGCTCGAGTTCAGCCTCTGATGCTGGCACCGGTCCACTGGTTGCGAACACGGTTTCGGACGAATCGTTCAGTGTGAACGTGATCTCGCCCGTGGCGTTGTTCCGTTCGACGCTCCGGACAACGCCGTCCTCGACCCGGGCGATGTACTCGGTGAATGAGACCTCATCGCCGGAGGATCGATCGGTGTTGAAGAACGCGAGCATGGTGAAGACCACGAGCGCGAAGAATGCCCACGTTGCCATTCTGGCCGTGTTCGACCGCTCAGGCGCTGGAGCGGACGGTGGCTTCGGAGGGGTTGGTGCCATGAAAAATACCCTAGTTGCTTGTTTATCAAATCGGAGATCGTCGTCTCAGTGTTAGGTGTTCAACCCATATTGATATGAAGAATTCCCAGATTTCGGTGAGACACGCTCGGCCTCGCCACACCCTCACACCATTTAGGGGCCTGACCCCTAAACGCGATTAGGGGTCAGGGCCTCGCGCGGTGGGTGGTTTGAGTCGCGCGGTCCGCGCTGGCGTTCGACGGTCGAACTACGCTCGGCTCCATGAATCGAAGCTGCGCTCGCCCAATCTGCTCCGTCTCAGCTGCCGCAACAATGTCGTACGACTACGGATCTCAGCTCGTCTGGATGGAAGACCTGCATGTCGAGTCACATCCGATGACACACGACCTCTGCGCTGTGCACGCTGATCGTTCGACACCACCCTCTGGCTGGGAGTTGCACGACGAACGCTCGCCGCGAGGCATCTACGCCTTGCACGCCAGCTGAGAGGTGGCCGACTCGCCAACCCCAGCTGACCGGACGGCAGCTTCGGCGCCGGGTCGACATCACTGGGGTCTTGGCGAAGCAACGCTCGCCTGGGTTGCATCGATCTTCATCGGCAGCACCGCGTACCTCGGGTTGTTGGCGGTCGGCAACTATTCGGTTTTCACTGCCGAACGGCCAGGAGGTCACCTCGGGCGTACCGTTGCTCAGCTGACGAACGGCGAGGCGCTCCGCAACGACGCCGTGCCGCTGTTGTGGCAGATGTTGCTGCTGATCCCCGGATGGATAGCACTGATCGGCGTGTCCTGGTTGGCAGCCGGAGCGCTCCAACGAGTGCGGACAGGGTGGTCGCTGCGCGGCGAGATCAGTGACGTGCCGGCCGGGATTGGCGTTGGACTGTTTCTCCAAATCCCGATGATGGTCATCGTTGGCATTGTCATGCAGGCGGTTCTCGGAGATTTCGAACCGTCGGGACGTGCCCTGGCCCTCGTCGACGGCATCGCTGGGCCACTCGATGTCATTGTCCTCGTCCTCGCGGTCGCCGTTGGAGCCCCGATTGTTGAGGAACTCTTTTATCGGGGAATCGTCCAAGCATCGCTCGTGCGCCGGTTTGGCCCGATCATCGGGATTGGCGTTGCCAGCCTCGTCTTCGGCGCAGTACATCTCTCGCTGATCGAGCTGGCACCCCTCACCGTTGCTGGGCTCGGCTTCGGGATCATTGCATGGCGCAGCGGCCGGCTACTTCCGGCCGTCATTGCCCACATGACCTTCAACTCGTTCACGCTCGTGGTGCTCTTCGTCTCTACCAGCGGTGCTTGAACCAGCCCGTTCGTACTACCGACTGTGGGCCAATCGGCTCAAATCTGGGCGACAGCGCCCGCGGCAGCTCACCTCGTTAGCCACGCCGTCGACAGGTTCTCACGGCGCTGTCGATCGTTGGCAGATGACAGATGAGGTGGTCGAGATGAAGCAATCGGCGGTACAACCACGAAAGTGCAGCAAGTGTGATCGCGCAATGATCGCAATCACGCTCGACATCGAGGCGGCCAAGCGAACCCTGCACTCGTGTTCACATTGCGATGTTCGTCAATGGGAAGCTGCGGGTGATAGGTACAGTTTGAAGGGCGTTCTCACCGAGCTTGCAGATTCTGCGGGTAGCAGAACACCATCTGGGGTGCCACGAGTGGAATGCTAGCGCCATGACGTCGGTGAGCCCTGAGAGTTTCGACGCGGACCGACTGGAGAAGGTCGTTACCGCGATCGTGGTGATCGCTAGCGCGGTCTTCGTCTTCTGGCAGTTGCAGCCGGACCTGATCTTTTCGAATTCCACGCCGACCGGTGGCGATATGGGCGCCCATGTCTGGGGGCCGGCGTTCCTGCGCGACGAGCTTTTGCCGCGGTTCCGACTAAGTGGCTGGACCCCCGACTGGTATTCGGGCTTCCCGGCCTTCCATTTCTATATGGTGCTTCCTGCGCTCGCGATCGTGATTCTCGACGTGGGTTTGCACCCGATTATTTCGATTCCGCTCGTCCTCGCTCTTGCAGTGATGGCCATCTCGACCCGGCTGGTCGGACGTCGGCTCCTCAGTGTGCGGCTCACCGTCGCCCTCGCTATCTTGGCGCCGCTCCTGATCGGGCTGCCGTACAACATTGCGTTCAAGTTGATCGCTGTCAGCGGCGTCGTGATGTTTCCGGTGGCGGCCTGGGCGTTGGGCCACTTCGGCGGTCTTCGATTTCCTGGGCCGGCTGTTCTCTCGGTTGCGAGTTTGGCGTTCGCCTTCGACCGCTCGTTCAACATCTACGGCGGCAACATCGCATCGACGCTCGCCGGCGAGTTCGCAGCTTCGATCTCGTTGAGCTTTTCGCTTGTTGCACTCGGTCTGATCATCCGAGGGACCAGAACTGGCGAGTACAAGATCCAGGCGGCGATCTTCATTGCGCTCACCGGCTTGAGTCACCTGCTACCCGCCTTCTTCTTGCTCGCTGCTGTGTTCCTCGTCATGGCCGTCAGGCTCATTCAGGGTCGCCTTCGTTCGGTTCCGTGGATGCTGACCGCCGGAACGCTGTCCGCGATGCTCAGTGCGTTTTGGGTGCTTCCGTTCTTCCTTCGAACCGACTATCTCAACGACATGGGCTGGGAGCGGATCGAAATCCTGCACTCGCCGCTGGTAACCCGAAGCAATCTCAACCCAGCGAACGTCCTGAGCGATTACCCGCCGCTACCGGTGTTATTGGTTCTAGCTGCTTTGGGTCTCGTGCTGTCACTCATCCGCCGCGTTGAACTCGGAGGTCTGCTCGGGTTGACCGCAGGTCTGATGGCACTCGGCTTCATCTATTTCCCAGACGGCCGTCTTTGGAACGCCCGAATTCTGCCGTTCTACTACTTGAGCGTGACCCTCCTTGCAGGCGTCGGCGTCTACTTGCTCATCGTCGAACTGGTGAAGGCACCGTTCGTGATCCGCCTCGTGCTGCTCGCGTCGTCGAGAGTCCTTCTCCTCCCAACGCAGATCCGAGATGCGAAGGTCTGGCCCGAACCCGGGACCGATGCGGACTATCTCACCGACGCAGCCGGCTACACGTTTCGAGTTCTGGCGATCGTCATGGTCGTCGCCGTCCTCGGAACCGAAATTCCTCGTCAACTCGGCAGGGGACTCCTCTCTCACGAGGTTGTCGCGGCCGTGTGCGCTGGAGGTCTGTTGTTGGCCACGCCGGCGCGGGACGTCACACGCGAAACCGTCACCACGATCGAGGGCGCATGGTGGTTAGTGGTTGCGATGCTCGCTTTGGTCACTCTGCTTGTCGCTGTGCTCCTTAGTGCACAGCGGCTCTACGCGACTTTCAAGGAGCGATCGTCGGATCTCGATGCGCTGGCGACCGATCCACCTCCAACCGTTCTAACCATCGACGGCGGCGAAGCCGTTGGTTCGGCCAACGAAATCTCGATGGACGACGGCGATCAAGTCGAACCACGCTCTTCGATCTTTGGACTATCGAACCGCCGGGCTGCGCTACTCGCTGCGCCGATCGTGGTGATGACCTCGATCTTCATCCTGCTTGGGCTCGCGCTGAACACGCTGGGTGGCACCAATGAATCCGGCGGCGAGCGTTCTTGGACCTTCGGAGGAGTCGCGATCACGTCGAATGACAACAGCTTCATACCGGGTTGGTCGACGTGGAACTTTTCGGGCCTCGAAGCGAAATCTGCAACGCTGGGCTCGCCCGGCGATGTTGGCCAGGGCGGCTGGGAAGAATACCAATACGTTCAGCGCACTATGGCCGGTGTTGGCGAGCAGGTCGGCTGCGGGCGAGCGATGTGGGAGTTTGCACCCGAGCTCAACCGCTACGGAACCACGATGGCGATGATGCTGCTCCCGATGTGGACCGACGGCTGTATCGGTTCGATGGAAGGGCTGTTTTTCGAGGCGACGCCTACGGTTCCTTACCACTTCATGTTGCAGAGCGATCTGTCTGGGCCGAGTCGCCAGGCCGGTGCTGATCAGACGGTCGGCGGACCGTCTCGGGCAATGCGCGACCTGCCGTACGGTGAGTTTGACATCGATCGAGGCGTCGATCGGATGCACGAACTCGGCGTTCGCTACTACCTCGCCTTTTCTCCCCAGACGATTAAGGCAGCCCGCGCCCATCCGATGCTCGCCGAGATCACGACGGCGTCGCCGTGGGTTATTTTCGAAACGCAGGCGGTTCTGGTCGAGGCGCTCGATGTTGCACCGGTCGTGATCGACGGTGTTCGCAATCATCAGGACCAATGGCTCGACGTGGGGATCGAGTGGTTCGACGAGCTCGACGCTGTTCGCCCTGCCTCGGCGGGGCCAGAGGCCTGGCGTCGGGTGGACGTCGACGACGTCAGTCCGAGATATGAGGCTGAGGGCGCGACGCTTGCAGGTTCGATCGGCCCTGAGGACCTTGCTCTGTCTGAGATCTTGCCCATCGATGAAATCGTCGAGACCACAACGGTTTCCAACATCGTGGCCGAAACCGACCGGATTTCCTTCAGCGTCGATCAGGTCGGCACACCGGTGCTCATCAGGGCGTCGTATTTCCCGAGCTGGAAAACAATCGGTGCCGACGGGCCATATCGCGTCGCTCCGAACTTCATGGTCGTCGTCCCGACCCAGGCAGACGTGGAGCTGGTCTTCGGGAGAACCGCTGCCGATTGGTCAGCCACCATCTTGACCCTGCTCGGAATCGCTGCAGTGCTAGCCATGGCAATCGGCGCACGGATTCGACCAAAACCTATTGCGCTGATCCCTGACGAGGACTTCGACACGCCCGCACCCCCGAGCGTCCCATGACCCGCAGGCTTCGGCTCTTCGTGGCCGTTGCGCTCATCGCCACAGCGATCGACTTCGCCGGCTACCTGTTGCTGCAGGAGAGTGGCTTTAGTTGGTGGTCCGCAGATATCGCCGTCCTCGTCTTGGCAGCGATTGTTGGCGTTTCCCTTCACCGCCGATTCACCCTGCGCAATGACCCGAACCTCCGATGGATTCACCGCCCCGTCGCGTTTATCTCCTCGATCACCATCGCAGGAGCGGTCGACCTGCTCGTCCTGTACTCCGCCGATGATCGTGGATGGAGCGCCAAAGCGTTTGCGATCGCCGCTGCGGCTGTCGTCCGAGCGATGTCGAACCGTTGGTTTCTGTTCCGCATCGTGAAAGCCGAACAGGGCTCGCCCGCTCGACGACCAACGCCGTCGGATCCGCTTCGGCTCTCCGTTGTTGTTCCTGCTTACAAGGAAGCCGAGAGGATCTCGTCGACAATTCACGCGCTGCACGGTCATCTCTCGACCCTCATCGATCCGACCGACTTCGAGATCTTGGTCATCGACGATGGGTCGGACGATGGCACTGCGGACGCGGCGTCGCTAACCGGTCTCGCTCAGGGAATTCAGCTTCCTGAGAACGTCGGAAAGGGCGGAGCTGTGCGGGCTGGCATGCTCGCTGCTCAGGGCCGAAGCCGTATCTTCCTCGATGCCGATCTTGCGTACGGTCCGGCGGAGATCATCCGACTGATGGCGGAGCTCGAGAATGGTTGGGATGTGGTTGTTGGATCACGGCGCGACTCGCGTCTCGTCACTCAAACGAGTGCGGGTCTGCTGCGCGATGTCGGCGGCCGTCTCGTAAATCTCGCCACCCATCTCCTCCTGCTCGGGCAATATCGCGACACCCAAGCGGGCTGCAAGGGGTTCCGCAGCGATGTTGCCGAGCTCATCTTCGAGAAAACGAAGCTGAACGGTTTCTCCTTCGATATAGAGATCTTTCATCTCGTCGAACGCTGGCGTCTCACGCTTCGAGAAGTGCCGATGACGATCGCGGCGACCGATGCGTCGACCGTGAATGTCGTTCGCGACACTTTCCGGCTGCTCGTCGATCTTGGACGAATTCGGCGTTGGTCGGCGCGGGGCGAATACACCGATCCCGAGCGCGTCGCGATGTTGCCTCACGCCACGCTGCCAGACTGAATGATCGCTCGGTCCGGCCAATGGGAGCGCGAGCAAAATCTGAAACAAGGGTGAGCCTGTGGGCGATATAGATGCAATCTTCAAGGCCTACGACGTGCGCGGCCTCGCACCAGAACAGCTCGACGAAGCGCTGAGTCGAAACATCGGTGCAGCGTTTGGGAAGTTCATGGTCGAAACCGAGGGGGCTGACACGATTGTTGTCGGCCACGATATGCGTCCGACCGGCCCAGACTTCGCAGCTGCCTTCTCTCATGGAGCGATGACCCAGGGCGTCGACGTGGTCGACATCGGATTGATCTCGACCGACATGTTGTACTTCGCGTCGGGTTCGATGGATGTGCCGGGCGCCGTCTTCACGGCATCGCACAATCCAGCCGAGTACAACGGCATCAAGATGTGCGGGAAAGGCGCAGCCCCGCTCGGAAGTGACACCGGCCTCGTCGACGTCAAAGAAATGGCGCGAACGCTCCTCCCTTCGGCCCACACGACCGGAGCGCACTCGGCTCGAAGCGTGCTTGGAGACTTCGTCCAACACGTCCTGTCCTTCATCGATGTCGATGCGCTGGCGCCGCTGAAGATCGTGGCGGACACGGCGAATGGCATGGGTGGATTGGTGGTTCCCGCGGTCTTTAAACACCTTCCGTTTGAGCTCGAGGTTATGTACGAGGAGCTCGATGGCACGTTCCCGAATCATCCAGCCGATCCGCTGAATGAGGAGAACCTGGTCGATCTCAAGTCGCGAGTTCTCGAGGTCGGTGCCGACATCGGACTCGCATTCGATGGCGATGCCGATCGGGTGTTTTTGGTCGATGCAGCAGCGGAAGGAGTCTCGGGTTCTTTGACGACAGCGTTGGTGGCGGAGCGGGTTCTCGAGCGCGAACCTGGCGCCACGATCCTGTACAACCTCATCTGTTCAAAGGTGGTGCCCGAACTCATCGCGGAAAAAGGCGGCATCGCGGTCAGAACGCGAGTCGGACACAGCTTCATCAAGGCACAAATGAAGGAGACCGGCGCGGCGTTCGGCGGGGAGCACTCCGGGCACTACTACTTCCGAGAGAACTATCGAGCGGACTCGGGTTTGATCACTGCAGTGGTGGTCCTCGCGTCGATGTGTGCTGCTGGTAAGCCCTTGCACGAGCTGGTCGAGCCACTCCGGCGCTATCGGGCATCGGGCGAGATCAACACGAGCGTCGACGACAGCAGCGCGGTGATCGAGCGGGTAGCCAACGCCTACGCCGACGCTTCCCAGGACCGATTCGATGGACTGACGGTCGACGTTGGCGACTGGTGGTTCAACATTCGCGCATCGAACACCGAGCCCTTGCTAAGACTAAACCTCGAGGCACGAACGACGAGCGAGGTCGATCGGCGAGTCGCTGAGGTTCGCAACATCATGCTGGGCACACCTGATCGTGCTCCGCAGTCGGGTCATGGCCGGTAACGTTGGCCCCATGGCACTCGCATCGCAACTGCTCGAAATACTCGCGTGTCCGAGCGACAAGGGACCCCTGTTGTACTTCGAAGCCGAGGGCGCGCTCTACAATCCGCGCCTCAAGTTGCGATACTCGATCGTGGACGACATTCCAATCATGCTGATCGACAAGGCCGAGACGCTCGACGATGCCGAGCACGATCGTTTGACGACGTTGGCCTCAGAAACGGGTATTGCCCTTACCTTCGACGCCTGAAGGCCGGAGCTTTCACATGGAACGCCTTGTCGGTGTCATCAAGAACTACGCGTGGGGATCGACCACACATCTTGCGAATCTCCGCGGGAAGGCGTCGTCGGCGCGCCCTGAATCCGAGCTCTGGCTCGGCGCACATCCGGCTACGACCGCGATCTTGCCCGAAAGCGACAACATCGGCCTTCTGCAAGCGATCGACGATGACCCAGAGGTCGAGCTGGGTGTCGATATCGCCGACCGTTTCGGGAAAAGTCTTCCGTACCTTCTCAAGCTCCTCGCTGCTGGTTCGCCCCTCAGCATTCAGGTGCATCCGTCGAGCGAACAGGCGGTTGTTGGGTTCGAACGTGAGAACGCGGCAGGCGTTTCGTTGACGTCGGCGTCGCGATCGTTTCGCGACGCCAATCACAAGCCCGAACTGATCGTGGCGTTGACCCCGTTCGAGGCGCTTGTCGGATTCCGTGAGGACGATGAACTCTGCGCGTTCATCGACGACCTTTCGCGGCCGCAACTGAATCGCCTCCGTGAGGCTGTCCAACGCAGCGGTGCGCTCGGAGGACTCCAGTTCATCATGGCGAGTGATGCGGAGGAGATTGAGTCCACCATTGCTTCGCTGACCGATGTCAGGAGTATCGCCCGCCCCGATGACGCGGCGCTGATTCGGCGCTTGGCCGTTTCCCACGCCGGTGATCGAGGCGTACTTGCAGCGATCTTGTTGAATCGTCTCGTTCTGCAGCCTGGGCAAGGGGTCTATCTAGGTCCGGGTGTCCTGCACGCCTATGTGCACGGATTTGGTGTCGAGATCATGGCGAACTGCGACAATGTTCTTCGCTGTGGGTTGACTGAAAAGCCGATCGACGTCGACGCACTATTGGCGATTGTTGACCCCGACGGGCGGTTGCCCAGCATCTTCGATCCGGCGATCGGCGACGTTACCGAGTACGTGGTTCCCGCTCCCGAGTTCTGCTTGATCAGGTTGCACAACGTCGACGGCTGGATGCACGAACCGAGCGGACCGGAAATCCTCGTGGGCGTGGAGGGCACGACGACCGTGCGCAGCGGTGACCGTCGGTACGAGATCGCACCCGGCGACGCACTATGGATTCGACCTTCTGACGGCTCCTATGAGGTGTCGGGCGAAGCGTTGTCATTCGTTGCCACAGTCGGGTCCTGACTCGCTCTACACTGGCGGCGGCTGAACAGACGTTTTCGAGGCCAGTTGGCCCCAGCCGTCTCGAACAGTATTTGACGCGCGTGCGCTTAGGAGCCACTGATGACAACCACCGACTTTAAAGTCGCTGATCTAGATCTTGCCGAATTCGGCCGTAAAGAGATTCGCCTTGCCGAGCATGAAATGCCCGGACTTATGGCACTTCGAGGAGAGTTCGGCGACGCCCAGCCGCTCAAGGGCGCTCGCATCGCAGGCTCGCTTCACATGACCATTCAGACCGCGGTGCTGATCGAAACCCTGATCGCTCTGGGCGCCGAGGTTCGTTGGGTCACCTGCAACATCTTCTCGACCCAGGATCACGCCGCAGCAGCTGTGGCCTGTGGCCCGAACGGTACGGCATCCAACCCGGAGGGCATCCCCGTGTTTGCCTGGAAGGGCGAGAGCCTCGAGGAGTACTGGTGGGCCACCGAGCAGCTGTTTCTCTGGCCTGATGGGCAGGGCCCCAACCTGATTCTCGACGACGGTGGCGACGCCACGATGCTCGTGCACAAGGGACTCGAGTTCGAAAAGGCCGGTGCCATCCCCGAGACCAGCGAAGACGCGTCCGAAGAAGAAGGCGTCTTCATGGAGCAACTCCGCCAGATCGCAGCGAAGCACAGCCAGTTCTGGCACAAGATCGCGCCGGGCATTCGCGGCGTGTCTGAAGAGACCACGACAGGTGTTCATCGTCTGTACCACATGCGTGATGCTGGCGAGCTCTTGTTCCCGGCCATCAACGTCAACGACGCCGTGACCAAGTCGAAGTTCGACAACCTCTACGGCATCCGCCACAGCCTCGTCGACGGCATCAACCGCGGCACCGACGTGATGCTCGGCGGCAAGACCGCGGTCGTGTGTGGCTATGGCGACGTTGGCAAGGGCGCAGCGGCGTCGCTGAAGGGTCAGGGATGCAAGGTCATCGTGACCGAGGTCGATCCAATCTGCGCCTTGCAGGCCGCAATGGAGGGCTTCGATGTGCTTCGCCTCGAAGATGTGATGGAGAAGGCCGATCTCTTCATCACCACCACAGGCAACAAGGACATCATCTCTGCCGAACATATGGCCCGGATGAAGCACCAGGCCATCGTGGGCAACGTCGGCCACTTCGATAACGAGATCGACATGGCGGGCCTCGAGAAGATGTCCGACGTGCAGCGCACAAACATCAAGCCGCAGGTCGACGAGTACGTCTTCCCCGATGGCCACTCGGTCTTGGTCTTGTCAGAGGGTCGCTTGCTGAACCTCGGCAACGCCACTGGCCACCCGAGCTTCGTGATGTCGTTTAGCTTCACGAACCAGGTGCTCGCCCAGATGGAGCTTCACGCGAACGCCGAGGCGTACATCGATCCGGCTCCAAAGGTCGTCACGCTTCCGAAGTATCTCGACGAGAAGGTCGCTCGTCTGCATCTCGAACACCTTGGCGTTCGACTCACGGAGATGAGTAAGGAACAGGCCGACTACATCGGTGTTGCCGTCGACGGGCCGTACAAGCCGGATCACTACCGCTACTAATCCCGGCGTGAGTCACCCTCCGTGGGCGTCACGGAGGGTGGTTTGGTGTGACCGGCGCCGCAGGCTTTGTTCCGGCCGCCGCGCGAGCAGCTTTCGAAATCGTGACGTTCTATTGCGAACCCAATGATGTCAGTGGCCGTCCGTATGGTGTCGGCAATGTGGCTGTTCGAGAGTTTATGCGTGGTCTGTCACGCGCCCGCCAACGGTGTTTGCGACATCTGTGTCGACCGTCTGCTTGCGCCAGCGGTGCCGCCGTTGCTCGGAATCGAGCAGTCGACGGTGCTCTGCCGATACGAGGGGACCGGAGCAGAGCTCGTGACCGCGGTGAAGTTTCGTAACCGCCGATACGTCCTGACCCCGTTGGTCGATGCGTTGGTCCCGTCGCTCAACCGGGAATACGACACAATCGTTTCGGTGCCAGGAAACGTGGCCCGTGTGCGCGAACGCGGCTTCGATCTCCCGGCGCTCATCGCCAAGCGCATCTCTCGTCGGCTCGGCGTGCCGATCTCGACGCCGTTGTCGCGTGTCGATGACGGCTCGCAGCTCGGCCGTGGACGAGTCCAACGTCAGGGGGTTGAGTTCCGTGCGCTCAGCCGTGTTCCCGAACGCGTCTTACTCGTCGACGACGTGATCACGACGGGCGCCACGGCCGTCGCGTGTGCGATAACCCTGGGTCTTGCCGGAGCCCGTTCGACGTCGTTCGTCGCGCTCGCCGCCACTCCGAGCCCCGATCGGTCGCCCGTGGGCTGAGCGCCAGATCGGCTACGTCTGCGAAATCTGGGGTCTGCGCCTCAAGCCGGAGTGTTGTAGTGTCGAATGTCACAACAGAAGACACAACGGAGGATGCCCATGCAGGTGAACATCAGCTCTCGTCGAACCCATGTGAGTGATCGGTTGGAAGACTTAACCCGATCGAAGCTCGCGAGGCTCGACAAATATGTTCCTGGTTTGGAGCGAGCTGACGTGCACTTCTGCGAGGAACGAAATCCAAGAATTGCAGACAAAGAGATTTGCGAAGTGACGGTGGAAGGCCACGGGCACCACGTTCGTACGAAAGTCACCGCACCCGATCCGTATACCGCGATCGACATCGCGATCGAAAAGCTGGAGCATCAGTTTCACAAGTTGAAGACGAAGCTGCACCGCCACGAACACAGCGGCGAGATCTCGATCCGTTTGGACGAGCCTCTGCCAATCTCGGGCGATAGCCCGGTTCCGATCGATGAGAACGTTTCCAAGATCGTCAAGAAGAAACAATTCGTTATAGAGCCGATGACCGCAGATGACGCGGTTCTTCAGATGGAGCTCCTCGGCCACGACTTCTTCTTGTTCACCAATGCTGAGACGAACTTGTCTGCGGTCGTGTATCTCCGTGACGACGGCGATGTCGGGCTCATCGACGCGGCGTAGCCTCGTCGCATCTCGATTCTGATTCTGTCCGGCTGCTTGCGGCCGGGCAGTTTTGGTTTTAGCCCTGCCTTGGTGGCGATGCCAGTGAGGTCACTGTCTCATTTGGACCCGTAGTAGTCGCCCGTGCCGTGTTCGACGCCGTTGAGGACTCCGCCAAGTGGACAGACTCCGACCTGCTCGAGCTGCCTCATGGCGTCTTCTACCTGGCTCGATGTTGTCTCGTTGGCCATCGCAACGAGGATCGTGGCGTCGGCGAGGCGGGCGAGGGTCCGGGTATCGGCGACTGGCAGTAGTGGCGGCGAGTCGATGATTACGATGTCGAACTCACTTGATATGTGGCGGATGAATTCGAGCGCTTCGACCGAGCTGAGCAGCTGTGATGGCGGCGCCGTGGCTCGGCCGGCTTGGAGAACCGCCAGCCGTGGCGTCGCTGAGCGGTGTTCCTTGAAGAGGATTGCGGTCTCGCGTCCTTCGAGCTGCTCGGCCAAGCCAGGCCCGGGACTGATATCAAAGAAGTCGGCTTGAGTGGGGTTGTGCATGTCTGCGTCAATGAGTAGGACGATGGACCCAGATCGCGCATAAGCCATTGCAAGGTTGGCAGCTACTGTCGACTTTCCTTCACTCGCGTTTGGACTTGTTATCAACACGGAATGAAGTGTGGTTCCCTTCGTTTTGCTGAATTCGATACCGAGTTGTAACGAGCGAAAGGCTTCGGTGAATCCTGGTGAGTCACCCTTTGCACCTCGGCCCGAACGTGGTGGCGGAATGGCTGCGAGTACGGACGAATCGTCCATGGCTGCACGCAATTGGTCGGCAATTCGAATCGTGTCGTCCAGTGCCTCGAGGGCCAGAGCTAGGCCGGCACCGAACAAGGTGCCAGCAATCAGGCCGAGCGCGATGTTCAGCGGCCAGTTGGGGGAGAAGGGGCCATCGGGTCGCGTTGCAGCGTTGAGAATGGAGACGGTGCCGCTCTGATTGAGCTCGATGAGCACGTCGATGTCGTTGAGTTGTTCTCGCAAGCCCGACTCCGCGCTGTCGAGCGCGGCCAGCTGGCTGTCGATAGGTGCGGTGTCGGCAGCGCTTGCTCGTTGTTGCTCGAGCTCACCACGGTCGGCGGCGATTTCGTCCAGTCGTGTATCGATCACGGCTAGGGAATTTAGATACCGCTCACCAGACGCCGCACGTCGTTCAGAAACAAATGATTCAGCCCAAATGTTGGCTATTTCGGCTGCCCGGACGGCGCTGTCGTCGACTGCGGTGAAGATGAGCTTGTCCGACGACCCGGCAGGTGAGACGTCGGCGGTGATGATGGCGCCGTAGTCTTCTTGGGCCTTGGCGGCCACCCGATCGGATTCGGCGAAGTCGACTTCGTTTTGAAGATTGCGGTCTCGAACGTTGCTGGCGACATTGCTGTTGTCACCGACGAGGCTGCTCGCTGCGGGCTCGACTCGAACCCGAGCCTCGGCTCGGTAGAGCGGCGTGCGCAGTGCGGAGAATGCGAACGCTATCGCGAGCGCGACGGCGATCGCCGCGACAATCCAGACGGCCCTCGACCTGAAGATCGATACATAGTCACGAAGTGACAGAACCCGAATTTCGTTGGTGGCCATGCCTCTTCCGGTGTCGTCGCCAGCGAGGCCGCACTATAGCCAACGCGTCTCCGGTGTCCCATTCGCCAGGCGTGGTATCTGACGCAAGGGCATCAGCAGCGCGGCAAATCGCGTGTCTATGTTCGGCCGAAGTGTTCGCTCCACGAAGGTCGAGAGTCGGGTCCTCGAAGTTGCGACTTACTAATAGTGGAACAAGTAGGTCGCGCCTTGCGCGACATCGCAAAATATGGTAAGTGTTACAGTAGCATTTTGAGTGAGGGCGGCCACTCGATGTGAGGCGAAGGCGAAGTTTAGAAGAGGGGCGATGAGCGTTCGGCGGAAATGCGGATTATTGGCGGAAATCTTCGTGCGCGTGTTGTCGCGAAGAGGGTCTCGTTGGCGGCATCCAACGCGTGTCGCCACGGCGCTGGTCGTCGTGTGCACGGTCGGTGGCGTGGCTATTGTTGGCTTGATTGCAGGCCTATTGCTGTCGGCCCCCATCATCCCCACTGCGGTCGCGATTCTCTCGGTCGCGGCGCTTCTCGGATTCAAGGGCGTCTACCGCACGCGAATGGTTCCCGATGTGTCGTCGATGTTCTCGCGGCTCCTTACCGCCGTGGCGTTGGGTGTGCTCCTTGGCTTGTCGGTTGCTCGTCTAACTCCAGCTGCCGTCCCGACGATTGGCGACGCGATGGGCCTGGTCGTAGGTCTGTGGTTGGGCGCAGTCGTTGGTCTGGCCGTGTCGTCGTCGACGTTGAAATGGTTATGGTCGAATGGCTGGCTCCGTTCGCGGGCGTTGGCGATCGGCGTGGGCAAGCTCACCTCCGAATTGATTCTCGAGTTGCGCTTGCGTCGCACATACGGTGTCACGGTCGAGGGTGTCGCCTACGTCGGCACGACGCCGCCGAGCCGAGGTCATCCCTCGGAGACGCCGCTTGTCGCCGTCGGGGACATTCCCGCGTTCGTGAGCGAGCACGACATCGACCGCGTGATCATCGGGCCGTCGGCGGGAGACGATCCGACGGTGATCGCTGCAGCGCGGTGGGCCGCAGCACAGGGGTTGCCCGTCTACGTGGTCCCGCGTCTGTTCGCTATGGGCGTCGGCCTCGATTCACTCACCCCCGATCGCGTGCGCGGTTACCCACTGGTGCGAGTGCAACGCTCGGCGCACCCTCAGATAGCGCTGAAGTTCAAACGACTCACCGACATCGTTGCATCAGCGGTCGCCATCATCGTTGTTTCGCCGGTCCTGGCCATCGCCGCCATGGCGGTTCGGTTTACGAGCCCTGGACCAGTGCTGTTCCGACAAGAACGAGTGGGCCATCATGGCCGACTTATCGTCGTCTTGAAGTTTCGATCGATGACCGTGGGAAACGGCGATGCCGAGTGGACGTCGGAGTCGCGCATCACTCGAGTCGGCGGCTTCCTCAGGCGCTCGTCGGTGGATGAATTGCCGCAGTTGTTCTCGATATTTCGAGGTGACATGAGCCTCGTTGGGCCAAGACCAGAGCGGACAGCGTTCGTCGAGAAATTCCGTGAGGAATACGCCGAATACGACGAGCGTCATCGCATGCCAGCTGGTCTGACCGGCCTCGCCCAGGTGGTGGGGTATGTCGGCGATACGTCGATCGAGGAACGCCTGAAATACGACAACCTCTATATCGACCAGTGGAGCTATGGCACCGACATGCAACTCATCTTCAAGACCGTCTGGTCGGTAGTGTGCCAGGGTCGGCGGAAGCATGAGAACAATGACCTGACCCGTGTGCTTTCTGAGGGAGCGACGATCACGTTGACCGACTCGACGATCGACGTGACCGATAGCGAAGACGATCTGGCCAAACAGGCGCATCGTGCCGGTTGATCCTCTCGGTTTCACTGCGACAGCAGGAAGGGACAGCTCGCAGCCAACGATCGACCACGTTTCCGACAGTGACACCACTGACCTGCGGGACTCTCGGGCCGACATCGAGCTGATACCTGAGGTTTCGATTCTCATTGTCCACTATGGGCCCCTTGCTCCGCTGCGTCGCGCACTCGAATCGATTCGTCGACAGAGTGGAGTCCGGTTGGAAACTATCGTGGTCGACAACTCTGAGGACGGTGCCGCTGAAGCGATACCTCATTAATTTCCACACGTACGCGTCATTCGCATGCTAGGCAATCCGGGATTTGGACGCACGACGAATGTGGCCGCCACGCACGCCAGTGGTTCGTTGCTGCTTGTCCTCAACCCAGACACGGAGCTTCTTGACGAGGATGCGCTGCGGTCGTTTGTCGCAGCGTTTCACGATGCTCCACCGGACTGCGGTGTGTACTCGCCCATGCTTCGGACGGAGGACGGCGACGACAGGGCATGCGCTAGAAGCCTTCCCACACTGCGAAATGTCGCTGCCCACTACGGCGTGCCGTTCGTGCGCTCAGACAATGAGTACTCGATTTCTGATCTCCCGCCTTCGGGCCTCGAACGAGTTGGCGCAGTGAACGGTGCGTTCATGCTGATGAATGCAGCTTTCTACAATCAGCTCGGTGGTTTCGACGAACGTTTCTGGATGTACGCCGAGGACCTTGACCCCTGCGCAAGGGTGAAAGAAGCGGGAAAGAACGTTTACCTCGACATCGATCAAGAAGTCCGCCACTCGAAGGGCGGCACGACTGGGTCAGTTCGGTCGCCCCGCGTCGCATGGGCGTTTTGTTGGTCCATGATTCAATACTTCTCGAAGCACGAGAGAGGGATTGGGATTGCGCCAGGGTCTGGAGTCAACCATCCGACCTGCAATACGTCTCCTCGCTGGTCGTGAGCTGAACATCCTGTGAGAAAGCTCACGGTGACACTGGCTCTCAGCTTGACGCGGGTAGCGTGGTGCAGCTATGAGCATGTTCAAAAGTATCCTCCGCAGCGGTGAGGGCAAGAAGATCCGCGCACTGGAGGCCATCGTTCCAGATATCAATGCTCTAGAGCCCGAGATGCAGAAGCTCTCCGACGCGGAGCTGCAGGCGAAAACCCCTGAGCTGCGTACGAAGATCGAGAACGGGGCGTCGCTCGATGACCTCTTGGTCGAGTCCTTCGCAGTTGTTCGAGAAGCATCGATTCGCACCCTCGGCATGCGGCACTACGACGTGCAGCTCATGGGCGGCCTGGCCTTGCACCTCGGGTGGGTAGCCGAGATGCGAACCGGCGAGGGCAAGACCCTCGTCTCGACCTTGCCGGTCTACCTGAATGGTCTCGCCGGTAACGGCGTGCATCTCGTCACGGTCAACGACTATCTCGCGTCTCGTGACGCCGAGAACATGGGCCGCCTCCACAAATGGATGGGTCTGTCCGTCGGCCTCATCATTCCTGGCAACCGCGACTCAACTTTCAAACGCGAGCAGTACGCCTCCGACGTCACCTACGGCACCAACAACGAATTCGGATTCGATTACCTCCGCGACAACATGGCCATGACCTCGGCCGCGCGGGTGCAGCGAACTTACACGTATTGCATCGTTGACGAGATCGACTCGATCCTCATCGATGAAGCTCGAACCCCGCTGATTATCAGTGGTCGCGTTGCCGATGCAGCGCAGATCTATTACAAGTTCGCGAGCATTGCCCGTTCGCTCCAGCGCGACGTCGACTACGACGTGGACGAAGAAAAGCGGGTCGTTGCGCCGACCGAAGCCGGCATCCACGCGGTCGAAGGCGCGCTCGGCATCGACAATCTCTACGATCCGGCGGCGGCGAACGCGAACCTTGTCCATCAAATGCTCGCCTCGCTGAAGGCGAAAGAGCTCTACAAGCGCGACAAGGAGTACCTGGTCGATGGCGGCGAGGTCAAGATCGTCGATGAGTTCACCGGCCGTGTGCTCGAAGGTCGGCGCTGGTCGGACGGACTGCACCAGGCGGTCGAGGCCAAAGAGGGCGTGAAGATCAAGGAAGAGAACCAAACGCTCGCCACGATCACGCTGCAGAACTACTACCGCCAATACGACAAGCTCGCAGGCATGACCGGAACAGCACAGACCGAAGCCGCAGAGCTCGCAGGCACCTATGGCCTACAGGTCGCACAGATTCCCACGAATGTTCCCGTGGTTCGCGACGACAAAGCCGACCTCATTTTCAAGACCGAGGAGGGCAAGTTCAACGCTGTTGCTGACGACCTCCAAGAGCGTTCCCGCACCGGCCAGCCGGTGCTGGTCGGCACCGTCTCGGTCGAAAAGTCTGAAAAGCTCAGCCGAATCCTCGATAAACGCGGGATCAAACACACCGTCCTGAACGCGAAGCAGCACACCCAGGAAGGCCATGTTGTTGCCCAGGCCGGCCGTCTACACGGCGTCACGGTCGCAACGAACATGGCGGGTCGAGGCGTCGACATCAAACTTGGCGGCGACCCAGAGGGTCTTGCCGAGCGAGACGTGCGCGGCGAACAGCTGGAACCGGGCACCGAAGACTACGACGCTCGTTACGAAGACCTTCTCGCCAAGTACACCTCGTCGTGTGGAGAAGAAGGTGACCGGGTGCGAGAGCTCGGTGGACTGTATGTGCTCGGCACCGAACGACATGAGAGCCGACGAATCGACAATCAGCTACGTGGCCGCTCCGGTCGACAGGGTGATCACGGTGAGAGCCGTTTCTATCTCTCGCTCGAAGACGATCTGATGCGGCTGTTCGCCACGGGTGCCATGAACTACGTCATGGATCGGGCCCTCCCCGACGACGTGCCGATCGAAGCAAAGATGGTCAGCAAAGCAATCGAACGGGCGCAGAACACCGTCGAGGCAAAGAACGCTGAAGTTCGCAAGAATGTCCTCAAATACGACGAGGTCATGAACGAACAGCGCAAGGTCATCTATAGCCGGCGTCGCGATATTCTCGAAGGCGAAGACCTCCGCGACGAGACCGTCGAAGCGATTTCCAAGGTCGTCGACACGCTGATCGAAACGCACGCGTCCCGTGAACATCCTGAAGAGTGGGATGTCGACACGCTCGATTCAGAGGTGCAGGGGTATTGGCCGACAGAACTCGACGCCGATGCCTTCGCCGAGGAACCCTCGTCGGCAGCGTTGTACGAGACACTCGCCGCCAACGCGATTGAACGCTACGAAGAGCGTGAAGAGACCGTTGGTCCTGACACGATGCGCCAGGTCGAACGTCAGATCATGCTCCGACTGATCGATCAGCGGTGGCGAGATCATCTCTACGAAATGGACTACCTCCGCGAAGGTATCCATCTCCGTGCGATGGGGCAGAAGGATCCCGCTACCGAGTGGCAGCGCGAAGGCTTCGAGATGTTCGGTCAAATGATCGAAGCCATCGACTCGGAGTATGTGCGCTACATCATGCACGTCGAGGTGAAGTCGGACGAGCCAGCGCCAGCGGTCGCAGCACCCATTGTTGAGGCCGAGGCAACCAAGGCGCCAGCCGACGGATCGAAACGCACCGACGCGCCGAGCCCTATGACCTCCGACAAGGTGGAAAAAGTGGCACCAACGCCGAAGCTGAACACCGAATTTGAAAACGTAGGCCGCAACGCTCCGTGCCCGTGTGGAAGCGGTAGTAAGTTCAAGCACTGTCACGGGCGCTGAATCGAAACTATGCAGGACTTCTCCGACACTTTTACCGCGCTCCGAAAGCGCCTTGACGAAGCTGCCGGCTATTTGCGGATCAGCGACCAGCGCTCACGGCTGCCCCAGCTCGAGGCCGAAATGTCGCGTCCCGACCTCTGGGACGATGCCAACAAAGCTCGCAACGTCCAGACCGAACTCTCGTCGGTCAATGACGACATCAGCCTCTTCGACGGCCTCCACGTCAGTTTGGAAGACGCCGAGACACTCGCCGAGATGGCCCGAGAGGAAGGCGACGAGTCGTTGATCTCCGAGATTAACGAGACCGTCGGGTCCATGACCAAAAAGCTCGATGATCTCGAGCTGCGGGCCCTCTTCACCGGCGAATTCGATGAGCGCGACGCGGTGTGTCAGATCAAGAGTGGCGAGGGCGGCACGGATGCTCAGGACTGGGCCGAAATGCTGCTTCGCATGTACCAGCGCTGGGCCGACGGTCGGGGTTTCGAATACGAGCTTCTTTACGCATCCGATGGCACCGAGGCCGGAATTTCTTCTGCGGAATTCATGATCAAAGGCCGACATGCGTACGGGCTTTTGCAAGGCGAGCATGGCGTGCACCGCCTCGTTCGGATCTCGCCGTTCAACAACGAGGGCAAGCGGCAAACGGCTTTCTCGGCCATGCAGGTCACACCGTTCTTCGAAGCGATGGCGAACGAGATCGATATCGATGAGAAAGAACTTCGGATCGACACGTTCCGGTCATCGGGTGCAGGAGGCCAGCACGTCAACGTGACCGACTCTGCGGTCCGCATCACGCACCTTCCGACCGGCGTAGTCACGAGCTGTCAGAACGAGCGCAGTCAGCACCAGAACAAAGACAAGGCCATGCAGATGTTGGCGGCCAAACTGCTCGAGCTCGAGCGGCGCAAGCGCGACGCCGAGATCGCAGCCATCAGCGGCGAGAACAGCAACGTTGGCTTCGGTTCCCAGATTCGCTCCTATGTGCTGCAGCCATATCAGATGGTGAAGGACCTCCGTACCGAGCACGAGACGGGTAATATCGATTCGGTCTTGGGCGGCAACCTCGACCCCTTCATGGAGTCCTACTTGCGCTGGAACCGCGCCGAAGGTGACGCCAACTCATGATCAGACTCGAGAACGTTTCGAAGGAATACAGCGCAAACTCGCCGGCGCTCATCGACGCGACCGCCGAGATCGATAAAGGCGAATTCGTCTTTCTCGTCGGTGCATCGGGCTCTGGAAAGTCGACTTTCATCCGGCTATTGAATCGGGAGGAGAAGCCAACAACGGGCAAGGTCTACGTCGCAGGCAAAGACATCGTCGGGCTCTCGAGCTGGAAAGTGCCCTTTCTCCGCCGCAATATCGGCTGCATCTTCCAAGACTTTCGCCTGCTGCCGAAACGAACCGTCGCTGAGAACGTGGCGTTCGCCCTCGAGGTCATTGGCCGTCCCAGGCATGTGATCGACCAGCAGGTTCCGGCGATTCTCGATCTGGTCGGGCTTTCCGACAAGTCTCATCGCCTGCCAGACGAGTTATCCGGCGGCGAGCAGCAGCGAGTGTCGATCGCCAGAGCCTTTGTCAACCGTCCACTCATTCTCCTCGCTGACGAGCCCACTGGAAACCTCGATCCCGACACCGCGGTCGGCATCATGCGCCTTCTCGATCGCATCAACCGCACCGGCACGACCGTCGTGATGGCCACACACGATCGAGGGATTGTCGACACGATGCGTCGCCGCGTCATCGAGCTCAGTGACGGCAGAATCATCCGAGATCAATCTGGGGGCCAGTACCGGTGATCGGAAAGATCCGTTTCCTGCTGGCCGAGACCGGCCAGAACATTTGGCGCAACATCGCGCTGACCCTCGCGTCGATCCTGGTCGCAGCGGTCTCGTTGACGTTGTTTGGTGTGTCCCAACTCGTGGCCCGCGGCGTCGACAATGCAACCCAACGATGGGAGGGCGGCATCGAGTTCGTCGTCTTCATGAAGGCCGACGCCGAGCCGAGCCAACTCGATGCAATCGAAGTGCTCCTCAACGACAGCCAAGGTCAAGTAATCGACGAGTGGAGTTTTGTTTCGAAGGAGGAAACCTACAAAGAGTTCGTCGAATTCTTTGCCGGCGACACGCAGCTCCTCGAGACGATCTCCGTCGAGACGATGCCACCGAGCTACAGAATCCGACCAACGGATGTAAATGCCGGGGCGGTCGCTGCGCTGGGGTCAACGTTCGAGGCCAAACCCGGGGTGAGGACTGTTGTTTTCGCGACCGAGGTCATTCAAGAGATTCAGAACAATGCCGAGAAGATCAGTCGGATCATGTTCGGCACGGGCGTGCTACTGCTCGTCGCGTCCTCGATCGTCATTTTGACCACCTTGAGTATCGCGATCTCGTCTCGACGGAACGAGATCGAGATCATGAAGCTCGTGGGTGCATCGAATTGGTTCATTCGTATTCCGTTCATGATCGAGGGAATGGTGCAGGGCATCGTTGGCGCGCTTCTCGCCTTGCCGTTGTTGGCATTCGCCCGAACGTACGTCATCGAGGATTTCTCAGAATCGGACAGTCTCCGACTGCTCGAAGGGTTTCGGGTCACGGACGCCGAATTCTTGTTCATCTCGCTGTCGGCCATCGCGATCGGCACAGCTGTCGCCACGATCGGCAGCGTCATGGCTGTGAGTCGTTATCTGAACGTGTAACAAAACAGGTGCACTGCCGTGGCTAAGATGCGGGGCCGCTCACGACACCTAGGGGGACCCATGGGGCAGAAGGTACAAGCAGTAATCGCGCGGTCGAAAGGTGCGCCCGTTGAGCTCGTCGAGATAGACGTGCCCGATCCTGGACCAGGCGAAGCGCTCATCGACATCAAAGCGTGCGGTGTGTGCCACACCGATCTTCACTATCGCGAAGGCGCGATCAACGACGAGTTCCCCTTCCTGCTCGGCCACGAGGCCTCCGGAATCGTCGAGGCGATCGGCGAAGGGGTCACCGACATTGCCGTTGGCGATTTCGTCATCCTCAACTGGCGTGCGGTCTGTGGCGAATGCCGGTCGTGCAAACGAGGCAACCCACAGATCTGTTTCAACACCCACAACGCAACCCAAAAGATGACGCTCGACGGCGTCGAGCTCTCGCCAGCGCTCGGCATTGGTGCCTTTGCTGACAAGACGCTCGTGCACGCTGGTCAGGCAACCAAGGTCGACCCGACGGTGAAACCAGAGGTTGCCGGTCTCATTGGTTGTGGCGTTATGGCCGGACTCGGCGCAGCGCTCAATACCGGCAACGTGACGCGCGGCGACTCCGTTGCGGTCTTTGGTTGCGGCGGGGTGGGCGATGCGGCCATCGAAGGTGCCCGTATCGCAGGCGCCAGCACGATCATTGCTGTCGATGTCGACGATAGAAAGCTCGAGTGGGCCAAGGACTTTGGCGCGACTCACACGATCAACTCCTCGAATACAGACCCAGTGGAGGCCATCCGTGCCCTCACCGACGGCAATGGCGTCGACGTCGCGATCGACGCGGTTGGGCTTCCGATCACGTACGAGCAGGCGTTCTACTCCCGTGACCTCGCCGGAACCGTGGTCCTCGTCGGTGTGCCAAACCCCGAGTCGAAGATCGAACTGCCGCTGATCGACGTCTTTGGACGCGGCGGTTCGCTCAAGTCGTCCTGGTACGGAGACTGCCTTCCCAGCCGAGATTTCCCCATGCTGATCGACCTCTACAAACAAGGCCGGCTCAACCTCGACGGGTTCGTCTCTGAGACGATCGGTATCGAGGGTGTCGAGGAGGCCTTCGACAAGATGGAGCGCGGAGAAGTTCTGCGGTCGGTGGTGGTTCTGTGACGCTGCGTATCGACCATGTCGTGACCAGCGGTATCTTTTCGCTCGATGGCGAAGACTTCGAGGTTGACAACAACATCTGGCTCCTCGGCGACGACCGTGAAGTTGTTGTCTTCGACGCCGCGCATGATCATCGACCGATCCTCGAGGGGATCGGTGGTCGCAAGGTCAAAGCGGTTATCTGCACGCACGGCCACAACGACCACATCAACGCTGCCGTCGAGCTCGCGAGCGAGACGAATGCGCCGATCTGGCTCCACCCCGATGACGCGATGTTGTGGGATGTTGTCCATCCCGATCGTCGAGTCGATGCGCCGCTCGATGATGGCCAGAAGATCACCGTCGCGGGATCTGAGTTCAGCGTTTTGCACACCCCGGGGCATTCCCCCGGCGGGTGTTGTTTCCATGTGCCTGACCTTCGAACGGTCTTTAGCGGTGACACGTTATTCAACGGTGGTCCCGGAGCTACGGGAAGGTCATTCAGCAGTCTCGATCTTCTCGTCGACTCGATCACTGCCAAGCTGTTGCCGCTCGATGACGCAACAGTGGTGCACACGGGTCACGGCGACAGCACGACGATCGGCGCGGAGCGGCCGGGAATAGCTGGCTGATTTCTAATTAGTACTAAAATATGCATCCGTGCAGTCTCTCCTCTTCGTAGGACTTTCAACCACCTACGAATTGGACTTTCATCAATGAAGAAGCAACTACTTATCCTCATCGCCGTTCTTGCAGCGGTGATGCTGCCGATGTCGGCCGCCGGCGCACAGGACGAGGTTCGTGTACACCTCATCCACGGCATCCCCGACACCGATGTTGATGTCGCGGCTGGCGGCGCCGTCGTGATCCCGGGATTTAGCTACGGCGACACCCAAGACCTGTCCGGCTTTGCTGGACAGACCCTCGAAAGCCTCCAGGTGCTTCTCGCCGGCACTGATACGGTCGCCATCGACGTTGGTGACTTCGATGTTCCAGCGTCGGGGAACTTCACCGCCATTGCACATCTTGATACAGCTGGAACACCAACGCTCAGCGTCTTCGAGAACGATACATCGACCATCGAAGCTGGCAATGGACGCCTCGTTGTGCGCCACGCCGCTGCGGCTCCGAACGTCGACATCCTTGCAAATGGAAGTGCTGCATTCAGCGATGTACCCAACGGTGCAGAGGGTTCGCTCGACCTTGCCACGGGCACGATTTCGGCCGAGGTAGTGCCTACCGGAGAGACCGGGCCTGTCGTCATCGGCCCAGCCGACCTTCCAATCGCTGAGGGAACGTCACTGATCGTCTACGCGGTCGGTTCGCTCGACGGCGAAAGCCTCGGTGTCCTCACGGAGACGATTACCGGTCTCGGCGCCGTCCCTAACGTGGTGAATACCGGCAATAGCCCGATCGGCTCAGGCTCGTTCCCAACTTCGGCCGTCACTGTTGCGGCGGTCATGGGCTTCATCGTTCTCGCTGGTGCCCGTCGCCAGCTCGCAGCGAAGATCTGACCGGTTCACAATGACCCTTACGAGCCGCGCGTTGCGCGCCTCGTTGCTCGCTATTGGGTTGGTCGTCACAGCATGTGGCGCCCGACTCGATGCGGGTGTCGAGCCTGCAGCAGCGAATCTCCCCCAAGCTGCAGCAGGCTCGGTTCCCGAATTGGTG
Organism: Verrucomicrobiales bacterium; assembly: GCA_047638715.1. Classification (GTDB taxonomy): domain Bacteria; phylum Actinomycetota; class Acidimicrobiia; order Acidimicrobiales; family SHLQ01; genus SHLQ01. The sequence continues at coordinate 61,869 of JBLIMK010000005.1, forward strand.
ATTACCACTGACACATCCGACGACCGGACAGGGACGATCGCGACGCAACGTCTGTCGCCCCTCGCTGCGCAGGTCGTTCCGCTGCCAAGTGCCTTCCCTGAGAGAGTGTTGTCAGGCTTGGGCGATCCGGTCGGCGTGCCGCCCAAGAGCATCTCGCTCCAAGGACTAGGCATTGCAGGTGCACGGATCGTTCCGGTCGGTCTAGAAGCGAACGGAGAGCTCGAGGTCCCAGGCGCCGATGAAGTTGGTTGGTATCGGTTTGGAGTCGGTGTCGACGGTGGCAGCGGCTCGACCGTCCTCGCCGCTCACATTGCCTACAACGGACGAGATGGCGTCTTTCGCGATCTGGCTGATGCAACTGTCGGGCAACAAATAGTGATCGCCCGGGCAGGAACCGATGTCGTCTACGAGATAAGTGCGATCGACCAATACGACAAGTTCGAGCTCCCGATCAATGACTTGTTCGCCGAGGATGGTGAAGAGCGGTTGATCCTCATTACGTGCGGAGGCTCCTTCAACCCAGGTCTGCGTAGCTACGACGACAATGTCGTCGTAGTGGCCACACCCCTGGCCTGATACAGATCCTCAGATCCCTGAGCGTTGGACCGATTGGAAGGCTCCCATTCGAGGGGATTGTCATGTACACCGACAAGCGCGGACCGGTTCACTTCGGCTTATTCTCGCGCCTTGTCGTGGCGGCACTCTTCGCTATCGTGATCGTGTAGAGCGGCTCTATCGGTGCCACTGCCGCACAAAATAATGGTTGCGTCGGCGGCCTGTTCGATGGTACGACTGCACTCGATAGCGACGGCGACGGTCATACCGATGCTGCCGAAGTCGCTGCGGGCAGCGATCCCTGCCACTCTTCTTCGATGATTTCAACCGGCGCGACTGTCACGTTTCCGCCCGCTCCAGCCTTGGCGTTGACGGGTCCGGGCACCGCTGTTGTTGCTGCGCTCGTCGGCTTTATGACGCTCTTCCTCGGCGCCGCGACCTTGGCGATTGGTCGTCGCGTCGAGACGTGAGCGGCCTACGACGCTTGTAGCTGCTCGATATCGCCCATTCGTGAGAGCCATTGCCGCCACTGCGGAAGAATCTCAGCTCGGTCGAGATAGAGATTTTCATAGGTAGGGACGATCGGCTTGGTCTTGAGCGCCCAGCCGATCTCGTCGAGCGTACGAGCACCTTTGGCGTTGTTGTGCTCGGCACACATCAGAACAACGTTGCGCCACGTGTGCTGGCCTCCGCGCGAGCGTGGGATGAGGTGGTCCATCGTCGACCCGCGGCGATTGCACCCGGTCTTTTGGCATGCGCCAAAGTCTCGGTAGCTGAGTGCTCGACGCGTGATCGGCGCCGCGCCTCGACGAAACGGTATGACGACCATCTCGCGAAGCCGGATGACGGCGGGAAAGGGAAACTCGGATCCGCCGCTGGCGCGCAACGTGCGACCGTCGACCTGTTCGACGAGGTCGGCGCGGTCAGATAACTGCAAACAGATTGCCCGTTGCCAGCTAATAACCCGGAGCGGCTCGTAGGACGCATTCAGAAGCAATACGGGCATGCAATTCAACAGTAGCCACTCGGCGGCCCCGATGTGGGTCCACTCAGTTCCGAAAGACGTCGATGACCGCACGTTCGCCATCGCCGAAGCTTGCTGCCACGTTGTTGGCGTTGCACGGAGTGGAGTCGCCAAAGCCGGCGCACCAGGTCCAGCGTCCGGCATCGCCATAGACATATCCGCTGACGCCAGCGTTTTCGGCGGCCTGTGCATCAGCTCGCACCTCGTTGACTCCGGGATTCCGGAAGGCAGCGTTGACCCAATCGAAGTTGATGTTGAAGTAACGCGGTTCACCCTGCCATACAGGTTTGGCATAGGCGTGTTTCGCCGCTCGTAGCTCCGATTCTGTTGCCGAAGCATCTTGGGCATGCCCGGTTTCGGGAGCCACGAAGTCGAGCCACGATTCGCCCGCATAGTTGAGCTGGCCGAACTCGCTCGTTGGGGTGTGGTACGTGATCGACAACGTGTTTCCGGCATCGCGAACTCCGCGAGCCATCTCTCGCCACACCGCCTTGTTCGCCTCGGTGTTGTTCGTTCCCGCGTCTCCGCCGAATACCCACATGCTCACCGCTGGGTGATCGCCGAACTTCTCGGCGATGTGTCGTCCGTATGCATAGGCGTTGTTCGTTGTGATCGTTCCACGGACCGCATTGCTGGTTGCCACGCCGTTATCGGCGCCCCCTCCAGGGAGGTAGAGGTTCTGCCATGCGGCGACCAGCCCGACCTTCATGCCATGGCGGTCTGCAGCATCGAGGATCTTGCGAGCATGGGTGACGTAGGCGTTGTTGAGGATGAGCTCACCGTTCTTCATGCTGCCGACCTGACCGCCTCCAGCGAAGTTCAGGTTGTAGGTGGCCGGTGCGTGGTGGATGATGCCCGACCACGAACCGGAGAAGCCGTTCGCCTTCAGCGCCACGAAATAGTTGTCGGCCTGGGCCGGGGTCGACCGCACGAGCATCTGCCAGGCCGTGTCGTACACCGGAATGTATGTGGGAGCCGACGGCGCGATGTATCCAGCGCGCCCCTTCGTGCTCACCGGCTTGGTTGTGGGCTTGATGGTGGTCGGGGTGGCAGGCTTCGGGGTCGCCGCCTTCGGTGCGGCGGTGGTTGTTGGAGCCTTCGGAGCAGCTTGGGGAGAGGCCGCTGTGGTCGACGGCGCAGCCTCCGACACGTTCCCAACCTCTGAAACAGCTGCGATTGTGGACGGAGCATCTCGAGAAGGTGAGACGATCGATGATGGCGTTCGGATTGGCGACGAGGTCGTGGTTGCGACTTGCGGGGCGGAGTCATCCCAGATCTCGGAGTCGGCCGCCGCGCTCGGCTGGGTCTCGAGCACGAACGCCAGAGCTTCCGGTGGATCTGCTGTGTCAAGCTGGTCTGTTGAAGGGGTTGTCGAGTCGCCGGAAGGCGCGGGGTCGATCAGCGATCGTCCGAGGATCTTTGAGTCCTCGGCGATGTCGTCTATTGGGGGAGCGGTGGATTCGACGGTCTCAGAATCCGGCTGTAATGCGATCGCAACAAGTGCGACGATCGTCATGATTCCTAACGAAACCATCAATATTTGAACCCGAACTCGTGACCTCAGCAAACATCGCATCGGTGCTTGTAACGGAATCGTAATATAAAACCTTTACCCATTTCTGGGTACAGGAGCGAGTTGAGTCATACTTCGTAACGATGAACAGCATCGAATTCGAAACGCTCGAGGCCGACGGTTGCGCCGCAATGTCACCGGGTGCGGCAGCATTCTGTACGTGTGGCGCCGACGAGGAGATCACCGCACGCGAGAACATCTCGACCTGGCAAGGGCTTCGGTTGCGGCCCCATGTGCTGCGCGATGTCAGCGATGTCGATGTGGCCACGAATATTCTGGGTGAACGCTGCGGTTCGCCAATCATGGTCGCGCCGATGGGTCGGCATCGGCTGTTCCATGCCGATGGCGAACGTGCAACCGCAAGCGGGGCGGCGAACGCCGACGCGATCTTCACGCTGGCGACAAACTCCACGGTGAGCATCGAAGTGGTGGCGGATCAACGTCACGCGTCACCGCAGTGGTTCCAGCTTTACATTTCTCCTGAACGTTCCGGGGTGGAGTCGCTCGTCGAGCGAGCGGAGGCGTCAGGCTTCTCAACGATCGTGTTGACGGTCGATCAAGCAATGTCCGGATGGAGTCCAAGGGCTGCGGGAACACCCGTGCTTCCCTCCGACGAGATCAGGCACGTGAACCTTCCGGGACAACCGGTCGCCCGGACCAGCTACGACCCCTCGATGTCTCAAGGGCTCAGCTATCCGGCAACGATCGCCGACGTTGAATGGCTCGTCGAGCACACGTCGATGAACGTGGTCGTTAAGGGCATCCTGCGCTCCGACGATGCGATTCTCTGCGCCGACGCTGGAGCTGCGGGCATCGTCGTATCGAACCACGGTGGTCGACATCTCGACACGAGCATCGCAACTGCGGCAGCTCTCCCTGAGATAGCGCAGGCCGTCGGCGATCGACTCGAGGTATTCGTCGATGGCGGGATTCGCCGCGGCACCGACGTGTTTAAGGCGCTCGCGCTCGGGGCCGACGCAGTTCTCGTTGGACGGCCGGTCTTGTGGGGGCTGGCCCTCGATGGCGCCGCGGGGGTCGAGTTCGTTCTCGACCGTCTTCGCAGCGAACTCGCGCGCACGATGGCTCTGTGTGGCGTCTCACGAATGGCCGACATTGGTCGAGATCTGGTCGTCTAGCGCCAGATTTCAGTGCCCGGGACGGGACTTGAACCCGTACGACCCTTGCGGGTCAGGGGGGTTTGAGTTTCGCCGCACCCGTCCAGACGGTGCGAATCCGTCTCCTAGACTCTTGAGTTTTCAACGATTCGTGTCCGAGGACTGCTGCCTGTGCAGCTGTATACGTCCAGTGCTCGCAGGTCCTGTGCACCTTTTGCGCACAAGGCTTCCATCACGTCGGTTGGGCTTGCCATGCACACTCACCTCGGCGAGGTTTGGTGCCAACTACGATCTCGCCATTGGTGGCTAGAAGTGTGAGGTGGGAGTTGTGAACAGCGATAGCGAAGTTGCAAGCGTGCGTATCGGTGTACTCGGGTCCTTCAAGTTATGGGTTGATGGTGAAGAGATAGTGGTCCCTCGGGCGCAGGTTCGGATTGTTCTCGCTCGGCTGGCCATCACGACAGGGCGAGTTTCCGTGAAGGCCCTGACCGATCTTCTTTGGGGCGACGATCTTCTTTGGGTTGACGATCGACCAAAGAACGAGAGGGCAGCGCTACGAACGGTCTTGTCCCGTTGCAGGGATGCGTTAGGAGCGGAGGCGCAGCTGCTCACAAGTGAGCACGATTCATTCGAACTGGACGTTGGGTCTGACTTGACTGAGTTCGAGTTCCTTACACTTTCGGAGCACGAGAACTCCGAGAACCAGATCGCAGCGCTCGAGAAGGCCTTGACGCTCATCCGCGGGCTTCCATTCAGCGGCTTCGACGACGTTCCATGGTTCTCCCGACGCGAGGTGGATGCCCGTGAGGCGTTGAGGCGCGCCGAGCAAAATCTGGTCGGGCTCTACGGCGCGGCGGGCAAGGATGAAGACGCTGTGAAGCTGGGCCGCCGGCTTCTCCAAGAGAACCCTGTCGACGAAGACCTCGCTGTTCTTGTCGCCATTTCGCTTTCACAGCTTGGGCGAAGAACCGAAGCAATCGGGCAGCTTGATCTGACTCGACGAGCGCTTCGAGACAAGGGCTTGGAACCAGCGGCTCGTCATCGGCAAGTCGAAGCCGACATTCTGCGGGGAGGGCTAGATCTCGGTCGAAGCGTTGTAATTGAACCCGAGACGTCGGTCAGCCGAGGGTTTGTTGGCCGGAAAGCCGAACTTCGTCAACTTGTCGACGCTGGCGACATCAATTTCACGGTCGTCCTTGGCGAAGCGGGAATAGGCAAGACAGAGCTGCTCAACGAGTACCAACGGGCAACTTCGGCTAGCGGCGGAACGGTCATCTTCGTGACCGCTTCATCATCGCCCAAGCGTCCCAACGAGACCATCGGGCTTCTCTTTGAGAAACTTCTAGACGCTGGTATGCAGCCCCGCCCCGAGCATGCCGGAGCAGTCTCCATGCTCGTTCCGCAACGACTCGAAGATCCCGGCAGTAGGCCAGCATCGCGTGACGCACTGATCGCCAGCTCGGTCGACTTCATTCGTACCGCGTGCTTAGATCTCGGCGCTGTGATCGTTATCGATGACGCGCAATGGCTTGACGCAGCGTCGAAGCTCGCAATAGAGCGTCTGGTGGAGTCGCAAAGTTGCCGAGTCGTCGTCAGCTCACGACTCGGATTAAGTCGAGAGTTACTCGAGCGAGCAGGGCGAGGCGGTGCAGATACTATCCAGCGCGCTCCGCTGTCCGCATCGGCGTCTGGGGAGTTCGTGTCCCAAGAGCTCGGACACGTCGATGCCACAATTGTCGGTGATCTGCACCATCGCAGCGGTGGTAACCCTCTCTTCCTTCGGCTGCTTATCGACCTTTCGCTCGACGAGGTCGACTACGACGCAGCGCTGCCACCGGTCGTTCTGCTCGCTGTGCAACGGCGGCTCGATTCGCTTAGTCAGGAGGGACGCCGGGTGTTGCAGGTTGCATCGGTGTTTGGACAAGACTTTCTGCTGTCGGCACTCGAGGAAGTCGTTCCGCTTCCGGTCACCGGAATTGGAGAGGCTGTCCGGATGGGTCTCGTTGTAGAGAGCCAAACGGAGGCGGCCTATAGCTTCAGTCATGCTCTCGTCGCAGAGGGTGCATATCAGCTGCTCAGTAATGGCGAACGCGTAGCACTCCATGACGAGGTCGGAAGAGCTCTGGAACGTGCTGGAGGAAGCTCGACTTTGGTGTGGCCTCATTGCCGGGAGGCAGCCGAGCTCGATCTAAATCGGGCGGTGGAAATGGCGGGGAGTGCAAGCGAGGTCTACCTGGGTTCCTACGATTGGGACGCTGCGAGAGACTGCACTGCTTGGGCTATCGAAGCGCTCGCTGAACAGCCAGGCGAGCCGGCTCACGGATTGTTGATTGCTCAGGCCCGGGCGTAAATGGCGCTCGGCGTGGGCGGCAGCCACCTCACGCTGATTCGTGGTGCGAGGGCAGCGGCGTCAAACGGAGATAGCGAGGCACTCGCGCTGGTGACCATCGAGCTCTGCAACAGTGGTTCGGTTGCGCTCACCGGGATTGAGATGGAGCCGGTCGTCGAGTTGGTGAAGGCATCGCTACGTTCGGAACTTCCAGATGGCCTTCGGCGGATGTTGTGGGCAGCTAGCGCTCGGGCGTTTGTCTACTCCGCTATGAGTCCGTTCGGCCAGGAGCTCTATAGGAAGGCATTCGACGTCTATGAGTCTTGTAATCAGGAGACCCAGGAGCTGATTCTGCGGAATTCTGAGGCTGGTTTGTCGGACCCGGACGATCTTGTCCTGGCCAAGCGAGCGACCGTCATGATTGCCGCTGCGGCTGACCGCAACCCAGAGCTTCGTTGGCTTGCACGCTGGTTCCAGTTTCGAGACGCGCTCATCTCCGCTGATGGTGATCGTCTTGCGCTGGCGATGAAGGACATTCGTGAGTCGGCAACGCAGTCGGAGCGACGGTACGCCTTTGTGGTGCTCGGTCAGACCTTCGATCTGGAGATGCAGCAAGCCTGGGCCGAGTCGACGTTGGCCATGATCCATGACGATCTTGATAGAGCCGAAGAAGAAGCGAATCGGGCCTTGGAGATTGAGCTTAAACAACTTGAGGTCCGTGGTGATGGTTTCGGCACTGGCTGGGTTACTAGTTCCTACGGCTTGTTGCTGATCGCGATTCGTCACCGACAAGGCCGTTTGGCCGAGCTTGTTGATCTCGTCGATACGGAAGCGCCTCTCATACCGGCTTGGCGTATCGCGATCGTGATCACGAACTTCGCGGCTGGCAATATCGAACGTGCGCGGCAAGAGCTCGACATCGTGTGTGCGAACGGCTTCGAATTGCTCGTTCGTGACCCGACATGGACGGCTGCGATGTGGCTGCTGGCCGAGCCGGTGATCGAGCTCATGGATCGACTGGTGATCGAAGCGTTGTACACCGCGCTTCTCCCGTTTGCCGATCGAATGAGTTACAGCGGCTTGTGCACGTTCGGTCCCGTACGAGATTCGCTTGCGTTACTTGCCGATGCTCTGGGTGACAACGCTGGAGCTAACGAGCATCGGCGCTTGTCCGCTGTGATGACCACGCAGCTTCGCGAACGCTCAGCGTGGGCGAATGGCGAATAAAATCTGTCGGTAGGGGGTCTGGAAACGCTCCGGAAACTCCTTGCCCTTATTCTCATACATGTCAGGCCGAAATTCCCTGTAACACCGCCATGATCGGCGGACGGTGTCTACAGCGGAGAATTTTGTCAGTTATGAGCGGGAGACAATTACAGCGGAAATCCGACGGGGACTCAGGTCCCTGGGGGAATTTCGGCCTCACAAGAATCTGAGCTGGGTGGCTCTACGTACTACTCAGCTCGGTGTAATCTCTTGCGCTCGTGACCCTGTTTCGGCACAGGCCGCGGGAAGCGCCAAGATTCGCTCGAACCGTCCAACGAGTGCGAACCCGTGCCCGTGAATCCTGATTTCTCAACGGTTTGTGTCCGAGGTGTGCCCTCTTGTCCTGCTGAATACGTCCAGCGCTCGCACGTCCCGTGCGCTTTTCGTACACTCCCTCGTTGTCAGCTCACTCGACGAGCCGGAGCGACACCGCGGATTCCATTCCGGCGGGTCGGCGGCTAAGCCAGCGCGACCCCGCACCGGTCGCTGCGCTCCGACACGAGGGTTACTAGCCGGTCGGGTAGATCCGTCGAGAGTTCACCGACGCCACCGTCGCTGATTGCCTGGACGAACGCTGCGGGCGTGCGCTGCGCTAAGTCGAGCACCCGGGTGACGAGCCGATCACGGTCGAGTTTGAGTTCGTCGGCAGCGTGTTCCCATGCGCTTCGTCGGTCAGTCCGGCGCAGCTTGTAGTCATCGCCGACTTTCATGGCGAGCTTCACCTTGTAACCGTCGCTGTCGTCATATGGCAGGATCGACGCGATGTCATACAGCGGTGCCAACCTGATCTGGTTACCGGCGAGCAGGAGGCTGTAGTTCTTTGCGTGGGCGTCGGTGCCCGCAATCAGCCAGTTGAATACGAGGGCGTCGACAAATCGCCAAACGTCGGTCTCGGCGTCGGGACCGGGGATGGTCGAGCGGATCAGCTCGGTGATCTGGCCGGGGGTCGGCCCGCCGTCGGACTGATACTTTCGGGCGGGCGGAATCGACAGGGCTTGGCAGAGATCTTCTTGATGGACGCGGAGCAGCGTTCCGTCTCGGGTTGCGCGGTCGAACCGCTCCACGACGATGGCTGTCTCATCCTCGAACGTCTCGATACGAGTATTGGCAGCAGGGAGGCCAAGTGCCTTCGCTGCTGCGAGGCACAGGTGCTCGTTGATGTTCTGGGCCTCGTACCCGGCCACGGCAGGTTTGAGGATGTGCGTGGTCGGAACCGAACCAGTGGGCACCCCCCACCTTCCCCGGATCCCGTCGGTGGTTTCCTTGGCGGGTGCGTAGTGCAGCGCAGTTTTTGCTTGAGCTCCCCCAAGGCTGAACTGGCCCGTGAACCCGGGACCAAGCCAGCTGGTCGAGTCCGTCCGAAGCGTCCGAAGCCGTGAGGCAATCTCGGCCTCGGTGAGCCACGTGATCTCGCCACCTGCACCGACGAGCTCATCAACTTCATCGGGCGTGCAGAATTGCACGGCCCCAGCACAGTCGTGACCTACCTGGGTGCCGAGCAACGGAAACGGCGACGCCACCGACACACCGAAGTAGCGACCCCATCGGGCGAGCACATCAGCATTGTCGGGCAGCAGTCCCCATAACCACGGTGTGAGTCGAGCGTCGCCGTGTACCGCCTCGGCCGATGGCATCGACACCGACAACAGTGTTGCTGTCGGGTCGTCTCTGTATCCCTCGTCGTAACGAAGACGAAGAGCGCCGGTTGCGAGGCGTTCGACGTTGCCGATGGGCTTGCCTTCGAGCAGGACCGTCAACACATCGGCCGACATCAGCTGCCAGCTTCGATGATCTGGCTGAGATCGACGGTCAGCCCGTCCGGACCCGGGACCGGAACGAACGTCACGGCGAGGTCGAGCGCGCTCAGCACCGACAATGCTCGACCCAGCTCGGCAGTGCGTTTTCCTGTTTCGAGCTCGGACAGCCAGGGCCTCCCCACACCAGCGCGTGCAGCCAGTTCGACTTGCGACAAACCTTGATCCTTGCGGGCCCGTCTGACCGCCGACCCGAACGCCTTGCTGGTCTGTATTGGTCGCATCGTGTTCTCCTACCGGCTGGCTGATCGACGCTGTGCGCCCAGAATATCTGTCTTCGTATGACGACAACAAGCGTCTGTAGCCGTTCGGAGACATCATATCAGTGTAGTCGTACGGAGACAACCAATTTCCGTCCACGTACACACACGAATCCACGGCCCCGACCCGAAGAACACCTCGAAAAGCAGGTCTGAGAAAAAGTCTGTGCACGTTTCGCGCACCCTTGCCAGAACACACGTTCGCCGAGCGGCCTGCAGATCGTTGATTCTTCAGTGCCCGGGACGGGACTTGAACCCGTACGGAGGTTGCCCTCCAGGGGGGTTTAAG
>JBLIMK010000006.1:0-69157 GCA_047638715.1 Verrucomicrobiales bacterium
CCAGCGGTCGCTGCCTGACGAAAGCGAACGTCCAGCTTCGTTACGACGAACTGATAACCCTCGAGCTTCAACACATCGAGACCGAGTTCCACGGTTTCCAACGCATCGACTCGACCGATTTCGAAATATGTGACGTACATCGAATGGTTGACATGGTCATACGGGTCGAGCTCGTGAAACCGAACTCGGTGATGCGTGATGTGCATGGGCATCCACGTACCGTACTTTCCCGCAATAACATTCATCGATGGTTGCAATAACGGTAGAAACCGAAATCGATGCACCTCCAGACGTTGTGTGGTCCGACCTGCGAAACATCGCGACTCACTCGCAATGGATGCACGACGCCGAGTCGATCTGGTTCACGTCCCGATCCCGCGAAGGTGTGGGCACCACGTTCGATTGTGAAACCAAGGTGGGTCCCATTCGGCTGACCGATGCGATGGAGATCACCACCTGGGTGGAGGCCGAGACCATGGGCGTGCGCCACACGGGTGTGGTGACTGGCGAGGGAGCGTTCACGATGAGCGCGTTGCCGGGCGGCGGGACGTTATTCAAATGGGCCGAGGAGTTGTCGTTCCCCTGGTGGCTTGGTGGGCCGGTGGGCGAGCCGATCGGCTCGATCGTGCTGAAACTCATCTGGAAACGGAACCTGCAAAACCTGACGAAGCGATTTCGCAATGGTGAGGTCGTCAGAACAGCGGGCTAATCCACGTCGTCGCCGCCCATAACGAGGCGGCGAACAATGCCGCGCCCAAGGCCACGCTGACCGCCATGTGTTTATTCGCGCTACCACCCAGCATCGGTCCATCGCCGGGGTTGATGCCGAAGTAGACAGCGCCGAGAGCGAGCCCCGCAATAAAACCACCGGCGTGTCCGCCGAGGCTGACAAACCCGCTGAGACTGATGAAGAGGTTCAGGATCAGTAACCGACCCAACCCCGACTGTTTGAGGCCGATTCCTCGGCTTCGCAGAGTGAGGGCCGTGAGCCCGAGAAGACCAAAGATCGCGCCCGATGCACCCATCGTGAGTGCGCGAGGCTCGAGCAGGAGCGCACCGAAAGAACCACCGATGAGGCTGACCATGTAGGCCACGAGGAACAGCTTCGGGCCTAGTCGTCGCTCGAGGAGTTGCCCAAGCCACCACAACCCATACATGTTCATGCCGAGGTGGAGAAGGCCGAAGTGGCCAAAGCCGCCGGTGATAATTCGCCATGGCTGACTCAGCCGATCGATGCCTTCGCCATTCACCGCGATCTCGAGAGCCAGGTCGCCATCGCTCCAGAGCGTGGCATCGAAGAGTGGAATCGCAGCCACGAACACGAACACGTTGATCGCGATAAGCGCTTTCGTTACGAAGGCCTGTGAACCCGGCAAAGTGTTGGCCGTGTACACCTTTTGGGTGCTGCCACGCGTGCATTCTGGGCAATGCACGCCCACGGATGCCTGATGCATACATTTCGGACAGATGAGTCGGTCACAACGCTGACAGGACACGCCGGTGGCGCGGTCTGGGTGGCGGTAGCACACCTCTTCAACTGCAGAGTCTTGGGGGTCGATGGCACTCATACTCGTCTCAAGCGTTGACCGTAGCCGGTTCATTCCAAGTTTCGGTAGGCAGCGGCGCTACGGTTTGCTGCGATGTCCGAGGATCCACCGCTTCTACCGCCCGCCCTACTCGAGAACCTCGCCCAACTGGCACAGGTTCCTCAGCTGCTCGTGGCGACCGATTACGACGGAACGATCGCTCCGATCGTCAATGACCCAATGCGTGCGATCCCCGACCGCGAAACCTCGGTGGCTCTTCGAGCGTTGGCGATGCTCGATCAGACGCACGTGGGGATCATCTCGTCAAGAGCCCTTCGCGACCTGGCCGCGCTGAGCCGCCTGCCGGCTGAGATCCACCTCGTCGGCAGTCACGGCAGCGAGTTCGACGTCAACTTCGCTCTGCAGATGGACGAAGAGACCCAAGACCGGCGCGACGCGCTCGGTGAAGCCCTCGTCGAGATCTGCCGTCGGTATCCCGGCTCCAGCCTCGAGCAAAAGCCTGCATCGGTCGCGTTCCACACAAGGAACGGAGACCCAGAATCGGTCGCCGACGCTATGGCCGAAGTCGAAACCCTCGCAGCCGCCGATGAATCCCTCACCTACAGCACGGGGAAAATGGTCTGTGAGGTCGGCGTGATGCAAACGGACAAGGGCCGTGCACTCGAGACGCTGCGAACCAACGTCAGCGCCACCGCTGTTCTGTTCGTTGGCGACGACACGACCGATGAGGATGCGTTTCGCACATTGGGCGGGCCCGATATCGGTGTGAAGGTCGGTGAGGGCGAAACCTTGGCCGGCTTCCGCATCGACGGGACACCCGATGTGGCGTTGCTCCTCAGCACGTTGTTCGCACTTCGCTCCGAATGGCTTGCGGGTGCAGGCCTCGTCCCGATCGAGCAACACAGTTTGCTCTCCGATCAGCGGACCGCCGCAATCGTTACTCCCGATGCACGCGTGACGTGGTTCTGTGCTCCACGCTTGGACGACCCCGCGATCTTCGCGGAACTCCTCGGTGGCCCAACCGCTGGCTATTTTTCCATCCGGAACGCCGATGGTCAGGGTCCGAGCTTGCAGCGATATGCCGGCAACACGATGATGCTCGAGACGATCTGGCCGAACTTCACGGTCATGGACTACCTCGACGTCTCCGACGGACGGCCCACGTTGCTCGCTGGCCGAAGCGATCTGATTCGCCACCTGAATGGGTCTGGGACCGCGATCATCGAATTCGCACCCCGACTCGATTTCGGCAGATTCCCAACCCAAATCGAGGTCCGAACAGACGGGCTCGAAGTCAGCGGCGCGCGCGATCTCATCGTGCTGCGATCACCTGGGGTCGAGTGGAAGATCGAAACCGCTGGCCAACACCAAACCGCCGTCGCCCGCGTCGACCTCTCGGAAGGTCCGCTCACGCTCGAGCTTCGCGTCGGCACCGCGAGCCTGCGGGCTGAGGCGACCGAGATCCGCAGGCGAGACCACACGCGCCGTTTCTGGGCGGACTGGGCGGACAAGCTAGAGATCCCCAGCGCGGCGAACGAGGCCGTCCGTCGCTCGGCGCTCGTTCTAAAGGCCTTGGTGTACGGACCGAGTGGTGGCATCGCCGCCGCCCCAACGACCAGCCTGCCCGAACACATCGGCGGGATCCGCAACTGGGACTATCGGTACTGCTGGCTGCGCGACGCTGCTCTGAGCGCTGCAGCCTTGGTTCGCCTCGGTAGCCACGAGGAGGCAATGGACTACCTCGACTGGGTACTCGGCGTTCTCGATGCCGGCGACGGGCAACCCGAGCGGTTGAACCCGTTGTACTCCCTCGACGGCGGCAAACTCCCTCCTGAAGCGGACATCACCGAACTCTCCGGTTACGGCGGCTCGAGGCCGGTGCGCGTTGGAAACGCAGCCGACAACCAGGTGCAACTCGACGTCTTTGGACCCATCGTCGATCTGGTGCATCTGCTCGGCGAGCGCGGCGCTCCCCTTTCGGCCCGACACTGGCGTCTCGTCGAAGCCATGGTCGCAGCGGTCGAACTTCGATGGACCGAGCCAGATCACGGCATCTGGGAAATTCGCTCTGCGCCCCGACATCACGTGTACTCCAAGGTGATGTGCTGGGTGACCGTCGATAGAGCAATCCGCATCGCCTCGGACGTTTTTGAGCGAGAGCGACCCGAATGGCACAACTTGCGAGAGACCATCGCCAGCGACATCTTCGAGAATGGATGGAACGACACCGTCCAATCCTTCACCGCCGCCTATGACGGCACCGACCTCGATGCTTCAGTTCTCATGGTCGGCCTCTCCGGGCTCGTCGCACCCGACGATCCTCGATTTGCCAGCACGGTGCGAGCCGTCGAGGCACAGCTTCGCGAGGGGCCGACGGTCTACCGGTATCACCACGACGATGGCCTACCGGGGGCGGAGGGCGGTTTCCATCTGATGACGTCATGGATGATCGACGCGTACGCGATGCTCGGCGAGGTGGACGAGGCGCAGAGTCTGTTTCGCAAACTGCTCGCGACCGCGGGCGAGACAGGGTTATTCGCCGAAGAGTACGACCCGGTCTCGTGCCGCTCGCTCGGAAACCATCCTCAGGCCTACAGCCACCTCGGCGTGATCAATAACGCGCTGCGCCTGAACAACTGATTCCGAGTTAGCCGCGGCCGACGAAGGGCATGTCGTTGGCCATCACGGTCATGAACAACACGTTCGCATCGTGGGGCAATGACGCCATATGGACGACCGCATTCGCTGCGTGATCCAGCGACATCGTGGGCTCGACAGCAACATCTCCGTTGGGCTGGAGGATCCCGGATTTCATCTTTTCGACCAACCGTGAAGCTGCGTTGCCGATGTCGATCTGGCCAACGGCGATGCCAAACTCACGACCGTCGAGTGAGAGCGACTTCGTGAGACCGGTAATCGCGTGTTTGCTCGCTGTGTACGGGGCGCTGAAGGGTCGAGGCGTCGTCGCCGAGATCGACCCGTTGTTAATAATCCGGCCACCGTGGGGATCCTGTCGGCGCATCAGCGAAAAGGCTGCCCGCGCACAGAGGAACGAACCGGTCAGGTTGATCGAGATCACCCGTTCCCACTCGTCGACCTCAAGCTCGTCGATCGGTACTCCACGCGCTGCAACACCTGCATTGTTGAAGAGCAGGTCGACCCCACCGAATCGCTCCTCGGTCGAAGCGAACAGTCGCTCGACGTCATCGGGTTTCGATACATCGCAGGCGACCGCTAACCCATCGTTGACGAGATCGGTGAGCGTTTGATCGAGGGCCTCCTGGCCACGGCCGGCGATCACGACGTTCCATCCCGCTGCGTCGAGCGCGTGCGCTGCCGCTCGGCCGATTCCGCTGCCGCCACCTGTGACGATCGCGATCTTGTTCATGTAAGTCCTTCCCATCGGTGCCACGCATCGAGCCACGCGAGCCCTGCCTCTACCGTCTCGAGCGGGTTGTATTCCGCACCGTAGACGCCGTTATATCCACCCGTTTCGGCGATGGCCTTGAGCAGTTCGGCGTAGTCGAGGTCGCCGTGATCGGGTTCAGCGCGGTCGGGCACGGACGAAATCTGGATGTGGCCAACGTGCTCAAGGTGCGGTTCGATCGCAGAGAACACGTCTCCTTCCATGATCGAGGTGTGAAAACAATCCACCATCAAGCTCACGTTTTCGGCGCCGACATTCTCGATCACCTCGAGTCCGTGGTCGAGGCGCGACAAGTAGTAGCCGGGAAAAGATGTTGTGTTGATCGGTTCGATCAAAATCCCGACGGCCTCGCGACGAGCTTGTTTTGACGCATAGCCGATGTTCGAAACGTAGGTCGTGTCCGACTCGGTCGAACGAGGCGCGCATCCGGCGAGCACGCTCACGTTCCGAGCACCGATCGCAGCGGCGTACTGCACGGCCTCGTCGATTCTGGCTCGGGCATCAGCTTCGCGGCCGGGGACTGCGGCAAGCCCGTAGTCGCCGGTGGAGGCCGAGAAGCGAGTGTTCAACGAGATGACGGGCAAGCCGGTCTCGGAAATGGCCTCGGATAGCTCGTCGACGTCGGTCGAGAACGGCGCATGGAATTCGACCGCATCGAACCCGGCGCTCGCCGCAGCTCGAACGGCATCGGGAAGGGCCAGGTCCTGCCACAAGTGGCCGAGATTGGCCGAGATCTGAAGTGCCATTGGTGAGAGCCCGTTACCAATACTCTTCGAAATGGATGTTTCCGGGGTGGTTACGCCGATCGATCGTGAAACCGCGCTCCACCAGTAACTCGATCACGCCGGTGGTCTCAGGAAATACCACGGCACCGTCTTCCTCTTCGGGTAGCCCGATCATTGCGGGGTTGCCGCACAGGAACGCATGCGTCTTCGCCGGGTCGATCGAGCCGCCGAGCACCAGCTCGATATCGCCGTCACGAATGAGGTCTTGCAAGTATCTCTTTGGCACCTCAGCTTCGCGTGTCGGCATTGGGAGGTAGTGATAGTTCTGGAATCGCTCCTCCAACCGTCGGTGAGCCTCGAGATAACCGAGGTCTTGCCAATTGCGCACCGTCACGGTCGAGATGATCGGTCCGGTGTGTCCTTTCCGAAGCAATTCGGTAACCATCGAGTTGTGCGGAGCTTCACCGGTGCCCGTCGCAAAGAACACGATTGCATCTTCGGGGTTCTCGACGGCGTTTAGCGTGTAGCGCCCAGCAACCTTTGGTCCGAGGTAGATGCGATCACCGACCTGCTTTTGGGCCAGCCTCGGCGTCAACGCAGAAACGTGAACCTCGTCGGCGGGTACGAGCACGATGTAGAACTCGAGTTCTTCAGTGTCGGGAGGAGCGAGATATCCAGACCCCTCAAACATCGAGTGCGAGATCGAATACGACCGACGGATGAGCTTGATCCATTTCGCGTCGATATCGGGATCGGCGAGGTTGTCGACCCGATCTTCCCAGTAGCCCAACCCGAGCGAGGCGTATTGGCCGGGAAGATGCGATGTGTCGCCGTGGTCGGGTCGGACGCGCAGCACCCACAGGTCGGAATGTCGTTGTTCGAATGCGGTGATCGTGGCGTTGTAGTTCTCTTCTCGAAGCTCGCTGATCGCGGACTCGTGACGAACGCGACGATGTACGACCGATGGCGGCTCGACCACCTCGAGTTCCGGGAAACATGCTGCGGCCAGCAACGTGCCGACCTCCCACGAATGCCCGTTCGGGACGTCGACGCCGTCTTCGGGGGCCCCGTCGAACCACAGCTTCCCGCTATCGATGGCGGCTTGGGTCACGTTGAGTTCAGCGACCGTTGGTCGGGTACGCGTCGACGCAAACACGATGTGGTCGAACTCGAGATCGGGCGTACGACGGTCGTTGAAGAAGGCGATCGGAAACTCGCCGGAGTGTCCAATCTCATCGGGAATGGAGCGGTAGAGCACCGTGACTCGCCGTTCACGCTCCAATCGACGAAGCACCGCATCGGCGGCAGGAGCGAGGAGGCCGGGGTCCATTCCGCCAGCAGCGAACACGACACCTGCGCCCGCTGCGGCGACCTCTGCCACAAGTTCGGCCGCGTGATTCGTGTGTCCGACCACGAGGATGTCCCGGTCGTTCAGCCACCCCGGTAGCGCATCGACCGTCACATTCTCCGAAAGCGTCGCTGCCATCGGCGGAGTCCACTCAGGATCTCGATGGCGCAAGGCGACAAGGCAGCCCCTTGTTCGGTAGGTCCGCTGGTCGGTGACCACGATGACGAAAGCCTCGTCTGCATCGATGCTGACCAGCTGTTCGCCATACCCAACTTCGACCTGATTCTCCGGAACGAGTTCGGGAAACGCCACGGAGGCCCGGGGCTCGATCACTCGCACTTTGGTCAATCCCGACCGGAGTGATGAGATGGCGACGGAGAGTCCGCCGGCGGTCCCTCCGATCACAATGAGGTCGTAATCGGAGCCCTGGTCAGCCATCTGTTATCCCTGCTGTCGTGGGCGAATGTGCTCCACAACTTTTCTCACAGCCACCACAATCTCAGATTCGCGACAACGATGCTTTGTCCGCGGTCTTTCATTGGCAGGAATCTTCGAACGGTCTTCATTGTTCGTACACTTGTCACGATGAAGGAATCGCCCGTCGCCGCTGCTGCAACCGCCTCGTTGGGCGTAGATATCATCGCCGCGCCCGGTTCGATGGAGGCCGAGGTGGCCAAGGTAATTGCTGCGGTGCGCCCAGCTGTGCAGGCCGATAGGGGCGACATCGTGCTCATCTCCGTCGACGACGACACCGGTGTCGTCGAGGTCGAACTCCAGGGAGCATGCACGAGTTGCCCAGCTTCATCACAGACGCTGAAGGCCGGTGTCGAGCGGATTATGAAAGACCGCGTGCCCGGCATCACCGAGGTCGTGAACGTCGGCCAGGTGTTCTACGCCGATGGCACCGCCGTCACGCTCTAGCCATATGCTCGGGCTATGCAGTTCATCGTCGCACATCAAGGTAGCTGGGACGAGATCTTGCTCGTCGCAGGCCCGATCGTCGTGCTCGGTGGTCTTTTGTGGTTCGCGAATCGTCGCGCCGACAAGCTTTCCGGTGACGAGGCCGAATAGCCGCTAGCGAGACCGCGAGACAATGTTTGCCCCGAGGGAACGAAGATCTCCGGCGAGATCAGGATACCCACGAGACACGTGGCCCAGATCGCTTACGATCGTTTCGCCCGACGCGCCCAAGGCCGCCACGATAAGCGCAGCCCCAGCGCGAATATCGTGGCTCACCACGTTCGCTCCAACGAGACGCTCAACGCCGCGAATTACCGCATGGTTCCCGTCGGTGCGAATCTGGGCTTGCATCTTTGCGAGTTCGTCCACGTATCGGAACCGCCCAGCAAACAAGTTTTCGGTCACGATGCTCGTCCCGTCGGCCACCGACAACATCGCGACGAGGAACGGCTTGTAGTCGGTCGCAACACCCGGATAGGGAAGGGTCGAGAGGTCGACAGCATCGAGGCGCTTGTTGGCCATTGCCCAGATTCCCTCGCGGTCCGGCGACGTGCGGAGCCCCATTTCGCCCATCTTCTGACAAACCATGTCCATATGGTCATAACGAGCGTCCTTGAGCAGGATCTCTCCGCCAGCTACACCGAGCGCCGCAAGAAACGTAGCGGCCTGTATCCGATCCGGAATGACGCGATGGCTCACGGCCTCGAGTTCGTCTACGCCAACGATTCGAATCGTCGACGACCCAGCTCCGGTGATTCGAGCTCCCATCTTGTTAAGCATCGACGCGAGATCAGCGATCTCGGGCTCCCGGGCCGCGTTTTCGATATGTGTTGTTCCGTCGGCGAGAACCGCACCCATCATGATGTTCTCGGTCGCCCCGACGCTTGGAAATCCAAGCTGGACCTCGCCGCCGACCAAGTTCGCTGCCGTACCCACGACGCCGGTCGCCGACGTTTCAAACGTGGCACCAAGCGTTTCGAGGCCGGTGAGATGCATATCGATTGGGCGATGCCCGAAGTCGTCGCCTCCGGGAATCCCGAGTTCCACTCTGCCGAACCGACCTAGGAGCGGCCCGAGCATCGCTGTTGATGCGCGCATTTGCTCGACCAACTCGAACGGCGCGACCGGCGTGATTTCACCGATCGTGATCTCGACGACACCGGGGCGCCGAGATGTCGTTGCACCCATCGATTCGAGGAGCCTGCACATGACACCTACATCGAAGATGTCGGGCACGTTGTAGATCGTGTGGGTGCCCGTGGCCATAACGGTTGCGGCCATCAGCTTGAGAACCGAGTTCTTGGCGCCGGCGATGGTGACAGACCCCGAAAGGGGTGGGCCGGGTTCGATCACGAATTCGGTGGTGGACTGGCCGGACATCGCTGCCAGTATTACCCGAGTGACAACGCAGCGCAGGACACTCATCGTGAACGATGAAGAGCTCACCCTTCTGCGAGAGCCATACGACGGCATTCTGCTCGAAATCGAAGCTGGGTCCGACGCGTTCGAACTCGGCGAAGGACCCTTCTCCGACTACACCAGAAGCCTCCACGTAGCAGCGAGGACGGACGACAGCGGCCTGCATGATTGTGTTGAGGAAACCACATGGAGACTTGGCGTACCCGTGTTCTGGTTTGTGTTCTGGTTGCCGTTTTGGCTGCATGTAAGAAAGGGCAGAACCCCTCGAACACCATGGTGGGCTCCGGCTGGGCGTCTCGATGCTCGCGCAGCTCGGGTCATTGGATTGTTGGGTGTCCTTGCGATTATCAACGGCTACCTAGGCACGGTGATCGGCCAAACCCTCACGTTCGCTGCGGATGAATTTTGTGGCGAGTTCGAGTTCAGCGGCGAAGGTCTTCGAACGTGCATCGACCCTTCTCATGACAAGTCAGCTCGGGCGAACATCTTCTCGATCGTTCGAGTCTCGATCGTGCTCTCGCTGTTTCTCACGGCCGCAGCCGATCGATTCGGGCGGAAGCAGGCGCTCACCTTTGCCGTCATGGTCTCGTGCATAGCCACGGCGGCGGGGGCACTGGCGCCGAACATCGCTGTCGTCACCGGCTCACAGGTCGTGGCGAGAGGTTTGGCTACAGGCCTTGCGATTCTCCTCGGCGTCTTCGCGGCCGAAGAATTGCCTCCGCGCAGCCGCGCCTACGGCGTGTCGATGCTGATCTTGCTCGCGGGTCTCGGCGCCGGAATGGTCGTATGGATCCTGCCCGCCGCAGACATCGCCGACTGGGGTTGGCGAATCGTTTATGGGGTGGCCATCGTCTTTCTCCCGGTCGCGTGGTGGGTGGGCCGACAGCTACCGACGACCCGACGCTTCAAGGCCATGGAGCACCAGCGCATGCGCGAATCGGTCCGCCAGCTCCGCACGAACCCGAAACTTCGCCGCCGCTTGCTCCTGCTCGGATTCGGAGCGCTTCTCGGCGCCGCGTTCGCTACACCCGCATCACAATTCGACAATCAGTTCCTCCGAGACGAGCTGAACTTCTCGGCGAGCCGAATAAGCGTCTTCACCCTCATCACATCCACGCCGATCGGTCTTGGTGTCATGGCGGGAGGCATGCTGGCAGACCGCATCGGGCGCAAACCGATCGGAGCGATAGGGACTGCGGTTGGCGTGTCCATGACGCTGTTGTCGTTCTTTTCGGGAGGGCTCACGATTTTCTTCTTTCGAACGGTCGGCGTGATCTTGGGTGCAGGATTCGCCGTGGCTGGCCTCGCTGTGTACGGCCCCGAACTCTTCCCCACCAGGCTGCGCAGCACCGCGAACGGGGTTATTTCGACGTTCGGCGTGATCGGGAGTGTCGTCGGTCTACAGCTCGTTGGCCGTCTTGCAGAACGATTCGGCTCCTTCGGTCCAGCGCTCGCCATCGTTGCGATCGGGCCCGTGATTCTCGTAGTCTTGATCGTGACGATGTATCCCGAGACGGCGAACAAGACACTCGAAGAGATCAACGACGAACCCGAATTGGCCGATTGAACCGTGTGACGATTCCAGATGCTGGCACGACCCCGGTACTCTCGACCGTCGTGGACTCATTGTCTCGTCGCCGTCTCCTCGTCAGCCTCGGCGCTGCCGGTGCACTCGGAATCGCCGGATGTGGCGCGCCAGAGAACGGCCGGCCCAGGCTCGTCGAGGGTCCAGAGACGACAACGACGTTTCCTGAGTTCGGACAAACGCTGCGCAGCCCCGTGGAATCCGAACCGATCACGCCCTCTGCAGTTGGAACCGCGGATGCCTCCATCGACCGGTCGATCGTCGCTACCGCCCAAGTATCCGAGATTGAGGTGTACGACGCCCCCGACGGCCAGATTACACATCGCATGGCGAATCCGACTCCCGCCGACGGGCCCCTCGTCTTCCTCACGACATCTAACGAAGCTGACTGGCATGAAGTTCTTCTACCCGTTCGGCCAAATGGCAGTATTGGCTGGGTGCGTGATCAGGACGTATCGCTCGCAGCACACAACTACCGAATTCGCGTCGATCTCGCGGACTTCCGTCTCCGGGTCACGGAAGGGGGCGTTCCGATCTTTGACACCGTCGCTGGCGTGGCATCGGACAACTCCCCTACGCCAGGTGGCCGGTACTACCTCACCGAGTTGCGCGCACCGACAACTCCGGACACTGTCTATGGCTCGTTCGCCTACGGGTTGTCGGGGTTTTCTGAGACGTTCGAGACCTTCAACGGCGGCCCCGGCCAACTTGGAATTCATGGGACGAACAGCCCCGAGTCCCTAGGCACAGCGGTGAGCGCCGGATGTATTCGTCTTCACAACGATGACGTGGCCCGGTTGGTGACGTTCCTCCCGCTCGGTGTCCCTGTCGTCGTTGTTTAGTCGACAAGGGCAGTGCGCGCGAGCTCCACGACTTCGGTTTCTTGGGCACCTTTCGGCGAATGATTGCCGCCGACCCATTGCAGCTGGGTACCGCCCACGATCGTCGATGTCCGATCATTGAATTCTGCCGGTGAGCCGAACGGGTCTCTCTCGCCCGAGATGAAGAGGGTCGGAATCTGAATCCGCGGGAAATGTTCAATTCGCAGCTTCTCGGGCTTCCCGGGCGGGTGAAGCGGATAGCTCAGAAGCAACAGTCCGCCGACCCCGAGGCCCTCGGCTGCGGCGACAGAACACGCTCGGCCACCGAAACTGCGTCCCCCGATCACCAGTCGAGCAACGTCGACGCCGAGCTCCTCGGCGAAGTTCGTCGTGGCCTCGACAATCCGGCTGACGGCTCTTGGCACGCTGGTCGTGGCGAGTGTGAGTCGACGGATCGGCAATTCGGGCAGGGCGGTCTCGATAGCGACGAGGGTGGAGTGGTCGCGGTCGGCGCTCGCTCCCGGCGTGAGCAGCAGGCCTGCTGGTGCTGGGTCAAAAAATCTCATGGGAGCAATATCTCTCTTGCGCGGGAGAGTTCGGCGATCCGATCAGCAGCATCGTCTCTCCCGGCGCCGTGATCGGGATGTGCGTCGCGTACAAGACGTCGATAGCTGCGCTGGATGTCGCGCGGGGCAAAGTCGTCGCCGCCGCCATCGAGTTCGAGGACGCCCATCGCCCAGATCAAGGGATCTGATGCGATCGAGTAAGCGCCGGATCGCATGCGCATCGCCACGTCAGCACCCACGAGGTGTTCGATGAGGCCAGAACCGACGGGGCCAACCCAATCCAGGCCACGTCGGAGTACCGCCATGATCTCGGTTCGTCGATCGATCGGTACGCCGCCGACGGCGTAGACCGCCGCGAGCGCTGACTGTGCGGGCAGTCCCTTCGCTGTTTCCAACTCGAACCGAAGGCCATCAGGGCCCGCTACGAGCCGGTGACGGCTTCGACCCAGCCCGACGCGATCTGCCTGGAGTCGATGACGCAGCCGTGGCTGACCAATCCGTTGCCCCCGCTCGACCTCGTTCATGAGTGCGAGCATCTCCGCGCGCATTTCTGCATCGAGCTGCGATGCGAAGCGAGCAAGGACCGCACCGAGCAACAACCCACCTGCGCCCGGCGCTGGATCGGTGGGCAGGTCCGAATCGCCGAGAGCGACACGTCGCGTCGGCGCGATTGGACGCGAATGCCATACCTCGAGGGACGCCAGGATCATCGCGGTCAAGGGTAGTGAGCCGGCCAACGGCTGATGCAGCGGGACAAGCCGACGATCACACGACGTCGCGGAGCTCCTCCGACAATGCGGTCGCCCCCTCTAAAACATCGTCTTCTCCGCGGTGCTCGTCGGACAGGATCGCGATCATCTGTGTTGCCCGAAGCCGGATCTTCGACCAGCGTCGGCTGTCGAAGCCGAACGGTGTTCGCACGTCGGACAACACCTCTGCCTTCCTAACCATCGAGATCGTCGCCTTGGCATCCCCGCCGTTTTTGACGAGTTTGTTCGCCAGAACGCGCACGTCGCCTAACAGATCGTTTAACGCGAGTCCTTCGATTACCTGTGAAGCCTCGCCGAGCTCATCGTCGATGGCGATGCGTTCGGTCACCTGTTCGATGATCTCGTCGGCCTGTTCCTCGTCCTCTTCGGCAATGACCAGCTCTCCTTCAGCGGAGAACTCGTGGGCGATTCCTGCCAGCCCTAACGCGTCGACGAGCGCCGACTGTGCCTCGGCGGTCCAATCGTCCATGCCGTAGCCAATCTTGTCGACGTCGGGATCGAGGATTGGTCCATCGGCCGTTTCGGCTTGCTCGACCAAACCATCGACTCGGTCTTCATCGACTTCTAGGACGATGAGGACTGCGCCTTGCCAACCGTGGCTGATTCCTTCACCGGTCAGCAACCCTTCGAGCATTCGCCGAGCTTCAAACGACCATTCGTAGAGCTCGTAGGCGACTTGTGCTTCGTCCTGGCCGCCGACTTCCTCTGGCGGTGTTGGCTTGTCTTCGACCAGCCCGACCCCACACTCCAAACACTCGGTGACATCTTCGATGTATTCGCGGGAGCATTGGAAGCAATACATGGTTGACATGGCACCGAAAGCTACTCTCTCCATTGCGGTCACGTCGGAGCGGGAGCTGCCGATAAAAATAGTGCCGTTTCGAATCTCGCGGTATCACAGGAGACGATATGTCTGAGCGAACAAATCCCGACCGGAACCTGGCCCTCGAACTCGTGCGGGTGACCGAGGTTGCGGCGCTCGCCGCGTCACGCTTCATGGGCCGAGGCGACAAAGAAGCTGCCGATGGTGCAGCGGTCGATGCTATGCGGACCCAGCTATCGGTCGTCGCAATGAACGGCACCGTGATCATCGGCGAGGGCGAGAAGGACGAGGCGCCGATGCTCTTCAACGGCGAACGCATCGGAAATGGAGAGCCACCCGAAGTCGATATTGCGGTCGACCCGATCGACGGTACGACGCTCACTGCGCTCGGCCGCGCAAATGCGCTCGCCGTCATAGCGGCATCGGAGGGTGGCTCGATGTTCGATCCTGGCCCGCTTGTTTACATGGAAAAGATCGCGGTCGGACCCGACGCCGCCGGCGCCATCGACATCACGCGCTCCCCCACCGAAAACCTGCAATCGATCGCTGAAGCGAAGAACCAGCCAATCTCCAACCTGACGGCCGTCATCCTCGACCGAGATCGTCATGGAGAGCTGATCAAGGAAGTCCGCTTGGCGGGGGCAAGAATTCGGTTGATCCCCGATGGAGACGTCGCCGGAGCAATCTCGACCGCCTGGCCCGACTCCGGAGCTGACGTGCTGTTCGGTATCGGCGGCACGCCCGAGGGTGTCATCTCCGCTGCTGCACTGCGTTGCATGGGTGGAGAACAGCAAGGACTTCTGTGGCCCCGGAACGAAGCGGAACGGAGCGAGGCAATCAACGCGGGCTACGACCTCAAGAGGGTCCTGCACATCGAGGACATGGTCAGTTCCGACAACTGCTTTTTCGCCGCCACGGGAATCACCGATGGGGATCTCCTCAAAGGTGTGCATTTCGAAGAGGGCGTCGCCAAGACGCAATCACTCGTCATGCGGTCCAAGTCCGGCACCGTCCGTCTAATCGAGGGACATCACCAGCTCGAGAAGCTCTCAAGGCTTTAACACTGGGCCTCGACTCCTTCGAGCCGCTTCTGCAGCGGGCCCACACCGCCGGCGGAAGTAGGGTGACCTCATGATCGATCTCACGACCACGTTGCATCACGCAGATACCGGCTTCGAGATTCACAAGGTTGTTGTCGGGCCGGTCGACAACAATGTTTTTGTTCTGCGATGCACCGAAACCGGTGAGAGTCTGCTGATCGACGCCGCGAATGAGCACGAAAAGCTCCTCGAGCTCGCGAGTGCTCTCAACGTTCGCCGCATCGTCGAAACACACGGTCATTGGGACCACATCGCCGCTATCCCGGCCATGCGAGACGCCGGCTACTCGGTCGGTGTCACCGAACAAGATTCCTCGATGCTCGACAGCTACGACGAGATCCTCGAAGACGACACGATGATCGACGTTGGCCGACTTCGGCTCCAGACGATCCACGCTCCCGGACACACGACGGGTTCGATGTCGTTCAAACTCGAAGGCTCGCCAATCCTGTTCAGCGGCGACACGCTTTTCCCAGGCGGCGCAGGAGCAACGAAGTTCCCCGGCGGCGATTTCGCCACCATCATGCATTCGATCGAAGATCGCTTCTACCGCGTCCTCGATGACGACTGCCTCGTCCTGCCCGGCCACGGCGACGACACGACGATCGGTACCGAGAAACCACACTTCGACGAATGGGTCGCCCGAGGCTGGTAGTTCAGGCAGGATTCCGGCCTCGCGGTGCGACTTCTTCGACTGTGGCCGGTCTGGTATGCCAGGTCCCGGCGGGTTTTCGATAGAGGGTGAGTTTGTTGTCGTGAAGCCAATGGTGGATCGCGACCGACACCATTGCGAGTTCGGTGATGTTCGTTTTGCCTTTGATCGGCGCTTCGAACGGAAGGACGTGATGCGCTTCGCACTTCGCCGGATCAGCTCCGGTGAGCACACACCCGCCATCGCGGATCAGGAGTGCTCGCCATTGGGCGTCGGTGCAGCGGCGGACCTTGCGACCATGGAACAACGGATGTTGACCGGTCGGGTCGAAGAGGATTCGGTCGGCGCTTTACGGCCGGGGCAATCACATGAGTTCGACGCCGACGGATCAGCTGAGCGTGACGTTTCGGGAGTTGGTTGTGGCATTTCACGATCGGGCTGGTTGTCGACATCGGCGCACCTCGTTTGCTTCGCCCGATCTTCGTCTTGAGATTCGACCCGTCCGAGCAAGGTTGCGTCGCCGTTGACGTCGGCAGCGGAGGTCTTCTTCGCCGCTGGAAGGTCCTTGAGCGCAGCGGCGGTGTCAGCGTTCTTGTTGGACGCCGAATGCGACGCTCTGCCGTGCTTCTTCTGGGCATCGACCGGGTCGCCACCAAGAGATTCGATAGCGGCGAGCACATTCGACCGGCGCACAGCGACCTGAGCGTCGACGGCAGCCAGCATCGCAACCACTTCATGCAGCCGGGAGCCTTCGAGATGCGAAACGTCCAAGCCAGCTACCCATGCTCCAAAGCCGGACATACGCACACGAACGTCGTCGAACGAAGTAACACCTACCCCTTCACTTGTCGAGCCCTCGGTCCACTTAGCCATCACCACTTGAACTCGCCCCCGAAACTGCACGCGTACCGAGCGAGCTACCACCGATGGCTGAACGGCGAGGGCTAGGCCCGAAGCAATACACAGAGCGGTTTTGGAGCGCCAGCGACGAAAGCGTGGTTTGCGAGGGCCGCTAGGCCCGAAGCAATACATAGACTTGATGTATGGCCGCTCCGTTGTTCGAACTCACCAACGTGCACATCTCCACGCCTGACGGAATCGAGATCGTCAAAGGAGTCGATCTCACGGTCGACGCTGGCGAAGTGCATGCACTCATGGGACCGAACGGTTGCGGCAAATCAACGCTCGCCGCAGCGCTTGCCGGTAGCCCCGAATACGAGATCACCGCCGGCACGGTCAAGCTGCATGGCGACGATATTGTCGACTGGGACCCCGACGTGCGAGCTCGCGCCGGGATCTTCCTCGCCTTTCAATATCCGCAGGCGATACCTGGCGTGTCGGTTAGAAACTTCTTGCAGCAAGCAGTGCAGGCACGGACGGGGAAAGACGTCTCGACGATCGAGATCTACATGTCCCTGACGGAGTGGATGGAAACACTCGGCATGGACACGGCGTTCATGGATCGATTCCTCAACGAGGGATTCAGCGGTGGCGAGAAGAAACGAAACGAAATCTTGCAGCTGGCACTCCTCGAGCCGGAGATCGCGATCCTTGACGAAACCGACTCAGGGCTCGATATCGACGCACTTCGCATCGTCGCCGAAGGTGTCCAGGCAGTCCGAGCAAAGAAGACGGATATCGGCATCCTGACCATCACCCACTACCAGCGGCTTCTCGACCACCTGCGTCCAGACCACGTGCACATCATGCGCGACGGAAAGATCGTGCAATCCGGGGGCATGGAACTCGTCGAGACCATCGAGGCGGACGGCTTTGATTCGTTCGCCGGAGCCGACTGATGTCGATCGACGTCACGGCTATACAAGCCGATTTCCCGATGCTGGCGCGCCAGATCGATGGCAAGCGACTCGTCTACCTCGACTCAGCCGCCACTTCGCAGAAGCCAAACGCGGTCATCGACGCGATGGACAACTACTACCGCAACGCGTATGCGAGCGTGAACCGCGGCGCCTACCGGA
Source organism: Verrucomicrobiales bacterium (assembly GCA_047638715.1). Taxonomy (GTDB): domain Bacteria; phylum Actinomycetota; class Acidimicrobiia; order Acidimicrobiales; family SHLQ01; genus SHLQ01. Next base: position 17,723 of record JBLIMK010000006.1, read on the forward strand.
TCGCCGCCGAGGCCACCGATCTTCTGGAGAACGCCCGAGCGGCCGTAGCCCGGTTCATCGGCGCCCCCGAACCGCACGAGATCATCTTCACGAAGAACGCCACGGAGGCAATGAACCTCTTCTCCCAGAGCTGGGGAAGAGCCAACCTTGCCGAGGGTGACGTCGTCGTCCTCACCGAAATGGAGCATCACGCCAACATCGTCCCGTGGCAGATGCTTCGCAACGAACGTGGCATCGAGATCCGTTGGATCCCGATCACCGAGACCGGAGAGCTCGATCTCTCGAGCCTCGACATATTGCTCGATGGCGCCAAGCTTGTGTCGGTCACGGCAATGTCGAACGTCCTCGGCACGCTCAACCCCATCCGCCGTATCGCTGATGCCGCCCACGCTGCGGGTGCAATCATGATGGCCGACGGCAGCCAATACGTGCCTCACCTCCCCACCGACGTGGGCGAGCTCGGTGTCGATGCCATGATATTTACTGGTCACAAGATGCTCGGCCCGACAGGTGTTGGTGTTCTTTGGGGAAAGACCGACCTGCTCAATGCAATGCCTCCGTTTCTTGGAGGCGGCGACATGATCATGCAGGTCACTAAAGAGGGCTTCACCACGAACGTCTTGCCACACAAGTTTGAGGCTGGCACCCCGAACATCGCCGAAATCATCGGCCTTGGCGCCGCGGTTGAGTATCTCGAAGGAATCGGCATGGAAGCCGTCCGCGAGCACGAAGTATCGCTTACCGCCTATGCCCTCCGCACCCTCAAAGAACGATTTGGCGACGACATCACCATCCATGGCCCGGCCGAACCCGCCGCACGCGGTGGTGTCCTGTCGATGGCGTACAAAGATGTCCATCCGCACGATCTCAGCCAGGTGCTCGATCAGAACAACGTCTGCGTGCGTGCTGGCCATCATTGTGCCAAGCCACTCATGCAGGTCATGGGAGTCAACGCAACCGCTCGTGCATCGGTGCATATTTACAACGACGAAGCCGACATCGATATGCTCGCGGATTCCCTCGAGAGCGCCGACAACATCTTCGGCCTCGGAATCTAGAAAGAACAGACCCTCATGGCTGGCCTCGACGACCTCTACAAAGACATCATTCTCGATCACTATCGAAATCCACGGAATCGCGGCGAACTCCCACCTCCAGCGTGCAAAGCGGAAGGTTTCAACCCGTTGTGCGGAGACGAGATCGTGCTCTACGTCAGCATCGACGACGACGGTGTGATCACCGACATTGCGACCGGTGGTCAGGGATGCTCAATCAGTCAATCGTCGGCTTCGATGATGTCGGCAGCCGTGAAGGGCAAGACGGTCGAAGAAGCCCGTGAAATAACCGAGAAGTTCAAGGCCATGATGTCGATCCCTGGAAAGTCTTCCGAGGACTCACCAAGCGCCGAAGCTATTGCAGCAGCGAAGGCATCTGCCGGTTCAACAGACGTTAGTAGCGTCTCGACGGCTCCCGGAAAGCTGGATCTCTCCATGGGCGACCTCTCGGCGTTGCGAGGCGTGGTCAGGTTCCCGGTTCGCATCAAATGCGCAGTTCTTTCATGGAACACACTGCTCGAAGCGTTCGAGCAGGCCTCCTAGGAGCACCCGTCAGGCCGATCGAGCGAGCCTGCGCAGGTCGGCTTCGACCATCTCGTGAATGAGCTGATCGAAGCCTATGGTCGGCTCCCAGCCGAGCTCTTCTCTCGCCAGGGTCGAGTCGCCGATGAGTAGGTCGACTTCAGCCGGTCGGTAGAACTTTGGATCGACCGACACGTACTGTTCCCAGTCGAGACCGGCGGCCGAGAACGCAATCTCGCATAACTCTCGAACGGAATGGGTCACACCCGTCGAAATCACGTAGTCCTTCGGTGCGTCGAGCTGAAGCATCCGCCACATCGCGTCGACGTAGTCCGCGGCATGACCCCAGTCGCGGCGAGCGTCCAGATTCCCGAGCAGCAACTCGGACTGCATACCGAGCTTGATTCGTGCCACCGAGTTCGTGACCTTTCGGGTAACAAACTCGGTTCCGCGACGTGGACTCTCGTGGTTGAACAGAATCCCTGAGGAGGCGTACATGTCATAGCTCTCGCGATAGTTAACCGTGATCCAATGCCCGTAGACCTTGGCAACTCCGTAGGGGCTACGCGGGTGGAACGGGGTCAACTCGGTCTGGGGAACCTCGGCGGCCTTGCCAAACATCTCGCTCGACGAAGCCTGGTAGAACCTGGCGTCGGGCTGAACCATTCGGATCGCATCGAGCAACCGGGTCACCCCGAGTGCAGTGATCTCTCCGGTGAGCACGGGCTGGCCGAAGGACGTTTGCACGAACGACTGTGCGGCGAGGTTATAGATCTCGTCTGGTTCGTGCTCGCGAAGGACATGCACCATCGACGCGCCATCGATCAGGTCACCTTGGGCGAGTTCGATGTCGTCCTGAATGTGGTCGATGCGTTCGAAGTTGACGGTGCTCGATCTCCGGAGCATCCCGACGACGTCATACCCTTTCTCGAGGAGGAACTCCGCAAGATATGAGCCGTCCTGTCCGGTGATTCCGGTGATCAGGGCCTTTGGCATTCGCTCAGTCTCCTGTTGATCGAGACAGACGACAACACCAGCGATCAGCAATGACCCAACCTCCCACAATTTCGAATTCGTCGGATCTATGCTGTCGCGATGGGCAAACGTTGCCGCTTGGCAGCGTGGGGGGCGACGTTCGCCCTGTTCGTCGCTGCCTGCACTGCGACTGAAGCGCCTACCTCTTCTCGACCGGCCGCCGAAGCTTCGCGTCCCGCGTCGACTTCGCAATCGTCGATTCCCACCGCGGTTACCTTCCCCCATTCGCTTGCCGACGCCAGCTTTGTTCACGCAGCACTTCCCGACGGCCCGTGTGCCGCAGGCGACAACGCACACATTTCTGTCTTCGATTCGGCGAACGGAGATGAAACGTGGTCCTTCCCAATTCCTCGGCCGAGCAACACCTCTATCATCGACGGCTCCGTGGCTTACGTTTCGTTCCGCTGGGACCGTGGTCAACATCCAGGAGTCGGAGCAATCGATCTCGCTGGACAAGCTCCACTCTGGCAACGCTTTCTCACTTCTGAGGCAGAGCAGATGGCCGTCACAGATGCTGGCTTGATCGTGGTCACTCGTGACGATGTGAGAGCGATAGATATCGAGACCGGCGAAGACCTCTGGGTGAACAACAGCCAATTCGACTTCAGCCGCGTGGCACTCGCCGATGATGCAGCATTCGCGATCGACAGGGTGGGTGTCCACGCGATCGACTACTCGACGGGTGCGGTCATGTGGCGCCTAGAGGTAGAGCGCCCCGACGCGGTCGCAGCCCGAGGCAAGACCATGGCAGTCGCTGCCGGCACCAGACTCATTGCGGTCGACACGTCTCGTCAGGGCCGACTGTTCGACGTGCAGGTCAACCGGCTCGGAGCCGGGCAAATCTGGGTCACGCCGACCGCCATCTCCTTTGAACTCTCGCCGAATACTGCACCCGGTGGCGGTGTGGCTTCCCTGGATCGAAACTCTGGAGTCGAGAAGTGGCGTGCCACCGGAATCGGCGAAGCTCAATGGGTCGGCGATCGTCAACTCATTGCATCAACAGCGAGTGGTGAGCCCGCCCCCGCTCAGCCGTTCGCGCTCTTCGCCCTCGACGCCACGACCGGCGAGGAGATCTGGCGTGTCCCCGCGACAGCGCAAGCATTCGAGAGCGTGCTCGGAACGTCGAGCGACCGCTTGGTGACCATCGACCCACACCCTGCAGTTTCGGGCCTGCACCGAATCCGCGTGATCGATGCTCCTACCGGTGAGCTGATCTGGGAAACCAGTTCGGACAGTACCTTCGATGGGGCTGTGGTCGAGGCTGGCACGTTCGTGACCGCATACGCCTCGAGCAGCTCACTCAGCACCGATCGAGGGCGGGTGTCAATGTTGCTCGGTGCCGATAGCCCATGGGAGGTCACACGATCAGATGGCATCGCCCAGGCGCCCCTTCTCACGCCTCATGGGCTCGTTGTGATCTCGGGAGAACGGACGCCGACGTGTGTCGGTCGCGCTCTGGGTGAACCGGTAGGACAGTCTCAAGTCCTTGGAGCGACAGCGATCAATGACTGAGCTGATCGGCAACCACGGGGTTTAGCCCTCGTGAAGGTGGAGGTCCTCAGCGAACGTCGTGTCACCAAAGGGATTGTGGAATGCAGCGAACCCCGTGTCTTGTTCGACGGTGTGCGCCCACTCGCCATAGCCGGTCTTTTCGAGTTCCTCGGCAAGTTCTGGGCCACCCGAGGTTTGGATGATTCCAGCGGCAAAAACGTGGACCCGATCTGGTTTTAGCTCTTCGAAGAGTCGCTTGTAGTGGGTGATCGCCAAAACACCGAGCGGCTCATCGGCATTCGTTGCCTCTTCGACACGCCTGGTAACCGCACGCATCGCGTCCACATCAAGCCCCGAGTCGATCTCGTCAAGGATGGCAAACTTCGGAGCGAGGACGCCGAGCTGGACCGTTTCATTGCGCTTCTTCTCGCCTCCGGAAAGGTCGACGTTGAGCGGCCGCGTGATGAGTGCAGGATCGAAGCCGATCCGTTCTGCCTCCGAAGCAATGTTTGCTCGCACGGCAAGTTCATCGCGGCCGGCGGCAACCGCAGAGGCTGACAACATTGCTTCGAGCGAGACACCAGGGACCGGGGTCGGATATTGCATTGCCAGAAAGAGTCCGGCGCGTGCTCGCTCCCATGCGGCAAGTTCGAGGAGTTGCACACCATCGAGGGTGACCGAGCCGCTGGTGACCGTGTAGCCAGGTTTGCCGGTGATGACGTGACTGAGTGTCGACTTTCCGGAGCCATTTGGGCCCATGACGGCATGAACTTCGCCGCTTCGGATCGTCAGCGATACCCCGTTGATAATTTTCTTCTTGCCCACCGAGGCGTGCAGATCGGAAATCACGAGCTCGCTCATTTTTCGTCTCCGTGGATCGTTACGAAGACTTCGGTGCCGCGAACTTCGACCTCATGGCCAGCAACAGGCTTCGTCGCTGGAAACGTGAGCGCTGCTCCAGTTTCGAGAGAAAAAAGCGCACCGTGGCGAGGACACTCGATCGTTCGATCGTCGGGCTCGAGATAGCCGCCAGCGAGCGACACTTGTGCATGGCTACACGTGTCGTCGATCGCGAACCATTCGTCGTCAATCCGGGCATACGCGATCGCACGTCCATCGATTTCGGCTACTCGGACATCGCCACTCGTTAACGAATCGACGTCGCACAACTTGACCGTGCTGGGATCGGTGCTCATGAGGCGACCTCCGATGCGGCTCGATCTGCGGCGAGGGCGTCGTCGATGATGGATTGCATCTCGCTCCTGACAGCCTCGACCGGCAGCAGCGCAATTACTTCGGCGAAGAAACCCGAGACGAGCAGCTGTTCGGCAACAACCGTGGGCACGCCTCTGCTCTCGAGGTAGAAGCGCTGATCTTCATCGATCTCGCCGACCGTCGAGGCATGACTGCACGACACTTGGTTCTGCTCGATCTCAAGGTTCGGCACCGAGTAGGCCCAGGCACCTTTGGAGAGTTTGAGGTTTCGGTTGGTCTGGAAGGCATTTGTTCCCGGGGCGCTCTCGGCGACCTTGATCAGCCCGGTGTACACGGACTGGGCGTCACCGGTCACGGCTCCCTTGAAGAGAAGATTCGAGGTTGTGTCCGGTGCAGCGTGTTCTTGGAAAGTACGAAAGTCGAGCATCTGTGACCCGTCGCCGAAGTAGGCCGACAGCAGATCGCCGCTCGCTCCCTGGCCAATGAGACGACAGTCGGCACGGGTTCGAGCGTAGGAACCACCAAAAGCCGCAACCGAGGACATGACGTGGGCCTGCTTATCGGCCTGAGCAATGTGGTGTTCGAGGCATGCAGTATTGGGTCCGAGTTGTTGAATTGTAAGGTATGCGACACGAGCATCCGGCGAAGCAGCGAGCTCGACCGTCGGTACCACGAGCTGTGATGCATCTGCTGAACGCCGACGTTCCAAGACGGTCACGGCCGCACCGTTGCCGGCGCGAATGATCGTGTGCGGACAGGTCAGCCCGCCCTCGAGATCGGAGTACACGTCGATGACGATCGGCGAATCGATATGGGCTCCACGTGGCACGTCGATGACAACCGCATCGGAGATATTCGCATCGTGCAAATGTGCAACTGCGTCGATAGGTAGACCACGCACGCTGTTGAGTAGCGCTTCCCCATCGGCGTGCTCGCTGATGGTTTGTACGGTCGCATTGCCCAATGAATCGGCTCGGTCGATCGAGACGACACGGCCGTCGCGAACGACGACGGTTGCCGCAGCACCGCTTATCTCGAGCGGGTCGATCATCGAACTTGCGAACTCGGGAGCGACGAACGCGGAGAGGTCGATTTCGGAAATGCGGCTGTAGCGCCAGACTTCGTCGGCATCGGAAGGGGCCTCGGCATCCGCGAAACGCGTGGCGGCCAAGGCTCGCAACGCGTCGAGCCACGGGGCGAGGGTCAAGGCAGTAGACATGGCCCCCAAGACTATCGGCGGGATTACTCAGAAAGCCTTGCGCCAAGAGGTCACTCGCGCTTCTTACGACGGTCGAAGAATTTGGAGATACGACCCCTTTGGGATCGCTCTTGTTCAGCGAGGCGCTTGGCATCGACCTCAGCGCGAATCTCTGGGCCAGCGTTGTTCACAATGTCCTCAGCAGCGTCGAGGAGCGCGGCGATACTGGCGTCCTCGCCGAGGCCCTCGGGCTCGGGCGGTGTCGCAGGGGTGACGAGTGTTCCGTGACTCCAGGCAACGTCGGCAAGGCGGCGGTCGTATTTCGGACAATCGTCGGGACAGCGCCAGGGTGCTTCCGGCGCGAGATCGAGGTCGCACTTGCGAACGGTGTCCCCGCTCGGGTATGAACGGCTCTCGAAATACTTGCAGTCCTGTCTCATCGGCATACACCCATGATGCCGTACGAGAGCGGTCAGCCGACAGCGCTGAGCGCGAACTTCCCGGGATCTTTCAGAATATTCAGGATCCTGAAGACGCGCCGAGCATCACGATTATGGTCCTCGCGAGAAAACGAAGGTCGCTTCCGAACGTCAACGAGTTCACATATTCGACGTCGAGTTCGAGGCCGTCGCGAAGGTCACCGTTATATCGAAGATCCGACACCTGATAGGGCCCCGTCATACCGGGCCGTACTTCGTGTCGTACGTGGCGAAGGTAACCCCGCTGTTTCGCTACCCCCACGAGCTCAGGGCGTGGGCCCACAAGGCTCATCTCGCCGCGCAGCACGTTGATGAGCTGTGGCAACTCGTCAAGGCTGAGCTTTCGGAGAAGGCGACCAAAGCCCGTATGTCGAGGGTCGTTGTCGTCTTTGTGGGTGTTGCGCCGGTCTGTATCGTCTGGCAATTCGACTTCGGACTGACGGCGATCGGGTCGCATTGTTCTGAACTTGTAGATCGTAAACGGCGCACCACCAACGCCGATCCTCTGTTGGGAGTACAAGACGCTCTTTCCGAGTCCGAAGCGCACCGCGACCGCAACTCCAAGAAACGCGGGCGATGACAGGAGCAGAAAGAATGAGCCAAGCACGATGTCGAATGGTCGTTTAAGGCGTCGTTCATACAACGACTGCGCGCGGACGACTCGAAGGTCCTCGGACGGCACAAATATGAGGCCGTCCGATGCGCTATCTATCCTGTTTACGTTGTCCAACATCTTCTTCTCACCCGTCACTCAGTGAGGTGACAAATTCACTGTACGTCACAAGCCATAACCCTTGCCTGGGGGAAAAGGCCTAACCGGTCCCACCAAGAGTGGACTTTCGGCCACTTTCGACAGCGTGGCGTACCCGCGGCATCATAGGGCCGCGGTAGCTTCGACGCTTCATCCGACGCTTGGAAGCTGGCGAACAAGGCGCGCAAACGGGCGGGTATTCCGAACACTCGCTGCATCTAGCCGACAGATCTCGCCGACAGGTCTCTTAACCGACGGAGCCTTCCATCTGTAGCTCGATCAGGCGGCTCCACTCGACGGCGTATTCCATTGGCAGCGTGCGGGTGATTGGCTCGATGAAGCCGTTCACGATCATGCCCATGGCTTGCTCCTCGGAGAGGCCTCGGCTCATCAGGTAAAAGAGCTGTTCGTCGGCAACCTTCGAGACGGTGGCCTCGTGGCCAACGACCGCGTCTTGGGAACCAATCTCCATGTAGGGGTAGGTGTCACTGATCGAGTCCTCGTCAAGAATGAGGGCGTCGCATTGCACGTGGCTCTTGCAGCCGTACGCGTCTTCATCGATATGGACGAGGCCTCGATAACTTGTGCGACCTCCGTCGGAGCTGATCGACTTGCTGACGATCTTCGATGTGGTTTCGGGTGCAGCGTGCACCATCTTGGCGCCTGCGTCCTGATGCTGGCCGTTGCCTGCGTAGGCGACAGAAAGGACCTCACCTGATGCCTTTGGCCCGACCATGACAACGGATGGGTACTTCATGGTGAGGCGGCTGCCGATATTGCCATCGATCCATTCCATGTGACCTTCGGCGTAGACCTTTGCCCGCTTGGTCACCAGGTTGAAGACGTTGTTCGACCAGTTCTGGATCGTGGTGTAGGTGACGCGTGCACTGTCCTTGACGATGATCTCGACCACAGCCGAGTGCAAGGAGTCGCTCGTGTACACCGGTGCCGAGCAGCCCTCGATGTAATGCAGTGACGAACCTTCGTCGGCAATGATGAGCGTGCGCTCGAACTGGCCCATGTTCTCCGCGTTGATACGGAAGTACGCCTGCAGCGGTTGGTCGACATGTACGCCGGGCGGAACATAAATAAAGCTGCCGCCGGACCATACGGCCGAGTTGAGTGAGCTGAACTTATTGTCGTTCGGCGGGATGATCGTGCCGAAGTATTCCTTGACGAGCTCGGGATGCTCGCGGAGTGCAGTATCCATGTCGCAGAAGATCACACCGAGTTCTTCGAGGTCTTCACGGTTGCGGTGGTACACAACTTCGGACTCGTATTGGGCGGTGACACCGGCGAGGTACTTGCGCTCGGCCTCGGGGATACCCAACTTCTCGTAGGTGTCTTTGATCGCCTGCGGGATGTCGTCCCAGTCGTTGGAGACATTCTCGGTCGGTTTGATGTAATAGAAGATCTCGTCGAAGAAGATCTCGGAGGTGTCGCCGCCCCAATGTGGCATTGGACGGTTCTCGAAACGGCTAAACGACTTCAGGCGGAAGTCGCGCATCCACGCTGGCTCGCCCTTCATCCACGACATCTCGTTGATGATGTCGGTGTTGAGGCCACGCTTCGGCTTATAGATGTAGTCCTCTTCGTCGGACCACCCAAGCTCGTACTTACTGAGATCGACACCGATGTCTGCTGTGCTCATCACGGAGCCTTTCGAGAATTGGATCCTTGTCTCAGAGGCTACCGCCCCTGGTTGTACCCGGGGTGGTCGAGGCTTCGCCACAACACTATTTGTCTACTGCTCTTGGTGAGATGTACGGCGGTACACCTCACATTCAGGAGTCGGCGACGCGGCGGATTTCTTGCGTTGCAAAACGCCTCGCCCTATTCGTTGCAGCCGCCCTTGTCGCGGTCGACCCAACCAATGACACCAGTGCGGTCACACCTACTCCGGTCTGGGCGATCGTCGAAGGCAACGGCCGCTACTACATAGGCGGCACATTTCAGACCGTCGGTGGACAACCTCAAGTGGACATGGCGATTGGATCTTCATCGAGCCCAAGTTTCACGATCGACGGGTATGTGGAGGATGCAACAAATATGAACGCGGTGCGACGAGAAAAGTTCTTCGCGGTAGACGCTGCCTCGGGAGCTCTGCTTCCCTGGGACCCAGACGGCGACTCGGTCAACGGGGTTTGGGAGCTCGAGACGGGCCGAGTGGCCTACCGCCGGCGGCGATTTCCACAACATCGCGAACCCCACAGGCGCGGCGGGTGGGGATCGGTCGATCTTCATTCCGCACGTGGCGATCTTCCCCGGAATAGGGTTCTAGAACGCGGCGCCCGAGTCCCTCTTCTCTGTCGACTGTGCGAGTACATCGTGCAACGTCGATGCGGCCGCATCGTTCGACGACGAGACGGTGCGAAACCTCAGAACATTCGTGTGGTACAAGGTCTTCTGCTCGGCAGATCCGGGAACAAATGCACTCTTCACACCTTCAGCAGGCGTGAACGCAGATCTCACCATCTCAACCTTCCATGGTGTGGATTCGGTGGCGCCGATCGACAACTTTGCTGTGGCGTTAGAGACGGTGCAACGTTTTGGGCATCCAGCTCCGGGCATGGCGATCGGTAGCAACGTGACGATCGTCCATCATTGGACCGACCGATCGTCTGCGACGACGGAGTACTTCGCCCCTCGAGATCAAATCACTCTTGCGACCTCGATCGGCGCTGGACCGGCACACATAAGCTCGGTAACAACGGTGCGGTCAGCTCCTGAATCGGGCTCGACGACAAAATCCGTCGCAATTGCAGAACATGTCGGGCGCGCCGGGACCGGCTGGACAATCGCTTTGAAGCGATCGGCGCCGATGTGCGATGGCCTCGCTGCCACGGTCGATATCGCCGCTGGACAGGTTCCGACGGCGGGCGACGACGTCATCGACGGGGGCGACGACGCCGACACGATCAGCAGTGGCACAGGGGACGACCATCTGTTCGGCGGACCGGGTGATGACTTCGTTACTGGATCCACCGGGAACGACACGATCAATTCCACGAATGGTGTGGCCGACATCGTCAACGGTGGCCAGGGCATCGATGCCTGCATCGTCGACCTAGGGATCGATACCGCGGTATTTAACTGCGCCTAACAGAGCCACTGGGACCGTGTGCTCCAGAAGTGGCAAAGCTACGCGAGCGTCTCGGCGATACCTCGTGCGAGCGCCTCGGTAACGTCGATGTCTCCATCGACCGTGCTGCTCCCGGGAACGAGGTTTGCGACGGTGACCAGCAGTCCCCCTGCGATGATCTGCGCAGTCGACTCGTCGGTTACAAAACCCTTGACGCTGCCATTCTCGAACTGGCGAGCGCTCGGGTCATCGTCGAAACGACCGCTGATCGTATCGATATAGGTCGGGTCGGCGACATCCCAGCTCACGCCAACGAACCATACGTGGAGATCGCTGAACCACTCGCACGAGTTTGGGCTTCTGGAGACCTCATTGAACTCGACCGACGTATCTGAGCCAAGCCCCGAAGGTAGCTGCGCGAACACTCCTGCATCCGCGGACCAACCGCTGATCAATCCACCGAGTTCGTTCGCTGAGTACAACTCACATGGACTGTCGAGATTGATCGCGGCAAGCTCCTCGTCGAAGTCTGGGGTGCCCGACCCAGGTTCGGGCTGATCACCCTCGGCGTCAGGGTCGACGTTGGCAGCCTCGACCAGCTGATCTGTAGCGGGTGGTGACCGCGTAACCGCCACAGTTGTTGATGTTGTCCCGATGGTGGTCGTGGTCGTGGTGTCGCCCTCTTGAACGTTGGACGGTTCGGTCAGCACATCGTCGGACTCGTTCGTCTGGGAGTCGCTCGGGTCAGCGCTCGAATTAGTTTGCCCGGCGTCATCGACTACCGACCTGGAGTTCGAACCGTCAGCCGCGACCTGTGCGTCGTCGGGTCCATTGTCGCTGCTGCAAGCCGAGGCGAGCAAAGCCCCTGCGAGCAAGATGGAGGGGGCCAGGTGGCGCCGCCGCTGTCGTTCGGTCATCAGAATTCTCCGCGCTCGGTGTACACCAATTCTAGACGCTGCGTGCCGGCCGTTTCTATCGGTCGATCGGACCACATCGCCTAACGTGACGCGAGAAAGATGAAGTTGTTCACGTACTTTGCGGGCGAGGTCAACTTGGATGGATCTTGCATCTCCGAGCGGAACTCCGACAGGGGGTGCAGGCGACCGTCGAGCATGAAGTAGGCCGAGTACCCGATGTCGCATATTTCGCGAATCTTGCCGTCGATCTCGCCATCGTGATGGCGAAGTTCTATCTCGACAAGCAACGCAGGCCGGTCTCGTTCGAGCGTGGCTCTAGCTCCTCGCAGCACATCGAGTTCGTGGCCTTCAACGTCGATCTTGATGTAGCCAATGGGACCGACGTCGAGGTCATCGATACGCTCCAGATCGACCAAGACCGTCCGCTGATTATCAAAGTTATTCGACAGCGACGCCGCAGCTGCTCGTTCCCCGTCAGGTCCAATCGGTATTGCCAGCTCAGCCTGGCCAACAGCATCGGAGGCAGCGGCCGCTTTCACGACGACGTCGCCCCCGGGAAATGCACGATTTAATCGAGATGCGAGCGCCGCGTTTGGCTCGAAGGCAACCACACCCTTGGCGTATCGACGCATCCACCACGTGAACTGGCCGATGTTCGCACCAACGTCGATCGACATGCGCTCAGGATCCGAGAGCAGTTTGGTGAGCCGGATTTCCGGTGTCCCGTCGATCCAATATTTAATGGCGCGCAACGGCGTGTCCAACGTGGCCGGAAGCTTCATCGAACCGCTCTTTCGACCGACTGGCCAGCATCATCGGGTTGGCCTGAAACAGCGGCGAACGCCGGCCGCGTTCGAAGTCCGAGAAGCGCAAACAGCGCGCCCGTAATGACACCGGAGTTCGAGTTGATGATGACCGGGTCGACGAGGCTCATCACACCGAACGCGAGGAGAATCGGCACCGCTGCTTCCGCGACCGGATCATCGATTGGGCCGGGTCGTCGAGCGCGCCGGAGTGCGACGATAAACGGCACTACCGTTACCAGAGCGACTGCCAGCAGCCCTAGGCCCCCGCCTTTCGTGCCATACCAGAGATACACGTTGTGCACCCATCGGCGGAAGAAGGTTGGGTCGCCAAAGGCTTCGATCTCTAATTCGGGTCGGTACGGGCGACCGAGTCCGGTTCCGAGCGGCTGGGAAACTATAACGTCGATTGCATAGGTATTCTCGCGTTGCCGCCACGACGACCCAGCGTCCTGCTGGAGTGACTCTGAGGTGAACCCATTAAGTACGCGCTCGGAAAATCCGTCAATCTGTTTTCCTACGACCGAGCTCGAGCCGATTCCTTGGCCAGCTATGGAGAGCAACGCCAAACCAACGATCGCGGCAAGGATGAACGGAAGCGCTACGGCGACCATATGGGCCGACTGCTTGAAACCTCCGCGTACGAGCATCCAAGCAATCAATCCGACCGCGAGCCCGACCAACAGCTGACGCGAGAGTGAAAGAACCATAATCGACACGCTCGAGGCTGCGACGAGCCAAAGCAGAATTCGAGAGGGCTGCAGGTATTTGTTCTTCGTCAGCCACCAGAAGACGACGAGCAACGAGGCAACGGCAAGATCCTCCGAGCTCACAATAAACCTGGTCGCATCGATCGCTGCCCCAGCGCGGCCGACACCGCCGAAGCCGACAGCATCGCTGACTCGTCCTCCCAGAATCTCAAGGCCCGTTGTTGCCTGAAAGCCGATCAGAGCTACCGATACGCCAAGGGTGATCGGTACAAGGTTGAGCACCGAGCGCAGCCCCCCTTGTTGGTAGAGCGCCAAGGCGCACACCACGCCACCAAAGAACGACAGCGGACCTCGCACGTCCTGGAGCACGGCGGTAAGCGCTCCACCATTCGCCAACCCCCAGATGGCCATCCAGCCCACAATTCCCACATACCCGGCTAGCAGGCGACGAAAACCTCGAGTGAACGCCGACCAATCAACGACCGGAAGCACGGCAAATATCAAAAGGTGTGGAATGTACACAGACGTGCCCACCAGTGGGACCACGGGACGAGCTACCGAGAGCTCCGGGATCAACACGAGCAAAAAGAACGCTGATGAAACAACGATCCGTAGGTCGGTACGGCGATGAAGGAGCACAGCAAATGCGACACAGAGAATCGTGGCTCCGAGCGCGATCTTCGGCTCGAATACGAGGAGCGCGCCAATCGCGATGGCTACGAGCGTCAACGGGATCATCGTTCGAATCCTGCTCACCGGGCAAACACCAACGCTCGGGCGTTCTTCGCATCAGCGCGACGTGGAATGAGTAGGTGGAGCCGCGCCTCGGGACGCGAGCCGCGATATTTAGACACGACAAGTGCTGCGCTCGTTGTATAGGCGAGCAAAGTCGCAACGCTGGCTCCGATCGCCCCGAACTGCCACCCGAGCAGCAGGACCGCAGCTACCGCTACGGCCAATGTCACGATCTGCAGAGACGATTCGGTTCGCGCAAAATCCCCGGTCACAAGAAAGACGCCGAGCACGTCTCGAATGTAATTTGCCAAGCCGGCGAGCAGCAGTATCTCCGCTGGCCAGAGCGCATCGCCGAAGCTCGGCGGAAAGAGAAGCGACAACGCCAAAGGGATGGTCAAGGCCAGCAAAACAATCGAAGGAACGAGCAGGACAACACCCAGTCGAAAGTAGTGCTCAACATCGGGTCCATCTGGATCGTTAGACGAGCGAATAGCGAGCTGGCGGATCGTTCGGGTGAAGAGATCCGCGACCTCGGCGAGAGCAACAGCGACGGCGTAAAGGCCGAGTTCTCCGCTGCCGGCCACCGAGCCGAGGAGAAGCTGATCAAGGCGACGGTTTCCAAGTCGGGCGGCTTGGCCTGGAGCGAGATCCCACGCGAATCGACGGAAACGTCGTTCAACCGATCGCTCGATCGTCACCCCACGAGAAAGCGGCACCGAGGCCGCGACCACCGCCGTGAACCCGACGATCGATCCTGCAACCGAAATCCACGCACCGGTCGCAACCGAGTCGATCGCGAAAGTCACCATGGCAATAGCGCCGACGAGTCGAACCACGTGCGGTGCAAGAATGTGAGCCACTACCGGGCGCGATCGTTGATCCGCCGTGAGAGCGAACCTCAAACCATCGGAGATCGCCGCCAGAGGGATGACGAGCAGTAGACCTCGGAAGATCGTGATTGCGTCGCTGTCGAGTCGAAACATCAACGGAGCAGCGATCCAAGCAACCGCGCTAAACGCCACGCTGCTCGGCCCAATCCAACGTGTCACCGCACGGGTGGTGCCACCAACTCCCATGTCGGTCCAGTGAACAGCGGCCAGCGCCGCCTCTTGCCCTCCGAGGGTCGACAGGTACCGAAATATGAGGAACGCCGACATCACGGCCGCCAGCGTGCCCCGACCATCTCGACCTAACGCTTCAGCGAGTAGAGGAGCGGCAGCGAAGGACAGCACGGGCCCCGCCACCGTTGCCATCAGCAACGAGCGCTCGAACTTCTGCGCCCTCACAGCGGGCCGCGTCGGTGACAAGGAACTCACGTCTCGAGCGAGGCGCGCTCGCGGAAATGGACCCAGTTGTCAGCCGGGTCGAGCTCCTTCACGACTTTCGCAGGTACGCCCGCGACGATCGAGTTGCTCGGCACGTCGGCGACAACAACCGCTCCCGCCGCCACGATCACGTTGTCGCCAATCGTCAATCTTCGGAGTCCACGCGCGTTGCTGATGATCTTCGCTCCAGCGTTGATCTCGACATAGTCACCGATCGTCACGTTCGGACCGCCGATTCCAACTTGCTGCATCATCGAACAGTGCGACCCGATTCGGGTACTCGGGTTCACGACGAGACCTCGTGGATGTCCAGCGAAGACACCGGGGCCGACCTCGACCTTCGGTCCAATCCACACGCCGTGAAGAAAATCGTTGAGGGCGGTTATGCCATACGCGATCGGACGCGTCATGCGATGGCGGAAACAAGCCTGTGACAATCGGAAGAGCACGATCACTTTGAAGTCGGCGTGGTAGAAGTACTTCGCAATCCCGCGCTCGGAGTGCACGAGCTGGAACATTTCCAGATCGGCGCGGACGTCGTTTGTAAAGCGACTCATCACCACTCCCCATAGAACTGGTGAAGGTCTGGGCCGATCAGCGCCATGAGCCTGGCCTCGTCGTCGGCGTCGATGGAGGTGCGCCAGTGTTCTGCGACCGCGTGGGAATCTCGCACGAACGAGTGAACCTTTAGACGCTCTGGCGCGATCACAGAACCCGATGATGTGTACTCGATATAGTCAGCCATTTCTTGGGTCATACTCAACCCAAAATGCGAAGAGACCTCATCGATCGTTGCATGGATGTCCGCGGCAAGATCTTCGAAGCGAACCACCATCACAGAGTCAGTCGATGTTCGAGCCACCATCTGCGACATCATTCGCCAAAGAACGGCACAGTAGGCAAGTTTGTCCGTCTCGGCAGTGCGCCACGTTTCGTCCTCGATGTCGATTCCGAAATCTCGACGCATAGCCGAGGCATTGATGAATCGACCAATCCCGAAGTCCCACGGTTGCATAACGAAGCTCTGGTAATAGGCCGCTGGGTGACGCACGATGCAGATGGATCGAACACCATGGCGCCGAGCGAGATGTTCGAGCGCGAACGTGGCAAAGGGATCCTTGAAACATTGGACAGGAGCGCGGGGTCGCCCGACGCGCTCGAAGAGCGCGTCGCTTCGCCAGTCGCGGCTTGTGCGACTACCCACGAGCACCTTTCCGGTTTTCTGTGCCCATGTACGGTTTTGGCCGCGAGACATGGCGAATCGGCGCCAGCCACCTCGTAGCTCCACCATCTGCGATAGGACCTTCGCCGACTCGATGCTCGCGGGATCGCCGCCCGAAACGTAGGGGAACTGCCCCGATACGGCTCGAAGACCAAATTCTTCGTTCAGAGGCTCGAGGACCATTCGTACGTCAGGGTGGTGCGCGAGGATATTTCCGACGTAGGTGGTTCCGCTGCGTGGAAGACCCGCGACAACGATCCGATCGGTTCGTAGCGCCGAGTCCATCTCCGTTCTCACTTGTGGGCCACCTGATAACCGAGATCCGCGAGCAGTCCAGAAAATTCGCCGCGCTGGACCGACGAGTCGGTTTCGGTTTTCGGTGAGCCGACGATCTTGCACCCGTATTCGACAATCGGGTCAGGGTCGAGCTCGCAAACCTCACACAACGTTTCCAACGTTTCGCGCGGCGTGGACAGAAGTTCCTCGAATCGAATAATCAGATCGATCTGTTCTTGTGAGCGAAGAAGATGGGTAGCGCCGAGCACCCATTCCGCACGTGCGCGAGCTGCCGGTTCACCGGTACCGGGCCCGACGTCATCGGCAAGGCTCAAGATGTCCGAATCGGAAATCAGTTGCTCAGCCATCTGCACCCACTTTCGATCATCGACACCCCACCAGTTGCCTCGACCGTCGGCCATTGCCTCCGAGTAGTTAACAATTGACGAAACCACCGCTACTGGATCGCGAACTATCGCAATGATCTTCGCATCCGGATAGAGGGCGCGGAGGAAGGGAACGCGGTAGGTCATTTCCGGGTACTTATCGACGATCCGACTCGAACGGGTGAGGGTCGCGAACCAGTTGTACATCGTGCTAACACGATCACGTACAGCATCTGTCACGTCGGTGGCGTCGAGGACAAATCGGCCTTCGTCGGCATAGAAACCCGAGATGTCCTCATCGGGAACTCCAACGTGCCACAACGCTTTCGGTTCTTTGAGATATCCAACGCCCTTGCCAGACGCGATGATCCGACCCAGCAGAGTGGTGCCGCTTCGCCCTATGCCGACGATGAAGATCGGGCGATCCACGTCCTGGCGCGGCCATCGCGACGCAACGAGTCGAAGATGCGATCGGGTCACGGCGTCGAGTTTGGCGCCCCTCGTCATCGGTGGACGACCCTCGAAGAGTGCTTGGGCGATAAGGCGCGACGGGACCCTCAGGGGAGCGGCTCGAAGGAACTCCCGGTCGATCTCGGCCAGGAGCATTTCGTTTCGCTTTCCAGAACGTTTCACCGGCCGTTCGCAGTGTCGATCAGTAGTTGTTCATATTGATCGACGATCGCCTTCAAAGAGAAGTTGTCGTGCACCCGTTGGATTCCACCAGATCGACGATCTTCGCTGTCCTCCTCGAGTAGGGACAGGCTCTGTTGGACCGCCTTCGAAGGGTCGCTGAAATAGTGTCCGATATCGCCAGCGGCCTCGCGGTTGAATGGCGTGTCGTACGCCGAGATGACCGCTCCAACGCCCATTGCCTCAATGATGCTCGGGTTGATTCCACCCACAGAATGACCGTGGAGATACATCGCTGCGTCGCGAAGGAGTACGCCAAACCCGCGGCGATCGTCAACATGTCCGAGTAGACGCACCCGCGAGTCCTGTTTGGCCAGCGCTGGCAGTTCACGTTGCACGGGCGAGTCGTAGTTGGCTGCACCGAGCACCACGATCGGCATGTCGAGGTCGGAGGCGATGTGTGATCGCGTCATCTCGGCGATGTGATTCTCGGGGATCAGGCGTCCGCCCGTAATGATGTACTTGCGATTCTCGAGTCCGAGCGCCTTGAGGTAGGCATCATCTTGAGGTATGCGATGGTCCTCGTCGATGAGTTCGGTCCAGCAATAGGGAATCACGACGGAGTCTGCGGAGAACTCGCTTTGATAAATGTCGGCCATTGCATTGCAATCCGTTACCAACGTGGTCGCCGCGTGTTTAGAAAACTTGGCGCACTGGTAGAAGATCCGTTTGGCGGTCGAGCCCCACTTGCCCCGAATCCATTCTTGACCGTCGACGTTGAGAACCGTTGGTGTGCCTGTCTTCGTGACGACGGAGAGTGCAGGTGAATTTGCGACATTGAAGCTGAGGACGGCGTCGTGTCGCTTGAACCGCGCGACGATTGCGGCACCGACGCTGTGGGAGAGCGTGTCGAGCTGTTTTGTCGGAATCGAAGGAAGTCCGATTCTCTTAACGCCTTTGAACGGTTCGGCACGGCCCAACGAACCTCGCGTATACAGCGTGACTCGATGCCCTCGTTCCACGAGTTCGGGCAACATGACCGTGCAGAAGGTCTCGTATCCGCTGTAGGTGGACGGGATCGTTCGAATACCGAAGACGCCAATATCTAGTCCTTCTGCCAACGACTCCACCACACCCCTCCGTTCAAGCCGACCGCAACAGTGCGTGAGCGGATAAGTCAATTGTACGACTTCGACTCGGCACTTCGAAATAGGTAGCGATGCCTAGAGATCGTTCCGCTGTTGGCCGAGAAGTTGAACCCTCCGCCCATATCACCCACGCAGTACGATTTTAGGCGACATCAGCGCCAACTTCCACTCCTCGGCTACCTGCGTCCGAGCCGTGGTTGCAGCCTGCTGCACAGGTATCCCCTGCGTATCGATCACCGCGTCGATTGCCGCTACCCATTCCTCGGTCGACTCGTGCCCGACCTCGATCAAACCGGGCCAGTCGCTGCCGAGGTATTCCTCGACGAACTGGGTCCGGATCCCCACGACCGGGGTTCCCACTTCCATTGCTCGTAGAGCCACGCCGCTCTGGTAGTACTTCCGATACGGAATCAAAACCACGCGGGCATCACCGAGCAGTTTCGTGACATCGGCCTCGTCTACGAATCGGTCGTCGATGTCCCACCCGCCGATCGCCGGCCACCCACGCCCAACAATTCGTGTCGTTCGCCCACACGCCCGTAGCTGAGGGCCGAGCTTCGCGAGGAGGTCGAGGTCTCGAGCTGGTTTGAATTGGCCGAAGACAAGTACATCGAGAGATCGCTCGGTCGGACAGTCCTTCTCTGGGAGTATTGGATGAGGAAGAACATCGAGTTTCCCGAGACCTAAGAGTTCCGCCTCATCCCGAGCAGCATCGGTGTGGACGAGCCAACTATGCCGGTCGGAAGTTCCGAGATCGAGCGTCCCAATTGCGCGTTTGGAATAGCCGAACTGACGGCGCAGCGGTCGGACGTCATGGAGGATCGTCTGCACAGGAGCTCTGGGGCGCAGGAGGCGCCAGAGAAGAGCATCAAAATAGCCAAAGGTTGGCCACACGCTGATTATGCAATCCACATCGGTTCGCCGGGCCGCCGAACGAGCACTCCGAATGAATTTCAGCGCCTGGCGAACCCGATCCACATTTCCGGATCCGGCGGGCATTTCAGTCGAGCCCGTGGCGATATCAACAACGGTGATGCCACCGTTCAGCTGAAGATTGTCGGTCAGTGCTCTCTGGAAGTGAGCGAGCGCGTTCGGGAGCGGATTGACGATTCCTACTCGCACGACGTCTCCGCATTCACGGGTGCGGCACGTCGGAGACTTCGCGACCATTTGGTGGCGAACGTCCAGTTGTCATGCAACAGAGAATTTTCACGCATACAGAAAAACTTCGATCCGATCCGAGAAGTGGTTCGAACAAAATGGTACGCAGAGTAGTGCCGCCGAAGATATAAGCCCTCTGACTCACCAACAGTAGGCGCCGTTAGATCAGTCGTCTATTTTTGTGGGATTTGGACCCTAAATCGCCGATTTGACGGCTGCACCCAACGCCGAATTTGATGTCGTTATGGAGAAGCGACGACCAGAACATTCCGCTGCATGTAGAAGATCTGGTTCGTCGTGCGTTTGTGAGTTCAGCGACGTCTTCACCGATGCCCCCTCACAGGCGTCGATCCGCTCGTGGGTTCGATCCATCTTTCGACGACGCACCGATCACCCGCTTCCTCGTCTGCCAAGGTTCGAGGACGTCGTGGCCTCGCCGAACGACAGCACGCCGCTGCCAGTGGACATCGACCTGACGAAGACGCCCGAAGAGCAGTCCCAGGATCTATCTCGTCCCCTCGAAGCCGGCTAAAACGCGGCAAAGCCGCCAGTCAAAGCGTGTAACGCTTGACGAGCGGCTCTACCTAGAGGGCGGCTTTTGCGGGAGGCCCGAGGGCCTCCCGCAGGAGTCGCAATTACTGCTTCAACTAGCGGGTTATGGCAACTCGCAGTTGAAGACCGTGTCGACACCTGCATCGGTGATGCAGGTGTCATTCGCTTGAGGGCCACCGTTTACGGTGTCTGCGACACCGTCGTTGGCAATGATGGTGTCATCGCCACCGAAGCCGATCAAGAGATCGGCTCCGAGACCTCCGTCGATGGTGTCGTTACCAAGCTGGAGCACGTTGCCGTCTCCGAAGATCTGGTCAGCGTCGACGCCACCGGTGATGTTGTCATCGCCAGAACCAGCATTGATGATGTTGAGTCCAGACGGATCGACAATCGTGTCTTGGTCCTCGTTGCCCCAAATCCGGTCATCTCCGGCGCCGCCATCGATGCTGTCGTTGCCGAATTGTCCGAAGAGGAGGTCATTGCCACCGTTTCCGAAGATGATGTCGGCTCCCGTGATGCCGTAGATGATGTCGCCATCAGCACCGCCACTCAGGAAGTCGTCTCCAGGGCCACCATTGATGATGTCCGCACCAGCGTCACCGTTGATGGTGTCGATGCCGTCGAGGCCGATGATGAGGTCCATACCTGGACCACCAGTGATCGTGTCGTTGCCGCCCTGACCAAAGATGTCGTCATCGCCAGCACCGCCGTCGATGACGTCACTGTCGGGACCACCGTTGAGGATGTCAGCGCCATCGCCACCGGTGATGTTGTCGGCGCCAGTGCCAGCAACGATCGTGTCGAGGCCAGGGCCTCCGTGAAGCTCATCGTCGCCCGCAAGGCCGAAGATGGAGTCATCACCAAGACCACCGAAGGCAACGTCGTTGCCTGGGCCTGTGTTGATGGTGTCGTTGCCACCTTCGCCACAGATGGTGTCGTTGCCCCCGAGGGACACGATCACTTCACCAGCAGAAGTACCGAGGATGACATCGTCACCACCGGTTGCCTCGTTACCTGGACCAACCGGCAGCGACATATCGAATGTCACGAGCAGGCCATTACATCGCACTCCCGTGATGAAATCACCATCGGTGAAGCGCAGGATCTCGATGTTGCGGAGCGTGTCCATACCATCATCGAGGTTTCCGTCTTGGTTTGCACCGTCTCCACGGGCGTGCTCGACGATAATTCGGTCACCCACGAAGGTGACGTCGTAGTCGGTCTGCGGTCCCTGGAAGATGGCGACATCGACGTCGCCGCCTGGGCCTGGATCGACGATTTCACGCACGATCTGGATTTCTCCGGGATCGAGAGTTCCAGCGAAGATCGCAGCCTGCATATCGAGTGCCGCATCCCAACGAGTACCACCGTTGCTCGGGGTACCACCGGTGATCGCTGGTGATGGGTGCCACAGGTAGACATCGAGGAAGACGTCGCCGTCGATGATGTCGTTCTGGCCTCGACCCTCGATGAGGTCGCTGCCTGCTCCGCCGAGGATGATGTTGCCGTCCTCGAACAGCGTGGTACCGGCTGGCAGCACATCGACAAGACCATCGAACAGTGCGATAGCAGTGGTGTCGAGCGACTGAAGTCCAAGCGCAGGAACACCCTGTGAATCATCACCCTTCAACTGATCAGCGCCAGGAGTACCCGAGATACCCTCGACCGCTGCGAAACGATCGTCCTGGAATGGTGGTGGGAGAAGCAGCGTCTGGTTCAAGTCAGCGCCCTCGGCAAGAATCACCCAGTCGAAGCCCTTCAGGCCTTCGAACCGGTCGATACCAGGGCTTTCCTTGAACACATCGTGTCCACCCTCACCATGCATGCGGTCGTCGCCGCCTTGTCCATCCATAACATCGTTGCCGCCGAAGGCACTGAGTTCGAGTGGGTCGAAGTCGTCAGCCTGAATATCGGCTGCACCTCCACCACCCTCGATCCAGTCGTCGCCTTCGCCACCGATCAGCACTGCTGCATTGAAGCCGCCGTGCAGGATGTCGTTGCCAGGTCCTGCGAGGGTCTCGTTGAGATCCGCACCGGAAAGGATGTAGTCAGCGCCGGGTCCACCCTGGAGCAGGTTCTCACCTGGGCCACCAGAGATGGCATCGTCGCCAGGACCACCCTTGATGTCATCATCGCCGGACGAGTCCGTAATGATGTCATCGCCGAGGCCGCCGACGATGTTATCGCCACCGCCGCCGCCTTCGATACGGTCGTCGCCGTCGTTGCCACGAATCGTGTCATCGCCGTCGCCAGACTCGAGGACGTCGTTCGCAGGCGAACCGATCCAGTTGGTGTGCTCGTCTCCGGCCACACCATCTGCAATGGCTTGTGCGCTGAGAGTGCCTGGACCAAACTTGACGTTTCCGTTTGCCTCGCGGGCAAGAAGGTCCGTCTCGTCGTAGGTCGTCGCAGGATCATCCACGATCCCCGTGGGGTTCGTCTGTGCGTTCATGTCGAACGTGAAATCTGGACGACTGAACACGTTTGCCGGCAAACCTTCAGCCGTGGTGTTGCGCTGAGCCAACTCGGACAACGAGTTGCCTTCCATCTGCGCAAGCAAGTTCGTTCCGGCTAGACGCCAGAGGTAGTAGAACCTGTCGCCGTCCTGAAGGTTCTCCATCTGCGTCTTGAAGATGAAGTCGAACGTGGTACCGAGCATTGCGCCGGTATCAAATTCGAGCTTCTCCGCAAGGCCACCCATCCAGAGATCCACGTTGTCGAGGCCACCCTTGTCGCCATCGTATGGCGCAGCAGCGCTGAGGAAGTCGGCGGTGTCTGCAGGAGCGGCAAGGCCGCCATTGATCATCGCGTCAGCGAGTGACCGACGTGAGGACATCGTTCCAACACCCGAACCATCATCGAATGTCGCGAGGTCTGCATGCGTGCCATAGGCAGCAATGAAGTTCACGATCGAGTCAGGGTTCTTGAGCTCGAACCGGAAGTCGGCCCAGTTGTCATACGGAGCAAGGTCCGGACGAAGTCCGTTTGCCCAGAATGTCTCACGGACCGTGTTCAAACGCGCAACGCCGTTGTCACGACCACGTGCGATGTTGATCGCAGGAAGGTCGAGCGGAAGACCAAGAAGGTTATTCCGCAGCGCTTCGGTGATGAACTCGTCAATTTCCTGTCCAACCTGTGTCACGCCACCACGCCAAAGCTGACCAGCAGCTTCTTCGGGAAGGATCGAGGCGCCGAGTGAATCCTTGCGGAATTCGATCGGGTTCACGAATGCGTCGATCAGCGTAAGGCTGTTGTCGGTGCCATCAGCCTCGAATCGAACGACGTTCTCGTTGAGCATCGAATGACCAAAGCGGTACACGGCGTGTGCAAACTCAGCGGAGATCACTGAATTGATCGTCGTGTCGTAGTTGACAAACGCGTGAACCTGCGGGCTGATCGTTCGAGCGAATTCCTCGAACGCCAAGTGCTGATATTCCATTTCGGTGACAAACTTCGCCGCCTGGAACAGACGTTCACCATTTCCAAATTCGCCAGCAAGTCGTGCACCGGTGAATTCAGAATCGAGTCCCGCTGCTGTAGCGACGGCAAGGATGTCGTCCACCAAACGGTTGTGCTCAGCATGGAACACGTGGTGAATCGAAGTCAGGACGAGGTTCTCGTTTGCACGGCCGTCACCAGCAATGAAGTGAGCGCCAAGCATCTCATCGTCGTAGGTGCAGGGATCGCCATCGTCTCCGAAGAGGCCTTCCGCACCAAGATCGAGGTCAGCGGTCTGTGCGACCTCTGGTGTGCCTGGGTTCATGTCAGCATCGCAAGTACCTGGGTTTGCGTGATGCGCAATGTCAAGCACGAAGCCATGACCTGTACGCATTGCATCAACAGGAATAGCGATACCTCCGCCAGCGGTGTTGCCCTCGACGAGACCGCCGGGGGTAACAATCTGTGGAAGACCACGAAGCGGTCCAGGAATGAAGTTGCCGTACACGTCGGTCGCGAGGAGCGGCACGTCGTGCAGGTCATGATCTTCAAGCGTGATGCCAAGAACGGTGCTGGATTGTGCTTGCACGTTGTCCCAGTTCGACATACCGCCGTCAGCGTGCTCGAGCAAGAAGCCCGTCGACACTGGCAATGGACCAGCGGTGTAGTCGCGCACGAACACCTGATGTGAAGGATGCGACGTGTAGGTCTGGTTCTGGTCGACGTAAGGAGTCGTCTTGTTCAGCGGATCAGTTCCGTCTTGTCCACGGCTCAGAACCATGAAGTTGGTTTGACCACCCGGGACGAACAGAGGATCGTCCGCATTTAGCGGCATGTAGATCGGAGCACCGTTCTTCGTCGTGAGGTCGAGACCGTGATCGAAGAACTGACCGAAGTACGTCAACATGTCGTTGAACGGAGCCGAAAGTCCGCCATCGGGTGCGGAGTTTTCGATGTTGATGAGGCCACCTGGATGCACGGTGATGCCATCTGGCAGCAGTGCGGGGACTCCACCGGGATGACCAGCGACAACCGGGTTGCCCGTCGTCTGATCGGAGATCAAGTTACTGATCGTTCGAGGCGTGCTGTCCTGCACCCATAGACCAGCGCCGGGGTTGGCGTATGTGGTCAGCGCACCATTTACATTCGGTGGCGGTGGAGGGAATGGAAGAGCGAGCACTTCGGCATCCACAAAGGACGGCGCTATGAGCTCTTCAAATGGTTGATCGGCTGCGCCCCAAGTCTCGTTGCCAACAAACAAGTTGTTGCAGGTACCGTCGAGTACACGAAGGCCAAGGGGTTGGGTCAAGTCGCCTTGCGGGACCTGGTTTGGACCGTTGCCGATAAGAGTTGCGCATGGATTTGCGGGCGTCGACGTCTGCACATGCGCTTCTGAAACCCGGATCTGCTGGAGAATAAACTCCACGTCTTGCCCGGTGATGGTGAAGTCCGCACCGATAGGAGCGGCTGCATCGCCGTTCCCGACGAAGTCGAACCCTTCCCATGGTTGGCGCTCGGTTTGCGCCGATGCCCCCGTCGCGAGCACTGGCACAAATAGTGCCAATGCTGCGAGGAGCCCGATGCTTCGCAGCCAATGACGACGAAGCCCTCCACTTGTTGAATTCATAATGTCCACCCGCTTGCTTGGATTGCCCTCGATGATTTACCAAGAGTCCGAAGCGCAGAAGAATCCCGCTGGCGTACACAAAGACAGGTGTGCTGTCCATTGCGTTCGCCCGCGGATGCCCTCAGCACCTACTAAAACAAGAATGTAGAACGTATTCCCACCATACGTCAATTTAAAATAACTAAAGGCCACCGTGCGCGCTACCGATACTAAATCTTCACTAAATCTGCGCTCTCTGTGAGATCACGTGACAATCGGGTCATTCGAACCCCTTTCGCCACTGATCGTTGCACGTCTACCCTTAAAGCACACGAAGGGTGAGGTGTTGGGATATGACGGTGTTGTGGTGGTCTAAGCGTGTGAGTTTCGCGTTGTTGCTCGCGCTCGCAGTAATGCTGGTCGCGCACGGACCGGCATCCTCGGAAGAAGCCGACGCAGCACTCCTCATCGATGGCACCGTGGTTCTTCCCGACGCGTCGCAAGCCAACGTCGATGGAGTGCAATTGTCTGCCGCTCTCAGCGAGCAACTCGCCGTGAGTGACCATGTTCGATTCGTCGATGTCGATGTCGACGTCGTGCGACGCGAGCTCGAATTTGGCGTCCTCGCCATCCAAGTTGCGCCAGATGCTGCAATTCAGGTCAAGACCGTATTCGGTGAAGACCTCGTGCAGGGCGCGACAACATGGACAGCCGAAGGCGCTGATGGTTCGGCGCTTGCGCTGGTCACTCGGGGTCGAGCGCTCACCGGTGAACTACGGCTCGGTGAACGCCAGTGGGGAATCGCACAAGTCGATGGATCGCTGCACGTGGTCTTTGAACACTCGCCAACAGGACAAGACCCGGCAGCCGAGCGCTTGCAAGAGGACGGACAGCCCACCCTCGTCCTGGCACCGCTCCCCGACGGTGTTGCACGGTTCACAGAGGACATCACCCACGCAGAGGACATCTTGGCTATTGGAGCGCGGGAACCCGATGCACCCACTGCAGAAGCACTGCCCGGCCAAACTCAGGCAGATGCACCAGCCGTCGCTGCGATGGTCGCAACGTCCGTGATCGATGTGATGGTCGTCTACGACAACACGGCGCTCGCCTTACATGGATCGAATGCCGCCATCGAAAACCTGATCATCGCGAATATCGCCTCGTCCAACGCCACGCTCGCCACATCGGGTGTTGCGACCTCAGTCAACCTGGTCCACATAGGACACATCGCCTACACAGGGTCGGGAAGCTCGTCCAACGATCTCACTCGACTTCGGAACAAATACGACGGCCACATGGACAGCATTCACGTAACCCGCGACGCGGTGGACGCAGACCTTGTGACCCTCGTGAGCGAACTCATCGACGGGTTCTGCGGTCGGGCAAATCTGCTTCAGGAACTCCCAAACCAAAATACCGACGATGAAGCCTTCGGTGTAGTTGGAGCTGGGTGTCTCACAAGCAGCACATACATCCACGAGATCGGCCACAACATGGGGGCCGCTCACGACGATGCGAACCTCGGCGGTTTCACCGGGGTGCAACCGCACTCGCGAGGATGGGTAGACGTAGCCAACAACTTCGTAACCGTGATGTCGTACGCGAACGGCGCAAACGGCTGCTCGGGTTGCACGACCATCAGCCAGTTCTCGAGCGATACCGAATTGTTCGCTGGGTTCGCCACGGGTGATGCCGACCATGCGAATGCATCGACGCTCAATGCAACGAGCAGTGGTATTGCTGCCTACCGACCGGACCCCTGTCCGAACCCGATAAACGACGACTACCCAGTTCGCATCGACCTCGGATCCTCGAGTCTCGTGTCCACTCCCGGAACCAACGTGTGCGCCTCGATCGAAGACCTCGAGACCTACTTCATCGGTGATGAGCCCGTGGAGTCGGTTTGGTACGAGTGGACTGCACCATTCGCCGGGACGGCCCGATTCAGTACGTGCGACGCGTCCACCACCTTCGACACCACCATCACAATATTCGACGACCACGAGTTCTTCTCTGCGCTGTCCGTCGTTGCCCACAACGACGATGCTGGAGCGGCGTGCACCATAGACCCCACCCACAGCGAGGCACTGACGACGGTCACCAATGGCCAGGTCCTTCGCTTCAAAATCGATGGCGATGCGGCGGCGACGGGAACGTTCGCGTTGACGGTTACTGTCGACACGACGTGCAACGGCCAAGCGGCGACCGTCTACGTCGACCGTGGAGACGTCGCGACATCGGGCGACGATGTGATCATCGGGACTGTGAACGCCGACGCCATTAACGCCCTAGACGGGAACGACATCGTCTGTGGAATGGCAGGCGACGACGTCATCAACTCGGGCCCGGGCGACGACCAAGTGTTCGGCGGCGATGGCAACGACACCATCTTCGGTGTAGCCGGCAACGACACCCTCAACGGCGACGCTGGCCAGGACACGTTGTTGGGTTTCGCCGGCAACGACACCCTCAATGGTGGCGATGACAACGATCTCATCAATGGTGGTCCTGACAATGACGTGCTCGACGGCGGCGCAGGCGACGACAGCATCTTTGGTCAGGGCGGTAACGACACGATCAGCGGTGGTCCGGGTATGGACCTCATGATTGGTCTCGACGGCATCGACACCATGAACGGTGATGCTGGTGCGGACATCATCAACGGTGGTTCCGGAGACGACTTCTTGAGTGGCGGTGCCGATGGCGACACCATCTTTGGCATCACTGGCAATGACATGATCACTGGCGACGGAGGTGCTGACTTCCTGTTCGGACAAGTTGGAAACGACACCATCGATGGTGGTGCCGGAGCAGACAACATCTGGGGCAACGAAAACGACGACATCATCACCGATCCGTCAGGTGCCAACATCATCAATGGTGGTGCCGGCAATGACAACATCACCGGTGGCGTCGATAACGATCAGATCTTCGGTGACGGCAATGTCGGCCAGCTCGGTGATGACATCATCGACGGAGGTCTTGGACCCGACCTGTTGCTCGGCTTCGGTGGCGATGACACCATCACTGCCAATGACGGTTTCGCAGACACCGTGAACGGTGGCCCGACCTTGAACGACACCTGCCTGGTGGATGCGGTCGTCGACACCGTCTTCAACTGCGAGTTGCCCTAACGCGCTCGCTAGCCCTCACAGGCAATACGGGCTACGACCGACGTACACCTATCGCTTCCAGGTCCGCCCCAGGCAAAGTTGGTGCCCGCGCCGCCGCGCAAGTTGTCGTCACCCTGCCCGCCGTACAGTTCATCGTTTCCGCCATAGCCGAACAAGCGGTCGCGACGGTCGCCTCCGTAGAGCGTGTCGTTTCCGCCATTCCCGACGAGGCGATCTCCCCCACGGCCACCACGAAGAAGGTCGTTGCCTCCGCCTCCCTCGACATCGTCGAGACCAGGGCCAGCGAGTACGAGGTCGTCCCCGTCACCGGCGCGCACAACATCGGAACCCCAGCCGGCATTGATGATGTCGGCCCCGGACCCACCATTGATTCGATCTGCGCCGCCACGCCCACAGATGATGTCGTTGCCGCCCAATCCGTCGATGATGTCCGGACCGCCCGTGCCGACGATGACATCGTCACCGTTCGTACCGATGAGGCCGGTCGTCGTTGCGAGCCGACCCTGGCAGGATTCGGTCGGCGGCAGTGAGTTCGTTACGAGATAGATGAAGCCGTTGCGTTTGCTCGAAATGTAGAGCTCGCCGTCCGGCCCCTGCCCAAACCGTGCATCGGCTCGCCCCGACCCGTCGTAGGTCGCTGCATCGTTGAACACATCCTGCAGACTCGTGCGAGGCAACGCAGCGGTAGTGGGATCACCATCGTGGTCGAAGGTGATCGCGACTCGACCGGTAGGCGCCTGTGTGAGGTCTCCGGGAGCATCGCGAGCCGGATCGTCTGGATCGAGCAGTGTCACCGCGGCGGCCATCTCCTCGAGCGTCGAGTGAAAGAGCTTTCCCGTCTTCGGGAAGTCGCTGTAGAAGTACTGCCCGGACAACGCCGAACCATTGTCTACGACGTACCCGCCAGCGATTGCTTGCCCCGAGAGCCCCGAACCTCGCGTTCCCTCGTGACCGTACTGTGCTGCCGGGTACGTGTAGCCGTTCGCGGCCTCGTCGGCCGGGAGCGGTGCAATCCCGTTGAGCAGGTCGCCGGTCGGGAGGTGAACAAAGGTTCCTTCACGCTCCGACCAGCCGTAGTTGGCCCCGCCCACGATGACGTTTACTTCTTCGACGTTGTCCCGTCCCGCCTCCGCAGCGATCAGATGGACCGCACCGCCGTCATCTCGAGCGAACGCCAGGTGATGTGGATTCCGATGGCCGAGCGACCACACCTCATCCAGCATCACCGGGTCACCGATGAACGGGTTGTCCTCGGGCACCAGATAGGGATCGAGGCCCGACCGCCGCGGATCGATGCGCAGGATCTTGCCGAGCGCGTCGTTCTTCTGACCACCGCCAGCCGTTGCTGACTGCACGCTTCCATCGCCGTGAGCAACGTACAGGTTCCCGAAGTCATCATCGCCTGGCTCGGCAAATGGATTGAAGGCGATCTGCTTGATCGGATGGTCGTATACCGGCATGCCAACGCGAAAAACCTGGCGATAACTCGAAGGATCGATTTGGCCCGTGTTCAGATCCATCGTCCACTCGATGAGCACACCGTCGGCGACGATCGGGTTGGCTGCATCGCTCAGATAGTCATCGGGATCCGGGGACGTGGGTCGCCGTTCCATCACCGATGTGTACAGCAGGCCGTTCGCCGCGAACCGCGGATGAAACGCGACCGATCGAAGGCCCCCATGGAAGATGCTCGTGTTGTCCAGACGACGTCCGGTTGCAGCCAACATCGCGATCTTCACATCGAAGAAAACCGATGCGGTTGCGGTGCGCCCAGATTTCGATATCTCGTAGATCTTGCCGTCATAGTCCTCGACGACGAAGAACCGATCACCAGATGTAGCGAACTGGTTGAGGCGAGGACGACCGAGCGCCGAATTCGGGATCTGTACGTACGGAGATAACTCGACGACGACCCCTCGATCGACGATCGGTAGTAAGACCGGGTTGTCCGCCGACGCATGCGTCACCGTCGCGCCGACGAGCGCTACTGACAGACACGCAGCCCCCGCAGCGGAGGCCCATCGTTTCGTACGAGGTCTCTTGCTGAGGTCCATCCACTACGACCGTAGCGTGTCAAAAACGTCGCTCGCAGCTCACTTTTTGCCCGCCAGCACAGAAATCCTTCATCGGCCCGCCATCGAGGCGGTCGATGCCGAGTCCACCACGAATGTGATCGACACCATTGCCGCCGCCGATCTGATCTCGGCCGCTATTCCCGAACAACCAATCCCAACCCTCGCCGCCGGTGATGACATCGTTTCCGGCGCCACCGCGGATCCGGTCGGCATCTGGGCCGCCACGAATCTCATCGTTTCCGGCGCCTGCATAGATCTGGTCGCGACCAGCGCCACCGAGGATGATGTCGTTTCCTTGGAGTCCACAGATGAGGTCGTCGCCAGCGAGGGCGTCGATGAAGTTTGCCGTCGACGTGCCAATGATGACGTCGTCACCGTTGGTCGGCAGCTGCCCTTTCGCGAAGTCGACCGTCACGGGGATACCAGCGCACGTGCGAGAACCAGGGCTTGTGTTCGGCGCTGCTGCGAGTGCTGCGAGCAGGCCAGCCTTCGTCTGCTCCTTACACGCCGCGCTTCCCTTCACAATCTGAACACGGCGATCGATGCCAGGAACAGTGCACGTTGAATACGAACCATCGGGCCACCGGATCTCGACCGGCGCAACTTCTGTGCTTGGACCCAGGCCAACGTGCAACGTACGGCCATCTTGAGATCGGTGATATCGGTGTCCGGTCTCGCGGACTTGCCAATCGCTGGCACCGACGAAGAGCTGTGCGCCCATGGCGTCAGGGTTCGAGCCGACGAGGTCGATCTCGAGCCAGTGATTTCCAGAGCCCTTCTTATTCGTCAAGACGTGATCGACCGCTCGATCGAAGTCGTAGCCGTTGCCGATGATCGCATCCATCCAGCCATCGGCATTGATGTCGGCAACCACGATGGCGCCAGCGGTTTGCGCTGGCGCTGTTGCTGTTGTAGCCGGCAACACTCCGGTGCCGCCGTCGGAGAAGTTGCCTTCGCCGTCGTTCAGCAGCAAGACATTTCGGAGCTGACCCTCTTGTCTCTGGGTGCAGCCAGCGAGAATGTCGAGGTCGCCATCGTTGTCGAAGTCGGCCGCCGCACCTGAGCGGCAATTGTCGAGATCCGCGCTCATGGGAAGCGATACGGTGCGCCCGTTCCCCGCCGCGGTTACTTCATGTGCCGTGACAGGCCAGTTCCCGGCACTGTTGGACTCGCTTCCATTGAAGACGATGAACTCGGGGTGAAGGTCGCCGTCGAAGTCACCGACGAGCACCTCGCGAATGGGCAAGGTTTCGTCTCTGCGCTGAATAGCTGGATTCGAGGGTTCGGCCATGGAACCGCCACCGACCGCCATCGAGTCCTTTGCGAGGGTGAACACGTCGTGCGTCACGATGATGTTGGAAGTGGCTGGCCCGGTCGAGGTCAGCTGGGCGATTCGGACGTGGGCATCGGTAATGATCTGTCCGGGGTCGGGAACCTTGGACCATGTGGTTCCGTCGCCGTTGTTGAGGTAGACCTCACTCGGCTTGAGCTGTCGTTCACCTTGTGGCACGGGGTCCGAACGCAGGTCGAGGTTCGTGATGAGCACGTCCATGTCGCCATCGTTGTCGTAATCGAAGAACAGCGGCTGCCGGCCGCGGCCGAAGATGTCCTTGAGTGCGCCGGCGTCGACGAACTGAAGCGTGCCACCGTCGTTGCGAAACAAACGATTGTTGTTGTTGCGACCCGAGACCTCCAAGAGGTCTTCATCGCCGTCGCCGTCGATGTCGGAGAATGCAACGCCATGGGTGTCGGGGCCCTGGTCTTCTGGATCGCCAGATTGAAACGCAGTTCTCGTGCTGGTCCCCGAGGAGAGGTCGATGATGGCTTCGGACATGCTGCCGTGGTTGTTGTTCCACACGTCGACACCCGGACCGCCGAGATCCTCGGTAATGCCCAGACCCCAGGCCGGCGAATCGTTGAACCCGATACCGGACGGAAGGTCGCTCACCGCGAAACCCTGCCAACCCGCGGCGTCGGCCGAGTCTCCGCTGGTGACGGGGACGGCAATAGCTGCGGCAAACACCGCGATAACCACCCATACCCGACCGGCTTTGGTCGTCCTAGTCAACATTACAATTCCTCGCCATTCGCGTCAGCGAAGTTCGGGTACGCCTCGAGCTTCGAAACACGCACTGAGCCGAGAGTAGAACGAAACATCACATTTTGTCACTGCCAAATGGCCCAAGTCACCCAAGAAAACAGCAAAGCGCCGGCCACAAGACGTGACCGGCGCTGCTCACTCACTTCACGCCCCCGCCGGGGCGAACTACACAAAGTTGGTTAGAGGCCAAAGACCCCGGTTTCGCAGTTCACACGAGTCTCGATCACTCCACCCGGATCGGTCAACGTGCAACCGTCGAACTGGGGCCCACCGTCCATTGTGTCGATCCAGGCACCGCCGCGAAGAACGTCGTCGCCCTCCTCGCCGAACAACTGATCACGACCCAAGTTGCCAAACAGTTCATCGGCAAACTTCCCGCCACGCAGGACGTCATTGCCGTTACCACCAGCAATTCGATCCTTGCCATTGCCGCCGCTCATGGTGTCGACACCATCGCCACCCTGGATACGGTCGTTGCCGTTATCACCGTTGATGGTGTCGTTGCCTGAGCCACCCACGAGTCGGTCATTTCCAGTTCCACCGTTGATGATGTCATTACCGAGGCCCGCAAAGATCTTGTCGAACCCGTCACCACCATTGATGGTGTCGTCACCCTGCAACGAACAGATCGTGTCGTTGCCAGCAAGGCCGTTGATGACATCGTTGCCCGAAGTGCCACGAATGATGTCGTCGCCCGCGGTAGGCGCCTCACCCTTGGACAGATCGACCGTGACCTCGAGATTGTTGCAAATCAGTGGTGGAACGAGTGGCGAGGTGTCAGGTATTCCGTCCACCGCAGCCATCAGCCCAGACTTGGTCTGGGAAACACAATCGTTGCTTCCCTGGGTGACCGTGATCGTCTGGTTGATGCCCGCCACAGCGCAACGCTCGAATGTGCCGTCTGGCCACATGATCTCAAGCGGAGCGATAGCGGTCTGGTCGGCGAGGCCGAAGTGCAGCGACTTCATGTCCTGTCCACGATGCACCCGGTGACCAGTCTCTCGGACCTGCCACTTGTCGGTACCAGCGAACACCTGAGCGCCCATGACGTCAGGGTTCGAACCAACGAGGTCGACCTTGAGCCAGTTGTTGACGCCACCGTCGTTCAAGAAGATGAAATCTTCGCCGGCTTGGCTGTCATAACCGCCACCCACGTAGGTGTCGATCCAACCGTCGTCATTGAAGTCGGCGGTAATCGCAACGGTGGCGGTCCCGAGTGCTGCAGTGGCAGGCACGAGTGACGCAGTACCGATGGTGAAGTTGCCCGCTCCGTCGTTGAGCAAGATGACGTTCTGGGTCTGGCCGCTCTCTACCATCGTGCAGCCGCCGAAGATGTCGATGTCGGCGTCGTTGTCGTAGTCGGCGAGCGCCACGGTGCGGCAGTTGTCGACACGATCATCATTGGGAAGGATGTCGACTACGGCTTCCGAGACCAACGAACTTGTCGAGACCTGACCAATACCGAGGGGAAGTTCACCCTCGAGATCGGGGACACCATCACCAATGGGGTCGCCAGGTTGCGGTTCTCCCTCAGCGGGTGGATCCTCTCCCTCTCCGGGCTCCGGCACAGTTGCGCCGACATCGTCGGTCGCTAGGAAGTCGTCCTGACGGGCCACAATCCATTCCGGCATGAGGTCGCCGTCGAGGTCGCCGAGTGCGATGTCACGCATGTTGCTTGCGTTGTCGTCAACACCCAACGTCTGATTCACGGGGTTCGCCGAAGCGATCAGCGTTGCTGAACCGGTCTGCACCGTGTCGATCGCGAAAGAGAAAGAGTTTGACGTAACGATGACCGGGGTTTCACCAGGACCGGTGGTGGTGAGGTGCGCGTAACGCACACTTTCGTCGGTGATGACCGTGGTCGGGTCAGCGACCTTCGTCCATGACGTTCCATCGCCGTCATTGAGGAAGAGCTCGGAAGGACGAAGGATCGTAGGATCGTTTTCATCCATGCCGTCAGGGGTCAAGAACTGGCGATCGAGGTTGACGATGAGCGCGTCCATGTCGCCGTCGTCGTCGATATCGACCATCAAGACCGTGCGACCCCGGCCGAGGTTGTCCTCGAGCCCGTGGCCTGTGATGGCTCCGAGGTCTCCGATATTTGCGGGATCGTTGATAAAGACGCGGGTGTCGTGCGCGCGACCGGACGTCTCGACGAGGTCGTCGTCGCCATCGCCGTCGATGTCGGAGAATGCAGCGCCATGGCTGTCGAAGCCACCAGCAGCCTGGATGGCATCAGCGAACACGCCGGCCGTTGGTTCCCAGTCGACCAGCCATTCCGACTTCTCGGCGTGGTTGCTGACAAAAAGATCGGTGCCGGGGCCGCCGAGATCGTTTGTCGTGGCTGCGGTGAACGCAGGGCTGTTGTTCGTCCCGTCTGGGTTTGCCGAGGCGAGACCAGATGGGACCGAGGTTGCCGAGAACCCGTTCCATATTCCGACCGCACCGGCCTGTGTCGTAGATATGGGTGCAGCGACAGTCGCTGCCACCAGAGCCATACCCAAAAAAGCATGTTTCAACTTGCGTCGCATAAATAACCCCAATCAATTACGTCGTGTAGAACGAATCGTAGAATTCCTATGACCGGCCCGCCTGGGCAGTGTGGCTCATCCTCACCTCGAATGTTGGTCACATCGATTCGACGGGCACTGCTTCGTTCCCCTTCATGTTGGTTCGGAAAACGTCCGTGGTGTGGGACCATTTGACTTCACTACTCAGATGCCGATGATGAACCCACGCGCGCCACGGGTCGCCCAAGACGCGAGCCGCTGTGCCCCAGGAGAACTCCCGATCGAATGAAAAGCCTGCTCACCAAGCTTCGAGCGATGGACCGCCAACAATTCGAGACGCTGTTCACGAGTTCGGCGTTTCTCGTCACGAACGGTCTGCTCTTCGTCAATATGTTCTTGTTGGCCACGGCCCTTGGCGACGATGGCCGTGGCGCGGTTGCCGCGGCGTACGGAAATACCGTGGTAATCGGTTGGGCTTTTCAAATCGGCGTTCCCGCAGCCGCCGGCTATTTCGCTAAGGACGTCGACAACCGACGGGTGGCGATGTCGGCGTGGACAATGATGGTGATGGGAGCTATTCCGGTTGCGCTCCTGATGATTCCTTTCTATCTCTGGCAGCTCGGCGGCAAATCGTTCACCGAGGGCGGCGAATCGCTGCAGCGCTGGTACTTGGCCTTCATCGTCCTGCAGCTCTTCAACGGACCGTTCCTCTCCGCGATCTTCTGGCTCCGAGGAATCGGCAATACCGTTCGATTCAATGCCCTGCTCGCGTTGCCACAGGTGCTCATCACGTTTGGCTACCTGGTGCTGTTCATCAGCGGCAAGATGACCGTGAACTCAGCGCTGACGTCGACCTTCATCATGTTGAGCATCGGCTGGATCGTGGGACTGACCGCCACAAAGTCGTGGCCTGGCCGCGGTTTCTCGAAAGGCACCTTCACCGAGATTCGCCAATACGGCCTGCGGGCCTGGGTCGGCAACCTCTCGTTCTTCGTCAGCCTCCGAATTGACCAACTTCTTCTCGTGAATTTTGTCGACCTGTCCGAGCTCGGCGTGTACGCGGTTGCGGCCGCCATCTCGACGCTGTCTGGCCCGATCGCGCGCGGCGCAGCTCAAGCCGTGCTTCCCTTCGTTCGAAACGCCAAGAGCGACGACGAACGGATCTCGCGTATCACCGCATCGCTTCGTCACGTAAGCATGCTGTCGTTCTCGATCCTCGGAGCCATGGCGCTGACGGCATGGTGGATCATTCCCTTCGTGCTCGGCGACAACTTCGGTGCATCCGTGCGACCACTCATGATCCTTCTCCCAGGTGCGTGGGCGACCGATGTCAACCAGGTGCTCACGACAGCGCTCTCGTCCTTCAACCGACCCGAGGAAGCGTCGAAGGCCCAGGTCGCGTCGGCCATCGCTACCGCGATTGGCCTCATCACCCTCCTTTCCCCTTACGGAATCGTCGGTGCCGCCATCACGACGACCGTGTCTTATTGGGTCGGTCTCATCGTTAGCTACTATTACTGGCGGCGACTTCTTGGTCAGGTCCACCGCGGTGAAGCGACCGGCCATACCCAGCAGATCGAAGAACCTGCCTGATGCACATACATCGCGACGTTCTGAAGATGACGCTCCGCCCGGTCTGGGTGTCGCTGATCGCGTTGTCGATCCTGAGTGCCGCAGGCGCGGCATTGTGGGTCGGGCTGCAACAAGATGCCGGCGAGACCTCGACCACATATGTCTTCGCCCGGCGTGTCGGTTATCTCAACCGTCCACTGCCGATCCTCGACGACCATCTCAACGAAATTGTCAACTCGGTCGAGTTCCCCGAAGTCTTCGCTCGAATCGAAGAACGGCTCCTGCTGCGCGCCGAGGGCGACTATGACCTCGCAATCGGCGTCGTCGATGACGCCGACTCCGTCGTAGAGATCGTGGTTCGAACGAAGGGCTCCGGCGACGCAGATCGAATTTCGCGAATCGTCGCTGAAGAGATGGTCGACTTCGTGCTCAGCACACAAGACCAGACGATCGTGGCTGAGATCGATGATCTCGAACGCGAGATCATTCGCTTGGAAGACGACCAGGCGCGGCTCATCGCTCTCGCCAGTGGCATTCCGCCGACGACCGCTCGAACTGCTCTCGAACAGCAACTCATCGGTATTCGAGCCGCCACAGATGACGCTCCGGTCGGGACCCTCGAAGGCCAGGTACAACAGCGGCTGGCGAGCATCGAACCGCTCGCCAATGACTATCGACGCAACACTGCTTCGCTCGGCGCCCTAAAAAGGCGCCGCGCTCAATCGGTTGTGGAACGATCCGATATTTCGGCATCTCAAGCCTCCGTCAACCAAGAGTGGTATCGCTCAATCACGCCGGTCGAGTCAACGTCGAATGTGCCCGTTGCAATCGCTATGGCCTTTACGGCAGCCATTCCTGCGGCTGTTGCATCGAGCGGTCTGGTGGGAATCAACCTCAACCGGCGCCTGACCAGACGCGAACGATTCGCTGGGGCTTAACCCGCGCTCGTCCGGCCGGACGAGACTGCGCTGGCCGAGTATCCTCCCACAACATGTCGACCCCCCTCTTGACGTCTCGCGACCACACCAATGGTCTGCCTCGACTGACCTTCATTGCTCTTTTCACGCTCATCGCGACCGCCTGTGGAACCAGTTCACCTCAGGTTTCGCCCACAACAACGTCGCTCGATGCCGTCACGACCGGCGACGTTGCGACCACAGACGAAGAACGCACGCTCGGCACCCCAGCTCCACCGGTCGAACCGCTTCGCCTCTCCTCTTCGTTCACGAAGCTGACCGAACCAGGGGTTGGCGGTCGCATCACCTCACTGGCATTCGACCCCGTCGACCCCGACCGGCTGTACGTCGGCGGCGACATGCTGGGAATCGCGGTCACCGATGATTTCGGGGAAACCTGGCAATCGACGACCGGGCTTGCCTCATGGGAGATCGGCGACATCACGACAACACCCTCGGCCGATGGGCGCGTCTGGACAGGCAGCCTCTCGGGACCACAAGCGTCGGCCGATGGCATCGAATGGGCACTGAGCCGCAACGGAATGCCGGCGCTCTCCGACTCGACCTACACGATGGCCACCGAGTCCGTTCTGATCGATCCGAACAATGATGGTCGACTGCTCGCGTTCAATGGCAACCAACGAAACTGGGTTGCGCCGGGCGCATATAGGGACGGCACGTGGACCGGCGACGGATCGGTCTGGGCCTCCGAGGACAGCGGCGCAAACTGGTCGCGGCTTGCCACCGTGGCGCCCGGTGGAAACATCCGGGCAGCCTCGTTCAACGCCGACGGCACGGAACTTTTTGCGGCGGTCGCGAACCGAGGCTTCTTCCTATCGAACGATGACGGCGCCACTTGGACCCAAACCGGCGATGGCCTCCCCCACGCAAACGCCTACGACGTCACCGCCCACCCCACCGACCCCGCAATTGCATGGATTGCGATGGGCGAAGGCCCCGAGGTCGACGGCAATTTCATCGCTGGCGGCATCTGGAAGACCGTCGACGGAGGCACAACCTGGAACG
This sequence comes from Verrucomicrobiales bacterium, assembly GCA_047638715.1. Taxonomy (GTDB): domain Bacteria; phylum Actinomycetota; class Acidimicrobiia; order Acidimicrobiales; family SHLQ01; genus SHLQ01. The sequence continues at coordinate 56,837 of JBLIMK010000006.1, forward strand.
CGGCCAACGACGGACTGAGCATCGTTTCCAACGCGACCGCTCGCGACACGGGCACCTTCCACCAGATCGTTGTGGCACCTACGGACCCCGACCGGTTGTACACTTCGAACGTGGCTCCGGGACAAGCTGCCGTATATCGAAGCGACGATGGCGGGACGACGTGGGCGATCATCGCCGACGGATCGACGAGCCGACCAAATCCCTATCAAGGCGCGCTTCGTGCGTTCGACATCGCCGTTCATCCAATCGATCCGGACAGGATCGCGATCGGGAGCGACGACACGCTGCTCGGATCCACGAACGGTGGCGCCGACTGGGCAGACCTCACGACACGAGAGGACACGGCGGGGCTCTTCAGCGGCCACGGATACACCGGTCTCGTCAGCACCGACATCGTCTTCAACCCCACCGACCCCGACGAGACGATCCTGCTCGGCTTCGATGGCGGCAACTTCATCCAGACGACCAATGGGGGAACGACGTGGCGGCGAACAGTGCAGGACATCTCCGCATGGGGAGGCGGCGTCGAGGCTGCGTACTCGCCAACAAACGGCGATCGGATCTACGTGCTCCTGGGCCAGTTCTCGAACTTCCGTGGCCTGGGCGTCTCCGATGACGGCGGCACATCTTTCTCGCTCGTCGCGGGGAGCGCTGCAGGATTGCCGGAGGTGGGCAACGTTGACAGCCCTGGCGCGACAGGCCTCGCGGTCTTGGATGGCGGCGGCACCGACATCGTTTTCGTGACGGTTGGATCGACGTTGTTCCGCAGCGACGATGGCGCCGAAACCTTCAGCGCCGTTCCTGGCGTGCTCGGCGCGATCGACGTCGCTGTCGCGGCTGGCGGAAACGTGTTCGTCGCAACCAGTGGCGGCACGCTCGTGTCGGTCGACGCAGGACTCGGATTCAACGACGCTGGTTCGCCTCCATCGGGGATTACTACGATCTACCCCTCGGCGTCTGAGCCGGACGCGATCTACGGAATAGTTTTCAGAGACAACGGCAGCGGCGGTTTGCATCGCTTTGATGGAAACACCTGGACGCAGCTGTTCGACGATGCCTATGCCCACGGAGTGACCGTCGATCCCAGCAACCCGAGCAACATCGCCGTGGTGACGACCGAGCCAGCGTTCCATGATGTCAGCTCAGCGACCGGGGTGTACCTGTCCAATGACGGTGGGGCGAGCTGGACCGCCGTCGTCGATGGTCTGCCAATGACGCGGCTTCGCACCGCCGAATTCGACCCAGCCGACCCTGACCGACTCGTCGTCGGTACGACCGGACGCGGGTTCTATGAGATCTCCTTCGGACAAGCGCTAGCTGAATAGCGGGTAGTTTGGGGAGGCCCCCTCAGGGGTCGAGCCAAAAGGTCGATAAGGCAAACGTGCCCACGCAGATCTCTGTCACCAGCTACTACTACCGTCGCGGCGGAGCCGAAGCCGTCATGCTCGACCAGAACGAGCTCCTCGAATCCCGCGGTTGGGACATCGTCCCGTTCGCAATGGAGTACGAGCAGAACTTCGAGACCGAGTACGACGACTACTTCGTAGAAGAGATCGATTTCGCGAGCGACTACAAACCGGTCGAAAAGGTTCGCAAGGTCGTTAAGTCGATCTACTCGCTGGAGGCTCGCAGGGAGATTGGTCGTCTCATCGACGACGTTCGCCCCGACGTCGTCCATGCGCACAACGTGTACCACCACCTGACACCCGCCATCTTCGGCGCCATTCAAAAGAGGGGCGTGCCGTCGGTAATGACCGTGCACGACCTGAAGATCGGATGCCCATCAAAGTTGATGCTCGCCCCCGATGGGGTCTGCGAGCGATGCAAGGGCGGCAAGACGTGGAACGCTGTAGGGCAACGATGCCTCAAGGGCTCGCTGCCGTTGTCGGCGATCGCCGCATTCGAGACGACGCTGCACAACTTCCTGGGCAGCTATCGCAAGAACGTCGATCTGTTCGTCCTACCCAGTCATTTCCATATGAACAAGCTGATCGATTGGGGTTTGCCCGTCGAGAAGGCGCGTTACCTACCCAACGCTGTCGATGTCTCTCAGCTAGTGCCCGACTTCTCGCCGGGAAAACGCTTCGTGTTCGTCGGGCGTCTATCGGAGGAGAAGGGCCTGCTCACCTTTGTGAAGGCTGTGGCGCACGCGGGAGTCGCAGCGACGATCGTTGGCACCGGCCCCCAAGAAGGAGAGCTCAGGGCGCTCGTCGATTCCACCGGAGCAGACGTCGAATTTGCCGGCTATCAAACCGGCGACGACTTGTTCGACATCGTGCGAGCTGCACGAGCACTGGTTCTTCCCTCGGAGTGCTACGAAAACGCCCCCGTCGTCTTGCTCGAGGCCTATGGGGTCGGCACGCCCGTGCTCGGCTCGAATCTGGGAGGAATTCCCGAGCTCATCGTCGCCGGTGAAACCGGACTGCTCGCTACCGCTGGTGACGTCGAGTCGTTCGCGGAGGAACTCTCGAAACTGTCGACGATGTCCGACGCGGATCTTGAGGCCATGGCTCGAGCGGGACGTTCATTCGTCGAGGCGGGATTCGGCCGCGAACAGTATCTCGAGGGGTTGCTCGGCATCTACGACGAGCTCGGCGTTTCGCGCTCCGCCACCCAGCGCTAACGAAATATCGCTTGCAACACACGCAGCGTGACTGGTAAAGATGGCTGTGAGGTCCTCAGAGGGGCGACCAACAATATCTATGCCGGGCGGGCGCGGATGTACAAAGTAGAGAGCTTCGACGTTTTCGACACGGTACTGACTCGAAGGGTAGCGAATCCGCGCGCCGCGTTCCTTGTCTTAGGCCAACGGCTGCGCGAAAAGCGCTTGATCTATTGCTCTGCGGAATCCTTTGCTCGCCAACGCACAGCAGCAGAAGTTCGGTCGTTCAAAAACGCCGGGGGACTTGATTCTGCGGTCGATCTGGCGTGGATCTATCGGGAACTAACGAGCGCTCTCGGCACGAATCCGACCGACCTCGACAAGTTGCTCGAAGAAGAGCTCGACCTCGAAGCCGGTACCGGCGGACGACCACGAACGCGAGATTCGCGACGTCAGCGCCGGAATCGTGGCTCCGTTCCTGATCGGCAATGTGCTTTGGATTCTGCGCGAGGCAGCGCGGCGAGACCTCAAGAAGCTCTTCTTCATAGCGCGCGACGGTCAGGTCCTCCTCGACATTGCGCTGGAGCTTGCGAACAAGGTTGGTTACCACGGTGAGCTGAAATATTTGTATGGAAGTCGCCAGGCGTGGGTCCCTCCGAGTCTGAAAACTCTCGACGCCGCAGCCTTCGACGCGATCTGCCCTATCGACGGTGACGTAGACGAGCGGACGCTACGGCTGGTGCTGTCCCGATTTGATGTCCCGGCAGAATCGATCGAGTCTCATCTCACCGAATCTGGGTTCACCTCCCGCTCGCTCGATTCACACCTCGATGACGAGGCGCGCCTCCGATTGCGCGCTCTACTCGTCGAAAACGCCGACGTTCGTGGTGAGGTCTTCCGGATCGCGGCCGAGAACCGAGCGTTGGTGCTGGACTACTTGCAACAAGAGGGAGTCATAACGGATGACTCGATCGGCATCATTCATCAGGGGACTGGTTCGACTCTGTACAACGCGCTCGGTGCCTTGCTCGCAACGGTCGACCAAGCTCCACCGCACGGGTTCTACTTCGGGTTGCGCGCAGACGCTCCAGATCGCGGATTCGGCGAACCGCAGACCTACATACGTAACGAACGACGGCCGACCGGATTCCTGAGCACCCCTGGTCTGCTCACGCTCACGGAAATGGCGTGTAGCGCTGACCATGGATCGGTCGTCGGCTATCGCCGAGAAGGCGAAGAGGTACTGGTCAACCTCGCACAGGAGAATTTCGCTGCCGTCGATTGGGGTTTCCTGGTCGTTCGCCGAGTCGTTCGAAGTGTGGCCGCTCATCTCGCAGTAGTGCCATTTGTGATTCCCGAACACATCGATCTTCGGCCGGCCACGATCGACGGATTTGAGAACTTCTGGAAACACCCAACGGCGAGCGAAGCGCGAGTTTGGGGAAGTTATCCCTTCGAAGACGGGTGGGGCGAGGATTCGGTCACCGTTCCCCTAGCAACGAAGCAGCATCTCATCTCTGTGATTCGGCCAGCCCCGCACCGCCATTGGTGGGGCGGAGGTGCCCAGGCGCTGAGCCGCCCCTTGCCACGAACGATCATGCGTTCTCGCGCAGACGCCATTCGCATCGCGAGACGGGCAAAACGAAAGTTCGTCCACTAGCGGATCTCGATGACCGTGGGGCCACGACCCAGGCCGATGGAATCACGAAAAGGTGCCATCGGTCTCAATCGGGCAAAAACCTGGCAATTCAAGGCGATGATGCACAGCAATCACCTTCCAAATTGGCTTATGGTTGCACCATCAGCGACCGACGGTAGTCACACAAGGATGCATCTGCTGAACTATTTGCATTCGTAGTTAACGCAGCTTGTGGCTGTGTGAATAACCTGATTCGACGGCGTGTGAGGAAAGAACCCCGGAATGACCGAAGGCGATAGGGATAACTCGGGAGAACTTTCTTCCTTTTTGCACCTGACAGGGTGGCGACCGTTGGTGCTCGCGCTCGTGGCAGGGCTTGCAGGAGCGGTTGGTCTGTTTGGCGCCTTGAATGCGCCAGCAGAATTCCAAGCCCGCTACATCGTTAACGCGGAACGCGTGGCTGACGACGACCTCACTCCCCAAGAGAAGGACATCTTCGTCGACGAGATCGTGCAGACGGCCAAACTCCCCCAGGTCGAGTTCTCGGTCCAGGAGCTCACTGGCCTCATCGTCGAGGACGACTACGACATCACGATCAATCAGTCCGGTTCGAGCATCACGATCATCGACATCAACGTTGTTAGCGGACGGGCCGAAGATGCCCAGATCGTGGCCCGCGATACCGGGATCGTCGCACTCGACATCACGCTCGAGATGATCCTCGGCGGCTTCGAAGCGAGCGCGGCAAGTCTCGAAACGCGGATTGGAGCCGACGAGGCTCGGATCCGAGACCTGACCGTCGCCGCAGGCGGAATCAACCCTTCGGTCGCGTATGGCATCGCGGTTCAAGATGTGATCGACAGGAGGGTGTTCCTCGAGAACCCTCCATCAGAGCCGTGCGCGCTCGCCGACGGGACACCCGGCACATGCCTGGTCCCCGAACCATCACCATCGCTCGACGTTCTCGAAGAAAGGGCAGCCGAGTTCGCCCCCCTTGAACGCGAGTACACGACCCTCATCGCCGCCGTCGACTCCGCCAATCTGCAGCTCGCCGACCGACGTGACTCGATACGAGATGCGAACGTTGCCCTCGAATTGATCGCTGGCGAGCGCGATCAGTCGGTCATCATTAACGAGGTCGTGACCGAAGAAACATCACGGATCGCCGGTCTCCTCACCGGACTGCTGTTGTTCGCCATTCCCGCAGCGCTTCTCGTCATCCTGCTGTTCACGATTTACGATGCGCTCCGCAAAAAGCCAGACCAGCCGCTCCGCCGTGCTGAAGATTTCTCTCCGACAGGCATCCTTGAGGCGCAGGGCCAACGAGCCCTTCCCGAAGCGAGTATCACCTCACTCGTCGTCGTAGATGAAGGCGAGACCTCGATAATCGAGACCGACGCACGGCACGAGAACATGGCCCAAGGCGCGCAAGATCATGACGACGGCAGCGACCCAGATGCCGGAGAGAAGAAGCGCTCCAAGGACGGCCGTTGGGGTCGAGACGCCAGTAGCAAAGCAGGCTGACCATGGCGACCAACCCTCCGATCTTCATCGTCGGAGCCGGACGCAGCGGCTCGACGGCGTTTCACCATGCCTTTGCACGCCACCCACACGTCTCCTGGGTATCGAAGATCCTCGACGTCATCCCAAAGGGTGAGAAGCTCAACGCCGCACTGCTGAGGGGCCTCGATGCACCGCTGCTCGGCGCTGCACTGTCACGAGGACTCATCGAGCCCGGCCACCTCAAGCCGAGCGAGGCATACGCCTACTGGGAGCGGATCGCCCCTGGGTTCAGTGAGCCGTTCCGTGATCTCCTCGAGACCGATCTGACCGAGCGCACAAAGTCCAACCTGCAGGCGGCGGTCGAGCGCCTGACCATCGATGGCCGCCCAACTCCGCTCATCAAGATCACTGGCTGGCCGAGGATGGGTTACCTCCAGGCGGCCTTTCCAGATGCGAAGTTCATTCATGTTGTTCGCGACGGACGGGCTGTCGTCAACTCGATCATGCAGATCGACTTCTGGGAAGGTTGGCGCGGCACAAAGGGCTGGCGAGGGCTCGACATGACTCCGGATCAACAAGCTCGATGGGATGCGAGCGGCCGGTCGTTCGTGACCCTCGGCGCTATGGAGCTGGCGGATATGTTCGACGCACTGGTCGCTGCCACTCCCCTCGTCGCGCCCAATCGGTTCATGGAGATCCGATACGAGGATCTCTGCGACGATCCAACGGGCGTGTTCTCAACAGTCACAGACTTCTGCGAGCTCGAATACACCGATGGGTTCGACCAATCGGTCATCGGCTTTGGCTTTCGCAACACCAACGACAAGTGGCGCCGCGATCTGACCGAGCTCCAGCAGCGTCAGCTCGAGACCGAGCTCTCTCCCCACCTCTTGCGGTGGGGTTACGAGCTCGCATTCGGCGCGTCGACGAAATGACCACCATTCCGACCTCGGACACCGGCGATCGGGTATCGATCAGAGCCGACGACGAGGTGTCGGAGCCAGTCGAGAGCTCAACGCCACGGCCTGGACCTGGCTCGATCTTTGTCGTTCTCGGAGCGATCGCTATCGGCCTTGCTGCGGCGTTCGCATTTCAGTCGTTGTCCCCCGACACGCCGTTCGTAATTCTCGGTGGCACGGTCATGTCGGCAGTTGTACTGGCGATCATCGGCCTCTACCGGTACGAGTGGTTTCTGCTGATCACCTTGGCGGTTCGACCGGCCCTCGACGACCTCATCGCCGACGAACTTGGCACGTTCCAGCCATCGGCGATTCTCGGCATCCTCGCCATCTTGATCACGTTGCTGCACCTCATCAGTCGTCGCTTGACGGGCAGCTGGAATCGTTTGACCCCGCTCGGACTCGCCTTCATTGGCTTCTTTGTCTTGTTCGTGCCGAGTTTCATCACATCGGTAGATCGCGGCGTTTCCCAGGCCGCTATGTTCGGCCTCGCCTCCGTGGTCCTGCTGTATCTCGCAATTGAGCAGCACATGCTCGACGACGGAAACTTTCTGTTCAAACTTCTCGCCGCATCCGGGATCGGCATGATCATCCCGATCATCACCGGCTTGGTCCAGTTTTTCTTTACTGGAACCCTCGACCCCGGAGGTTCCGGGCTGGTTCGAATCGATGGATCGTTCGCTCACCCGAACACCTTTGCCACCTATCTGACTTTCATGGTCCTCATCGCGATCAGTCTGATCTCGGTCGTCGATGTGAAACAGAAGCTCATCGTGATCAGCGCCGCAAGTATCGGTGGATTCCTCCTGATCGCAACATTCGCGCGCGGCGCATGGGCGAGCTTTCTTATCGGAGCCCTCATCATGGCGGTCAGGGTCAACCGAAAGCTTGTCCTCGTCATCATCTTCGGTGCTTTTGCGGTAAGCGCGGCAGTCCCGGGAGTTGGCGACCGAATCTCAAATCTCACCGCGACGACCGGTGCAAACGGTGGCGTGAAGACCGATGACTCCCTCGGGTGGCGAATTGGCTACTGGGAGAAGATCTGGCCATTCATGTCCCGAAGCCCCGTGACCGGCCTCGGCATCGATGCGACGAAGACGCAAACTATTGAGGCCAAGGATCCACACAACAGCTTCCTCCAGGCCTTTCTCGAGGGCGGCCTCCTCGGAGGTACGGGCTTCATCGTCCTCCTGGGTGTCGCAACGTACGCAGGTGTCAAGACGTGGAAGAAGGCTCGCAGAAACCAGCTCGAGCGCCGCACGAGGCTCATCAGCGTCGGCGCAATCGCCGGGCTCCTGTCGGTCGCTGCGCAGCTCATCACTGAGAACGTGTTGCTCAACACCATCGTGTGGTGGTATCTAAATATCGCTTTTGCCCACCTTGCGGTTCTCACGTGGGGGGCGCGCACTAACTCGTCGACCAAACCCGATCTCGATCAGGCGATTCCCAATAGCGATCGACGCCAACCCTCGCGAGGCTCAACATGACAACCACTCCACGGCTCTCGATCGGCGTACCGGTATACAACGGCGAGGACTACATCGCCGAAGCGCTAACCAGCCACCTCGAACAAGACTTCACCGACTTCGAAATCGTCGTATCGGACAACTGCTCCGATGATGCGACGCCCCAGATCGTGAAGGAATTCGTCGAAGCCGATCCTCGGGTGAGCTACACGCGCAACGAAGACAACATCGGTGGTCCTGCGAACTTCAATCGCCTGTTCCGACTGACGAGCGGTGAGCTGTTCCGCTGGGCTGCGGCCGACGACCGAATCGAGCCCGGTTACCTGTCGAAGGTCATTGCGATGATGGACGACAATCCAGAGATCGTGATCGGTCACGCCGACAGTCTCCTCATCGATCCCAAGAGCGAACCAATGCTCGAGATGGACCAAGGATTTCTGGGCGGCGATGGTTACCTCGAGGCAATCAAATTGCACCCCCCGGAGGGAGACGATCGATTCCAGTCGCCTCACCCGCACAAACGAGTCGATGCGGTCATCAACAACAACCACCGAAACTTCTACATCTTCGGGATCATGCGTCGGGCCACCATGATGCAAACGCGTTTGCACGGAGCGTTCTATGGCGGTGACCGAACGTTCCTCGTAGAGATGGCGATGCGAGGAACCCTCGAGAAGATTCCCGAAGCCCTCTTTGGCTCGCGGAGCCACGCCAAAAACTCAGGACGCAACGGGCTGAACTTCGAAGAGCTCAAACAACACGGAGCCCAAGATCTGTCGTTCGCCAGTCAGGTCATGAAGGGATACGTCAGCGGAGTTCGAGCAGCTGGGGTCTCCAAGAGCGACGAGATCAAGTCTCTCGGCGTAATCGCGAAGAAATTCAAGCAGCCGACCAGACTTCTGCGGGGCTGGTAAGTATGCCGATCTACGCACTCGAAGATGGTTGGGAGCCAGAGATTCATCCCGAAGCGTTCGTACATCCCGAAGCGGTACTGATCGGCAAAGTCGTGCTCGGTGCACAATCCTCGGTATGGCCCGGAACGGTCATTCGAGCCGACGACAACGTCATCACAATCGGCGCACGATCGTCGATTCAGGATGGCGCGGTTCTGCATTGCACCCACGACTTCCCAACCATCGTTGGCGACGACTGCACCATTGGACACAACGCTCACCTTGAGGGATGCACGCTCGAAGATGCCTCGCTCGCTGGTTCGGGCTCAGTAATTCTGCATGGCGCGATCGTGTCGACCGGAGCACTCGTTGGAGCAAACGCCCTCGTGCCCGGCGGCAAGGTAATTCCACCGAATGCGATGGGACTTGGCGTGCCCGTCAAGATTCGTGAGGACGCAAATTCAGTCGAGATCAACCTGCTCTACGCCGCCAGCTACATCGAGCGCTCTGCGAGGTATCGACGAGAGATGCGTCGGATCGGATGACCACCAGAAGGCGAAACCCACACGTGACAAAGGACCATACGACGAACAGCTTGCGGATCGCCATGGTCGGCACGCGCGGAATGCCAGCGAATTACGGGGGCGTCGAAACGGTTGTGGATGTCCTCGCACGCCAGCTCGTTGCACGTGGCCACCAAGTGACCGTCTTTTGTCGGTCCGAAGACTACGAGCATCACCCACCGATGATCGATGGCGTCAAGCTCGTCTACCTTCCCGCATCGACCTCTCCTGGGGTCGGCGCAATGATCCACGCGCTGCGAGCAGCGATCTACTGCATCGGTCGCGGTTTCGACATCATCCATTTCCATGCGCTTGGACCGGGAATTATGTCGATCATTTCTCGCATGTTTACTCATTCGACCGTCGTGATTACCGTGCACGGTCGGGACGACAAACGCGACAAGTGGGGTCGTGCCGTCCGGCTACTTCTTCGAGTCGCCGCCTCGACGAGTGCGCGCGTTCCGCACTCGACGCTCGTCGTCTCACAAACGCTCGCCGACGAGTACGCCGACGAATTCCGCCGCACCACGACGGTCGTGCCAAACTCGACACACCCGATTCCCTATGTGGCTCCTGGGCCAACTCTTGAACGGTTTGGTCTGGAGCCGCAGCACTACTTCGTTTCCGTTGGACGCCTCGTTCCCGAGAAGGCGCCACATGAAATGATCGCCGCATACCGCGATGCGCTGACCGACATGCCACTCGTTATCGTCGGCGGCGCAGCAGGTACCGAAAACTATGTCGACCACCTCCACAAGCTGGCCGAGGGCAGCGCCAAAATCATCTTCACCGGTCCGCTCTATGGCGACGAGCTCGCCGAGATGTTGACAAACGCTGGCGCATTCGTGACGTCGTCACACCTCGAAGGGCTTCCAACCGCACTCATCGAAGCAGGGCGGGCATCGCTGCCGATCATCGCCAGCAATATCGCCCCGCATTGTGAAATTCTGAACACGCGCGCAGGCACCGACGGACGCCGGGTGTATCCAACCGGTGATACGACCGCCCTCGCCGAACTATTTGGCCTGGTCGACCAGGCACACAGCGAAGAGCTTTTCGGGGCAAAGATGCTCGCTTCCGAGCTCGATGATCGCTACGCACCCGCACGAACGGGCGAAGTCCACGAACATGCCTACGTCGCAGCTATCGGTAATCGTCACCGCCGCTAGAACGACAGTTTGACGCCTTCGGCAGCCGCGATGACCTTGCACGACGTGTCCCACGACTGAGCCTCTGTGAGTAATTCGTCGATGACATCGTCTCCGTGCAGCGGATCGTGATGGAACATCGCCAAACACTTGGCAGAGCCAGCGTCGGCGACGGTCGCCGCGTAACGAGGCGTGCAGTGACCCCAGTCGGAACGTTTGTTCAAGAGCGCTGGAGTGAACTGAGAGTCGTGGATTAACAAGTCGACGCCATCGACCAATTCCAAGACCTCAGGGTCGACGGTCGTTGCATCGACCGGCTGTTGATGGTCTGGAATGTATGCCATCGAAAAGTCGTCCCATTCGATGCGGTACCCATTGGTGATACCGGTGTGTGGGACGGATCGAGCGCTCACCCGCGCTGTTCCGATCTCGATGGTGTCGTTCCATAGATTGGCGAACCGCGTGTCGCCAGGCAACGAGCTGAGCTCGATCGGGAAATACGGGGGGCGTACGAAACCAGAGAGGGCCTCCTCGAACGACATGTCCTTCTCCGGAGGACCCAGGATGAGCGCGTTTGAGTCGGCGTTGAGGATCGGAGGGAAGAACGGCAGGCCTTGCACATGATCCCAGTGAAGGTGACTGATCAGAATCGTGCCGTCGAAGGCCTCATCGCCCAAGTCGAGACCGTAGAACCGGAGGCCCGTGCCAGAATCGCAGATGATCGGTGCCTCACCTTCGCGTTGCACAACAACACACGAGGTGTTGCCTCCGAAGCGTGCCATCGAGCTGCAATGACATGGGGTCGACCCTCGAACGCCAAAGAAGGTCACTGTCACGCCAGCTTGCATTCGATCCCCCCCCCTATCAATCGATCGGTAGCCGACGACGACGGCCGTTCGTTGTATGCCTGTGAAGAGTAACGGGAAAGTCCGGCGGGAGAATAAGTCCTGTGACACATCTAACGCGTCATGTCGGAGACTGGGTCACTCAGGTAACGACAAGAAATCGGCTGTCCGGGCGATGCGACCATCTTTTTGAAAATGAGACCGGCGCCCCATCAATCGCCCCCGGGGAGGCGATCAGGGTGCGACAGAACGATCAGATAGTGAGTCCTTCGGACTCTTGTCGGCCCGGCTCGGTGTTGTTAGCGTTTTATAATTACCACGACTACCGAGAGAGAGCCAGGTCTCGTTAAAAGATGCGATTCCTCTCACCCTCACGCCTCAGTCGTCGTAGCGACAGTCCTTTGGGCGGCACTCGCTGTTTCTAGCCGAAGCTATTGGATCGATGAGCTCGTCACTCTCCGCGCTGCTGGCGCAGGTTCATTCGGCGAATTTCTGCGTGAGATATCAACAGGCGCAACCGGTTCCGAAACCCAAATGCCTCTCTACAATGTTCTGCTCTACGGCTGGGCGCGCACCTGGGACTGTAGTTTCGTGTGTGTAAACGGCGGTGATCACTGTTTCTAATTGTGGGTGGCTAGGCGGTCGGCGTAGTGGATGGTCAACTGGTTCAGGATGTCTTTCCAGCCGTTGATCCGGCCCGTCG
>JBLIMK010000007.1:0-69112 GCA_047638715.1 Verrucomicrobiales bacterium
CCTCCTGAGGTGTGCGGCGAACATTTCGCCCTGCAACCAACAAGGTACGGATCGCGCCTTACGGCCAGGAACCACTCAGGTGAACAGCAAACGAACTCTGCTAGCTAAGGACCTTCTCGATCCGGCCTGATTCGAGGAGATCGTTGAAAAATCGCTGATCCTTCGCATAGCTGAGCCGCTCGGCGACCATGTCCGAACGGACCCAGGCGATCATGTCGACTTCGTCGTTGGGTTCGAATTCGCCCGAGATCGCGGTCATGAGCCAATAACGAACCTCCTTCAACCGTCCTCTTCGATCGTCATAGAAGATCGATGGCAGTGATGGTTTGTGACGACGACACTCGAACCCGGTCTCTTCCAAGACCTCGCGAAGAGCCGCCTGTTTAAATTTCTCCCCCGGTTCGAGCTTGCCCTTCGGAAAGCCCCAGTCGTCATATCTTGAGCGGTGAACGAGCAGGACCTTGGGCCCCGTCTTCGAGGTGCGCACAATCACGCCGCCCGCCGCCTTGACCTCTGGCTCTGGATCGGCCACGGACTCGACTCAGCCCCGGATCTTTGCCGGGTGTCCGGCGCGCCGGCGTTCGATCGCAGCGACCTCAAATGCACCGTGGAGGTCGAGAAGGCCGTCTTTGGCGTCCCGAGTCCACGATCCATCAGCTCCGAGATCCCAACTCTGTAGGTTCGGTTCCAGCTCCATCTCCAGCGTCGTCAGAACCCGTTTGGCCACGGACGGGTCCGAGAGAGCGACGAGAGCCTCGACGCGGTGGTCGAGGTTGCGCTTCATGAGGTCGGCCGAACCCATGTAGGTCACCGGCTGCCCATCGCCGGAGCCGTTAGCGAAGTGGTAAATGCGCGCGTGTTCGAGATACCGGCCAATGATCGAGCGAACTCGAATGTTTTCCGAGAGGCCGGGAACGCCCGGGCGCAGTCCGCAGATTCCGCGCACGATGAGATCGATCTCGACGCCAGCCTGGCTGGCCTCGTAGAGCAGATCGATCATGTCGGGATCGACGAGCGAGTTCATCTTCATGATGATCCGGCCGTCTGGTAGTTCCATCTCACCGCGAATCAATTCGCTCAAGCCGGTTCGGACGCCGGCCGGGGCGACGAGAAGGTCGTCATAGCTGACCTCGCCTCCGTAGCCGGTGAGCGTGTTGAACAAGACAGCGACCTCGTCCCCCAGCTTCGCCGAGGAGGTGAGGAGACCAAAGTCGCCGTACAGCCGTGCTGTTCCCTGGTTGTAGTTGCCGGTGCCGAAATGGCAGTAACGCACCATCCGTCCAGCCTCGCGGCGCACGATCATCGTGATCTTCGCGTGGATCTTCAAGCCCGTGATCCCATAGGTGACATGGACGCCGGCTTGTTCGAGAGTTTTTGCCCACTCGATATTGGCGCGTTCGTCGAACCGGGCACGAAGCTCGATGAGAACGGCGACCTGCTTGCCACTCTCCACAGCGTGAACCAGCGACCGGATGATCGGGCTGTCACTCGAGGTTCGGTAGAGGGTCATCTTGATAGCGACGACATCGGGGTCGGTTGCCGCTCTTCGAATAAGCTCCTGTGTCGAGGCCGCGAACGACTCGTAGGGATGATGGATCAGAAGGTCTCGGTTGCGGAGCTCCTCGAACAGATCGACCTCCTCACCGTTGCGTTGCGACACCCGAGCGGGGACGACCGGAGAGAAATCCTCGTCGCGCAGGTCGGGGCGGTCGAGCTTCATGAGTGACCAGAGATCGGTCATCGCGAGAAACGCGGTCTCGACATAGATATCGCTGTCTTCGATATCGAGTTCTCGACGGAGAAGCGACCGGATCGAATCGCTCCCGCTGCTGCCGATCTCGAGACGAACAGCGTTGCCGAACCGACGCCTGCGGAGCTCCATCTCAACGAGTTCAAGAAGATCATCGGCTTCTTCATCGCGGTAATTCAGGTCGGCGTTTCGGGTGACACGAAAAGCCAAATTCTCTTCAATCGCCAGACCGGGAAACAGCTGATCGAGGTGTTCGACGATGAGGTCTTCGATCCGGATGTAGGAACCCGGTTCGTCGAGTCTCACCAATCGCTTGAGTGTGTCGGGGATCTTGATGCGGGCAAAACGTGTCCGCTCGTCGCCGGGACGACGAACTCGAACGCCGAGGTTGAGTGACAAATCCGAGATGTACGGGAACGGATGTCCAGGATCGACGGCGAGCGGCGTGAGGATCGGGAACACCTGCTCGTCGAAGTAGGTGTCGGCGACCTTCGCGGCGCTGGATGAGAGTTCGGCGTATCGGAAAATCGATACGTCCTGCTCCCGAAGCTGCACGAGGAGCTTGGTGAAGATGTTCTGTCGATGCACCTCGAGTTGCTGCACCGCGTGGCGAATCGCTTCGAGCTGTTCTTCGGGTGTGCGACCGTCCGGTGAACGAAATCGCACCTCGGCAGCGACCAGGTCTCGGAGACCTGCGACACGCACTTGGAAGAACTCGTCGAGGTTGCTGGCGTAGATTGCGAGGTATTTGACGCGTTCGAGCAGGGGGACCTGGACGTCGTTGGCGAGCGCCAGAACGCGAGCATTGAACGACAACCAACTGAGCTCGCGGTTCAAATAGTTGGTCGGGTTGAAGTCGACCGGTGCGATCGAGAACAGTCGGCCTTCAAGGCCGATGACCTGTCCTTCGTCTTCCACGTCGTACTCCTCAGACATATGATGCTGATCGGATAATCAGCAGTTGCCTTTAGTTCAGCGGAGAATTGCGGCACGCGCCAGATGACGGCGAAGGAATCGATTGGTCAGGACTGGGGCGAATCTTCTTCGTAGCCGAGGTCCCACTCGATGTAGATACGTTCGCGCTCGCCGTCACGGTTGACTCGCTCGCGATTGCGGCGGAACTGTGGGTCGTGCGGCGGCAAGAGCAGCAGACGGGCCGTGACCCGATCGCGGAACCCGTCCATAAACGCAGTGTCGCCTGAAATCGTGCGAATTTCCCAGTGCGGAGCGACGGGACCGTTGTAAACGATCTTCGCATGCCCCTGAGCAGGAAGTTGCTCTTCCATCGTGTCCGACATGATTTCCTCTCAAAATACGCAGAATCCCGCGTGAGTTCGCTCTGGAGGCTAGCGTTCGTTTCAGCAGGTGTACTCAAGAATTTCATCGGAGTAGGCCGAAAGAACGTCTTTACGGGAACTTTCGGTCCACTTTGAGCGTAGTACTCGTGTGAACACGTGGAGGTGTGTCTGATGGAACCGAACTGGATGGCTCGTGGATTATGCGCCACTCAACCCCCCGAAACCTTCTTCCCCAGCGATGGCGTTGGTGTTGAAGTAGCAAAACGAATCTGCGCGCAGTGCCCAGTCAAAGAGGGCTGCCTCGAATACGCGCTCTCCAACCGAATCGATCATGGCGTGTGGGGCGGATGCTCCGAACGTCAAAGGCGTCGCATCTTGAAGGCTCGCCGCAAGGACGCTGAGAAGGCGGCCAAGACGGAGCGCAAGCAACAAGTCTGAACCTACGTCAGCCTCGGCTGGCCCTCGCTTGCATGGACGCCGAGGGTGACTGGACTCAGGCGTCCTTGGCTGCTTCTTCGTCTTCGTCCAGTCCCTTGACGAGCCCGTCTTTGAATTCCTTTTGGGCCTCACCGAGCGAGCGGGCGAGCTTCGGCAACTTCGCGCCGCCGAAGAGCACGAGGATCACAACGAGAATAATGAGAAGTTCAGTTGGACCGAGGTTCATAACGCCAAGAGTAGCAGTTAGCCGCTGGCTTCTGTAGCCGCCGCAGCACGTGCCAATGCCCGCTGCCTGCGGATCCGACGACGTTCCCGTTCGCTCATACCGCCCCAGATTCCGAACTTCTCGCCGTTCTGTAGCGCATATTCGAGACAATCGTCACGAACAACACAGCCGCGGCAGACCTCTTTCGCTTCCTTCGTGGATGCGCCGCGCTCAGGGAAGAAAAGGTCAGGGTCGACACCAAGACAGTTTGCAAAGTCATGCCATGTTGGTTCGTCTTTGTCAGACGCGCCCATGATTGCCATTGTGTTTCCTGTTCTCCGACAAAGCCGCCAACGCGCCGCGCGCGCCCACGATGTTGTCGCCGATCTGTAGGTGAACGACGACAGCGTCGTTGCTCCGTGATGTAATTACAACACTGTAACTCTCTCAATGTAAAGCTGGAATCCTTGAAATCCCAAGTTTTTTTGACAACATAAACAACATCAGCCACATCACCCGCGGCTTCAACAGGAGCCGCACTACCAAAGTGACAAATCTGTGACTACGACATCAAAATCGTCGAATAGGGCTTCGCCGCTCATTCCAGAATGCGGCGAGATCACCTCACTCGCAGCCTTTGGAGAGCTCTTGATTGGATCTGCGAGCAAAAGAGCACTCGCGATCCAAGGTCTCGATCTTCGCGAATTCACCGATGAGTTGATTGCACGGCCGTGGCCCCACACCGTCTTTCTCGGCTGTCAGATGTCCCCTGAGGCCGAAGCACACGTGGCTCAAAGCGGGGCCACGATCTTTCCAACCTTCGATGGTCTTCCCTACAACCCCTATCGCGGAGCTCTCTACACGTCCGACGAGCTTCGGACGCACGATCTCGACGGCCGCATCTACCATCATCAAGCTCGTTGGCGAGCCGAGCCGCCGGCGCCGATTATCGAAGCCCTCGCTCAACGAATCCATGATCATGCAATCGACGATGCGCTTCACGCCTATTTGTTGAACCATCCGAAGGTCGTTGCGATCATGGGAGGGCACAGCCTGCATCGCGATCACGCCACATACCGCACGGTCGCCGTCGTGGCCCGAGCGCTGACGCGAGTCGGACATCTGGTCGTAACCGGAGGAGGGCCAGGCGCCATGGAGGCAGGGAACCTGGGCGCTTGGCTCGCCCCCCATGAAGACCGCGCGCTCGACGACGCTATCGAGATGCTGTCGTCCGCGGTCGACTTCTCCACGGCCGAATATGGCAAGGCAAGCATTTCGGTGGTCGAAGCCTTTCCCGGCGGCGCCGAAAGCCTTGCAATCCCGACATGGTTCTATGGGCACGAACCAACGAACGACTTCGCTACCGCGGTCGCAAAGTACTTCAGCAACAGCATCCGCGAGGATGGCCTATTGGCGATAGCGACACATGGCGTTGTTTACACACCCGGAGCGGCGGGCACGGTGCAGGAGGTATTCATGGACGCCACTCAGAACCACTACAACGTGTTCGGCATCATCTCACCGATGGTGTTTGTCGACTCGGCGTATTGGGCAGATGATCGCCTCGCCGCTCCCCTACTCCTGCGACAACTCGCTGGTGAACGGCCCTACGCCGACCTGATCGCAGTACTCGACGAACCCGAAGAGGTCGTCGACTTCATCACGTCACATCCCCCGATCCGCAGTTGAGGGATCGTCGGCTATGGGATAACGACGATCTTGCCTTTCGCCCTGCGTTCACCAAGCGCGGCAATGGCGTCGGCAGCTCTTTCGAGCGGATAAGTGTCGGTGATCAAGGGTTTGATCTTGCCCTGCTCGTAGAAGGAGAGGAGCTCGGCAACGTTCGTTTCGTGCACGTCGGGCTGAACCATCGTGAATGCGCCCCAAAACACTCCAACGACATCGGCCGATTTGAGGAGCGTGAGATTGAGCGGAAGCTTCGGAATACCAGCGGGGAAGCCAACGACGAGAAACCGACCCTCCCAGTTCAATGCCCGGACAGCCGGCTCGGCATAGTCGCCGCCAACCGCGTCGTAAATGATGTCGACACCGCCGCCACCCGCAGCCTTGATGTTCTTGGACAGTTCCTTCTGCTGATCTCGATCGAGGGGCTGACGAGGGTAAACAATTCCAGAATCGGCGCCCTGCCCAAGGCACAGATCGACCTTTTCCTGAGACGAGCACCCGGCGATGACGGTCAATCCCATCGCTTTGCCCAGCTGCACTGCGGCGAGCCCGACACCGCCAGCTGCACCCATCACGAAGAGGGTCTCACCCTCCTTGGCGCGACCTCGCTGCTTCAGCGCGTGGTAGCTCGTGCCATACGCGAGGAGGAACGAACCCGCATCTTCAAAGGTCATTGCATCAGGAATTCGCCGGACCAATGAAGCGTGTACCGCGACTCTTTCTGCCATCGCTCCGTGCCCGGGCACGGCAAGCACTCGATCGCCAACGGAAAGGTTGTCAACGCCAGTTCCGACCTCCGAGACCACCCCGGCCAGCTCCGACCCCGGCGAGAACGGCCGCGGAGGCTTCACCTGATAGAGATCCTGGATGATTATTACGTCGGGGAAGTTAACGCTCGCTGCCTTCACATCGATGACGACATGACCTTCGACCGCTTCGGGATCCGGAACGTCCTCGACGGTCAGTGTTTCGGGTCCGCCTGGATCAGTGGAAAGAACGGCTCGCATGGTGCTCCTTGAAGAGGGTCGCTGGGCCTGCCCAACATAGGCGAGGAGCCAATGCCCAAAGAAGTGCGACGGTTTAGAGCTCGTGAACTTCGCCGAGTCTCAGCCCGAGTAGATCGGAAATGACGTGGGCGTAGTCGGTTGCAACCCGGCCGTTCGGCAGTGAATCCTCGATGAGAAAGACGATGCGCAGGACGCGAACCTAGCCGTCGAGGACGTCCGCGAGAAGAGCGGCGAGCTCCACAGGCATATCACCCTGAATACTGTGTCCGGCCTCGACGAAGTGTTCGATCCGCGCGTCGGGACGGCGGCGGCGAACCTCGGCTTCATCGGAATCATCGACAACCGATTGTTCGCGCATGCCGCGTGCGAGAACCAACGGCCCGGCGTGGCTCTCGAGAGCGTCCCATAACGCGCCGTAGTCTCGATCGACCTTCGCCGGCTCGAACACACGATGCCGGGCATGACGCCATACCCAACTGCCGTCATCACGCTGTTCGGCGTTGTGCAAGATTCCCCGACGAAGTGACGACTCGGTGCGGGTTGGATTGAATTCGACCGCCCGGGCCAACAGATCGTCGAAACTTTCGAAGCTCTCAGGACCGTTGACGAAATCGGCGATCTGTTTGGCTTTCCCGCGAGTCACACCTGGAGTCATGTCGACCAGAACCATCGTTTCGAACAGCGCAGGTTCCTGAGCCGAAAGCGCCAAGGTGGTCAATCCGCCAAGGCTCATTCCGACCATGGTGCTTGCCTGGGGCGCCAACGCTCGAGCAACGATCGCAACGTCTTCGGCGTTGCGTTCCACGTTGGCCGCGCCATCCGCGGGCGCGCCCGAGTGGCCATGCCCGGGCAGGTCGATCGCGATGAGCGGGCGATCGAGGGCAAGGCACACGGTGTCCCAGGTGTGAGCGTTTTGTGCACCACCGTGGATCAGGACGAGCTCGGGTGGGTCCACCCCCCACACGAGCGCGCTGATCGGTCGCCCGTCGGACATATCGACCGACTCTCGACGCACGAGTGGCGGACCGTCGTAGGCGATCCCAAATTCCGACGCGTTGTCGGCAAAGTAGGAGAATTCGTCGTATGGGACACGCTCGGGGGCCATCATCAGCCCGCTTTGCGGATCATCTTCCTCTTCTGCTCCACGAAGTCGACCAACACGAAGTCACCAACATTTTCGTTGTCGGTGAAGAAGGCCCGTCCACCGTTCATCTTCGTGATCTGTTCGATGAAGGACGTGAGATACGGCGTGGCGTCCAACATGAAGACGTTGATTCGGATGTTCTCTTTCGTGCACCGATTCACCTCTTTCAACGTCAGGTCGATCGTTTCGCGAGTCGGAGGGTAGTTGAACTCGGGCCGCCCAAAGTCGTTGATGTGCGCAGTCGGTTCGCCGTCGGTCACCATCAGAATCTGTTTCGTGCCGGACTCCCTCGCCAACATCCGCCGTGCGAGCTGGAATCCGTGTTGCATGTTCGTGCCATAGACGTAGTCCCAGGAGAGTTCAGCTAGATCCCGAGCCGGAACTTCCCGAGCGACCTCGCTGAACGTCACGATCCCGAGATAGTCCTGCGGATACTGCCCAGAAATCAGCGACTCCAACGCGAGAGCAACCTTCTTGGCCGGAACGAAGTTGTCACGCATCGGCATCGACAGGCTGAGGTCGAGCATCAGCACTGTGGATGTGCGAGTCGTCCGTTCCGTCCGTTCGACCTCGAAGTCATCGGGTGTCAGATTTACTGGCGTGCCACCGCCGGTGCGACGTATCGCATTTCTGACGGTGCGCTCAATGTTCAACGTGAATGGGTCGCCGAACTCGTACTGCTTTGTCTCGAAGTTCCGTTCGTGGCCCACGCCCGAGACCGCGACATTGTGCCGACCCAGACGGTCGGCCGAAAGCTTCGTATACAGATCCTCGAGAACGTTCTGGCCAATCCGCCGGAGCGCGCGTGGCGTCAACTCGAGCGCACCCTCCTTGTTGTTGATGAGCCCTGCTTCCTCGAGCATCTTGGTGAATTGGCTCATGCGTTCCATCGACTCCGCAGTGTCTTCGCCAAGGAGCTCTGCCGCTCGTTCGAAGTCGATCTCCGCGAGCGCTCCGGGATTCGTCGTGCCGCGCAACATCTGCTCGATCTGATCGAGATCGCCGAGGTTGTTCATGAGGTCCATCGCTTCACCGAAGTTGAGCGGATCGACTCCGCTCGTGTCATAGCCCTGGTCCCACTGCAGGTCGGGGAACATCTGTTGGAGGTTGTCGCCGAGCTGACTCATCTGGAACTGGAGATCCATATCCCCGAGAAGCTGATCGGACAGTTCTTGAAGCTGCGCCCGCTGTTCGTGTGACATCGAATTGAGCATGGCCTGCGCCGCTGCCATCCGCTGCGCCATGTTCTCGAGCAGCTCATCGAGCGTCTCAGGATTCTCGGGAAAGAAGTCGCCATGTTTCTCCATGAAGGCGTCGAAATCCGGCTCTTGACCATTGCTCCGCTGCTTGAGCATGTCGTTGAGGTCGGCCATCATGTCCTTCATTCGCTGATGGTCTTCTGGAGACATGTTCTGCACGGCGTCCGTCATCGCGTCGACCGACTGTTGCATCAACTGGCTTCGCATGTCGTCGAGCAACTCGTCGAAATCTTGCTGCGCCTTCTTCGAGGTGAAGTCGTAGTTCTGCAGCGAGCGAACCTGACCGGGTAGGTCGGGCGGCAACATGTCGAGCGCCAGATTGCGTTCGGCTTCGGCCGCAGCGTCGCGGTCTGCCTGTGCAGGATCATCTCCCCCGGCGGAGTACTCCGCTTGCGCGGTGAGGTTCTGGCGTTCCGCGTCGACGATGTCTCTCAACCGCTCGGCGAGGTCGGTGAAGACGCCACCGACATCTCCCGAATCGAGCATCTCCTCACGGCGTTCACGTAGCCGTTCGAGCATCTCGCGAAGCCCCTGCATTCGTTCGCCGTCGTGGTCGAACCCGTTTTGCAACAGATTGCGAAGGGCAGCATTCGGGTCGCCGTGATAGGCCAAATCGTCGGTCATCTGACGGAACAGATCGTCCGCCGTCATCTCGTAGTCGCCCTGGGTGCCATCCCACGCGGAGTACGTGAACCGCTGCTGACGACGTCGACGACCACGGCGAAGGACCATGGCCTGACTGTATCGGCATGTCCTTCGTCGTGAAGAGCGCGCCATGTCGGCTAGCGGACCACGGTCAGATCGGTAGGTAGTCCCACAGCGTCGATCCAAAGAACGCAAGTGCGGCCACGATGAGACCCAGCAAGATGATCTGGCGTTCCGCGGGCATGGCGAATTCGGCGAACAGCTTCTGGGCCTCGTCGTCGTCAGTCTTGAGGTTGTTGGTTGGCATGTCGTCATTCATCACAGGTTTTGCCCACTTCGATAGATGATTCGACCCCCTGACGCACGGCGAGACCGTTTAGTCGCGCGAGAATTCGGTTTGTGACTCAACGCGAAGACTTTTTCTGGGCCGGAGGCGCTTCTTCGCTGGCCATCGAAGGCGCCGGCCGACGATCGGACTACGCCCGATGGGAGTCCGCTTCTAACATCGAGGCCTCGGCGGACGGCAACGGGTTTCGCGAGCGATTCGCCGACGACTTCGCGTTGTTCTCCGCCCACGGGCTGCGCGCGATTCGGCTGACGGTCGAATGGGCCCGGCTCGAACCTTTCCCCGGCCGAATCGACCACGAGGAGCTCGAACATCTCCAACAGGTCTTCACCGCCGCCAACGAAGCTGGTCTCGACGTCTGGACCACACTCCATCACGGATCGTTGCCCGGCTGGTTCTCCGAAGACACGACGGGATTTCGCACCAACGACGGACCGTCGATTCATTGGAGCCGTCACGTCGACCGGGTCGCCGAGTTGTTCGACCACTTCACCGCTGTCTGGGCCCCGATCGAAGACCCGATCGGCTGGGCGATTCGCGGCCACCATCTCGGCACGCGCCCGCCGAGACGACGGTCGACCGCCGAGTCCCGAGAGGAGGTCCAGAACGGTCTCGTTGGAATTCTTGATGCCACCTTCGACGCACACCGACTCCTGGCGTCAGGCGACACGCCGGTCGTCGGGACCTTCACAGTGCCGACCCTCCACGCTGTCGAGCCAGCCGCGCAAGCCGAACGCGCATGGTGGGACCACGTGTACTGGAAGAGCTGGACCCAGGCGATTACCGACGGCGTGCTCGAGTGGCCATGGAGCTCGCCAACGGAGCGGCCCGATGCGGCTGACGCCTTTACCGCTATCGGCATCGGCATCGCAGCGCCGATCGCTGTCCAACCCGACGGAACGTTTTCTGCCTGGCCAGCCGCCGGGCGTCGAGACCCCTCGGGATTCGCTCCGCTTCCTGAGCAACTAGCGGACGTCATCCAACGAGCCGCAGAAGCTCTACCCGAGAAGGATCTTGTCGTGACCGGCCTCGGCGTCGTGAGCGCTGACGACGACTGGCGGGCAGAACTCTTCGAACGATGGCTCGATCAGATCTTTTCTGCGGTTGAGGACGGTGTACCGATCCGCGGTGTCGTGCTCGATCCGGTGATCGACGGCTACTCCGAGGTGGCGGGCGCCCATATCGACGCCGGCGTGTTCACCCGTGACCGAGAGCCAAAGCCGAGTTTTCGATGGATCGAAGCGCAGCAGTAGTCCGCAGAGTTTCATAGGGGTCATACGGGTCGACCGGCGCACGCTGCAATTCGACGAAGGTACCGCGATCCAATCGGACCGCATGCTCGTGGAACAGTCGAGCGGACAAAAGGTCCTCGAAGGACCAGCCCGTCGAATCGAAAACCGTGGTCTCGTCAACCAGGGACATCGAACCACTCAGTACATCGACGATGTCGGGTCCAAGCTCGTGGCGCTGCAATCGTTGCGACTCCCCCTCGACAAGACATTGGTCAGCGATGTCGGGGATGACTATCGCTCGGCGAAGGAAATCGATCGGCAACTCGGTCTTACCGGGAAAGTCAGATCCGACGGCGTTGACGTGGAGTCCGGATCGAGCGCCGGATAGATCGACGACCGGGCCATCGCCGATGGGTACCGACGTGCACGTGCACAGAACATCCATGTCGCCGACCGCGTCACCGAATGCCGCCCGACTCAATACTTCTGGTCGCACGACCTCTTCGGGAAGACGACGAGCGAGCGTCGCAGCGACGGAGCGGTCGCTGTCGGTGACGATCAGCCGATCGATCTTGCGCACGCGAGCGATCGCATGAATTTGTGTGACCGCTTGTGCACCACAGCCGACGACACCAAGTGTTATCGGCCCCGGAGCGGTGAGCGCCGCGGTCATCACGGCGGAGGCGGCCCCGGTTCGTAGCGCGGTCAATAACGTCGCTTCGCAAAGAGCCATCAAGGAGCCGGTCGTTGTGTCGTATAAGGCCGTCGTGGCCAAGACGCTCGGAATGTTCCGGACGGTCGGGTTCGAGGGGTGATAGCCAACCGTTTTGACGGAGACGACATCTCCATTGACCATCGTCGGCATCCACTCGACCAAGCCGTGCGTCGGTGATTCGTAGTTGAAGCCGGCGCGAACCCGGTGCTCGACCTTCGCTGGGTCGAAAGACGCCATCTCGCGCCGGAGCACATCGATGAGCTCATCCATAAAGGCATCGAGACCAACGTCTGCGATCACCGCCGTCAGATCGTCCACATCCAAGACGAGCGTCGACAAAGGAACGTCGCCCATCATGCCTCGTTGTTCTTCCATGAGCCCCTCGCTTCTGGATGGAGTACGTCGACACTCCCTGATTTGGATGCGCGTGTGTGAGTTTTTCTCGCCGCTCCCCCACGGTAGGCGTTAACGATGTTTCGCCGCCCCGGTCATCGGGCCTACTTGCGATCGCAGCGAAAGGCCCTGAAGCACTCGCGATCTGACCAACCTGCGGCCGCCCTAATGCGTGTGCCAAACTGCCGCCCCTATGTCGCAGACAACTCGCGCACGGCGTTTGGTGGCGATTCTCGCTTCCGATGTCGTGGGTTACACCCAGTTGATGGGCCGAGATGAGGTCGGGACACTCGCCGCGCTCGAAACGCACCGACAAGACGTGTTCGATCCACGGCGATCGCCACTTCGAGCTGTACCAATCCCAGCGGCCATCGTGGTTCGACGAGATGGAACTCTTCGAGAGCCACATGCGAATCTGTCAGACGGCCGAAACCGAGGAACGTTGGCGGGCCGGCTACCGCCTCGTCGGACTCGACGTCTGATCAGCGGCTTGGACCAGGCTCAGACTCGTAGGGTGATCAGCTGTGCGAACTCCGATCGATGACCCGAACGATCCGCGGATTGGTGTCTTCCTCGGATTGAGGGATCACGCCGCCCGCCAAAAACGCGAACTCCCCGGCGGAGATATGGCCTCGTTCTTCATTGCTGAGGGCGACCTCGTTATCGAACGAGCAGTGCACCACGGCTACCGGCTGCGCTCGGTGCTCATCGCTGCTCGCAGAACCAAACCTCTTCCCCCTGAGGTCGGCGCTTCAGAGGTCTTCGAAGCGAGCAACGATGTGCTGACCGAGATCACGGGACGCCCCGAACTCCGCGATCCGTTGGCGTGTTTCGATCGGCCCGAAGAATCCGGAGTCGACGAGCTCCTGACAAACCATCGAACGTTCGCCGTGCTCGAGAATGTCAACAATCCAAACAACCTCGGCGTGATCATGCGAAACGCCGCGGGGCTCGGCATCGACGCCGTTCTGCTCGATCCAACCTGTGGCGATCCGCTCTACCGCAGGGCCGTTCGGGCATCGATGGGGCAGGTCTTCGCGATCCCGCATGCTCGGATCGACGCTTTCCCCGAGGGTCTCGACCTCTTGCACGACCGGGGCATCACGACCGTGGCGCTCTCACCCTCAGGCGAAGTCGACCTACGCGAGCTCGAACGACCGGCGAAGGTCGCGATCTTGTTGGGCGCTGAGGGTCCCGGGCTAACCGATGCGACCTTGAGCGCGGCGAACGTGCGGGCACGAATCGACATGGCGCGCGAAGTCGACTCGTTGAACGTGGCGAACGCCGCAGCGATCGCGTTTTTTCACCTGACCGAGAAACCCCCGACCACGAATAACTAGCTCAGCAGGCCCATGTTTCGTTTCGCCCGAGCCAACACTTCCGAGGCGATCGCTTCGGCCTTGTCGGCACCGATTCGAAGCAAACGCTCGGTCTCGGCGGGGTCGGCCTGAAGCTCAGCGAAACGTGTCTGGATCGGGCGAAGGAGTTCGATCACAGCCTCGGCGGTGTCACCTTTCAGGGGACCGTATTGGGTGTACTGCTCGGCGAGTTCGGTAGATGGTGTGCCTGTGCATGCCGACAGAATGTCGAGCAAATTCGATACCCCGGGTTTTTGGTCGATGTCGTAGCGAACGTCGCCATCGCTGTCGGTGACGGCACGTTTGAACTTCTTCTCGATCTTCTTCGGATCTTCGAGAACGAGCACCGTGCCAGGGCTCTCCCCTTCCGACTTCGACATCTTGCGTTCGGGATGCTGCAGATCCATGATCCGAGCTCCCGCAGGCGGGATCCTGTGCTCCGGGACAACGAAGGTGTCGCCGAATCGGGAGTTGAAACGCTCGGCGATGTCTCGGGTGATCTCGATGTGTTGGCGCTGGTCGTCACCGACCGGAACAACATCGGTGTCGTAGAGAAGGATGTCGGCAGCTTGCAAGGCCGGGTAGGTAAAGAGCGCGGCGGAAACGAATTTGGTCGAGTCGCGGTTCGACTTGTCCTTGAACGCGGTCATTCGACTCAGCTCGCCGAAGCTCACGGTGCACTCCATCAACCAAGCAAGTTGGGGATGTTGTGGGACTTGGCTTTGCACGAAGAGGATCGAACGTTCCGGATCGATGCCCACGGCCATCAAGAGTTGTGCCAATTCGATTGTGTTCTTGCGCAGCACATCGGGCGGCTGCGGGAGAGTGAGGGCGTGGAGGTCGACGACGCAGTAGACCGCATCATGGTCATCCTGGAGTTTCGACCAATTGATCAACGCTCCGAGCAAGTTGCCGAGGTGAAGTTCACCTGAAGGTTGGATGCCGCTGAACACTCGTTTCATGGGAGACGAGGCTAGCGGTCAGCAGAGATCCTCGATCGCCTCACGCGCCGCCGTCCGGCTGACGTGCACATCGCGCCAGGACTCATCGTCTGGGCGGGTGCAGATGTGATTGCGCAATCGGACGTACCGATCGTTTGGCATCGGACGAAGAATCTCGATGTTCTCGACAATGGTTGGGGTGGCATCTTCGGACAACCAGATCAGCGGCATGATCGCAATCCACTCGTCCTCACCGGTTGGGGGATTTGCGAAGTTGTGTTCGGCGATTCTTCGATCGGGGTTGAGCGCCCCCATCGCAAAGACAAAAACTATCCAACTCGAGACCAGCGCGACAGTGAACCAGGCGTCGCTTCCTCGAACTCCCGCAACCCTCAATGCGGCCAGCCCGAGCACGATCAGCAGCCAGAGGCCGAATCCGAATGACCAAAAGCGAAGTGGGCTGAGAAAGGTCTCGTCCACATAGGCGAGTATCCGAAGCAGGGCGAGACCGTCGATCACGGCGGCGAGTGCGATGGTCAGCAACCCGAGCCGACGAAGGCGCGTGTCGAGGTTCGGGGAACCAGAGATCTGGCGGATGACGAGAACGAGCACCACCGTGAGCGCGGCTACCCACAACAACTGAAAGAACCCCGAGCGCACTTCGGAGCGGAGGGCCGCGTTGGACAGGTCGCGTCCAATCGTCGTGAGTCGCAGAGTAATGAACAATCCAAACAACCCGGCGACAGCAGATAACACGACCGACGACTCGAGCGAGCCGAAACGTCGACCGTGGCCAGCTGGCGCGCAGGGGCGGCCAATGACCGCGAAACGCGCCACGCCGATCGCCACCGGCAGTATGAGGATAAGGAGCGCCGCACGGGCGAACGGGAAGATGAAGGGGTCCACAATGTCTGCGAACACCTCGTCGGCCGAGGCCAGAAGGGCCCAGAAAACGGCCACGATCGGCGCTGCAATGATGACCCCCCGGATGAGGGCGACGATGGTTTGTTCGGATCCGACGCGAGCGGGGGCCCGGTCGATCACACGACGTTCGCTGCGTCTAAAGATTGCACCAACCGACAGGTTGGTGAGCGATTGTTCGGTTCCTGCAGCGAACGCCGAGACAGCAAGGACGAGCAAGGTGGTGCAGGCGATCGAGATCGTCAACCAGCTGTTGTCGCGAAAGACGAGCCACGGCACCAAAAACGCCGAGAACGCACTCCAGCGCGCGATCGAGGAACGCGGCGAAATCGCCCACCACACCCCCAGAATGCTGCCGCCGAATGCAATAGCGAGGCCGAGGCCGGTCCGGGTCGATACGGCAACAGCGAACACGAGCGACACGGCCAAGCCCGCCTGGTGAGCACGGGTGAAACAGCGGCGAGCGACCGCGACATCACGTGAACCGGCGCGCAGATCGACGTCGGCGGTGTCTTGGGCCTCCGGTGATGTCATGTCAGTCCCGGCCTCGAATGTTGCCACCCGCCTCGCGTTCGGTACAGAGGGTGTCGAGAGCTCTATCGGCACCAACTCGCCCGGCGTTGTACTCGAATAGCCCGAACGAGGTCTCTCGGTCGGGTCGCAAGCACAACTGGTCCAGCAGCTCGGTGCCAGCGACGTCGGGGAGGTTTGGTTCCGAACGGATGAGCTCTTCAACCGCATCATCGCTAAGCGACTGCAATGTCTCGACGTCGACCGTGGTCGTTGCTCGGGAGATGTTGTAGGACGCCACTTGCGCGTCGGGGTTCACCACGTTCAGGCCAAATACGAACAAAGCGGACAGCACGATTGCGGTGCCAGGGAACCAGCTGCGATCCGCCTGCCAACCCGCGACCGAGAGCGCGTAGGTGGCGATCAAGACCGCAACGCCCCCAGCACCGGCGATCGCCCAGAACCGAAGTGGTGTGAGGCCGAACGAGCCGACGTAGAGGAGCAAGCGCTGCAAACTGATGCCCGCGATGACCACCGTCAAAAGCAAGGTGACTAGGGCGAGTGGCGTGAAGCGATCTCGCCCCTTTTCGGGGTTGGTGATACGTACAGCTCGCAGGCCGCCGACCAACGAGACCGCCAACCCAGCAACCCACAGCAGTTGGAAAAAGCCGCTTCGGGCATGCTCTGCCGACGTTAATCCTTCGGTGCGCAGCACATGGTCAGCGCCTCCGAAGGCGACGACGAGCTGCGTGATGACGAAAGCCGAGAAGAGCGCCGCGAGGCTTCCCAGAATGATCGTGACTTCGAGCGAGCCGAGCATCCGAATATTCAGCGACTTCTGCGCTGGCGGTGTCTCGTGTGCGGCGCGACTCACGAATCCGAAGAGCACGATCGCAACGAGCAACGTCACGATGATGTGACCCACGAGGGTCGGAAGGTTTCCGAGTAAAAGGAACTTGGCGAAGACGTCATCGGCCGATGCCAACAGCGTGGTGAAGACGATAAGCACCGGGATCGCCACCGCAATTCCTCGGAGGAACGGTGCGAGCTTTCTGTCGGTCGTGAGGGCCGTGGCGAAACGACGCAGTAGGCCAAGGCCGTACAACCACTCGAACGTTGGAGCCCACACATCCATGACGACGTCCCGGACACGAACGTCGAGCGGCGAACCTCGAAGCGATATACCCGCGGCAACGCCGAGAAGAATGAGGACCGTGACGACGTTCGCCAACGTGAGCGGGGTATCCGCGCGGATAGCGAGCCATGGCGCCACAGCCGATGCGAGCGCCAAGAATAGAAGCGGCTCACGGCGTCGAACTCGGCTACTCCAGATAAGCGTCACGACCAGGACGATCACAAGAAGCGCGCTCGATGCAGAGGCGACCGCGCCGGTTCGAAGGATCAGGTTGCCGAGGAATCCAGCGATGATCGCGCCAACGATCTCAGGGGTCCGTACGTCGGGTGAATCGCCGCGTTTCGGGAGAACCTGACCTGCCTGGGGTGGTGGGACTTGTTCTTCTTCGGGCATACCGCTTCGCTCTCCCTCAGGCCTACTGTTCACGATCTATCGCGAACAGTAGGCAAGGGGATTGAAAATGTCCCGTAAAGAAGTAGTTGCAATCGTATGACGCAGAGAATGCGTCGATCCAATCAGCTGCGACCCCGGTATTGCGTCGATCCGCCATGCATGTTTTTGTTCAGCCGCTTGGCGAGGTGCAATCCTTCGAGAACGAGCTCGATAGCCGAAGCCGTGACCGCAGGATGCGGTTCGATGGAGTCGCCCTCGAGTAGTGCGTCGACCGCCGGCTGCAGCGCAGGAACTTGTGCGAGGAGCTCGACGTAGACGCTCGGGTCGACATCGGAGCCAACGTCGACCGTGACCCCTTCCTCGAAGGCCTCAACGATTGGGCCGTGCAGCGTTGGATCGACCGTGTCGATAAACGTGGTGTGCACCGCTGAGCGGATCAACGCATCGATCACGCGGCCTTCGCCACCCTCCTCGAAGGCTTCCACCTCGATCTTTCCCGACGTCGTCGCAGCAATCGCCGACAGGTCTCCGATTCGAGGGACCGCGACGTCGTGACCCGCCAAAAGGCTCCGACGAATCGAGTTCGCGATGATCGCCTCGTAGTTCGCAACACTCAACCGGACCGACACGCCAGAACGCTGGGAGATCTGACTTGAGTCGCGCGCCTGCTGGGAGATCTCCGACACGATCTCGAGCATGAACTCTGGCACACGAACATCGACAACATCTGCCGGTGGAAGCACGGCTTCTTGCAGCACGATCGTCATCTCTGTCTCGACGTCGAGCGGGTAGTGCGTTCGAATTTGTGACCCGAAGCGGTCCTTCAGCGGCGTGATGATTCGGCCGCGGTTGGTGTAGTCCTCCGGGTTGGCCGACGCGAAGAGCACGACGTCGAGCGGCAGCCGAACCTTGTACCCACGAATCTGTACGTCCCGTTCCTCAAGAACATTGAGCAGTCCGACCTGAATGCGCTCCGACAGATCGGGCAACTCGTTGATTGCGAAGATCCCGCGATTCGTGCGAGGTACCAGGCCGTAATGAAGGGTGAGCTCATCGCTGAGATAACGGCCCTCTGCGACCTTGATCGGGTCGACCTCGCCAATGAGGTCAGCGATCGAGGTGTCCGGGGTCGCCAGTTTCTCGCCATATCGCTGATCGCGATGCACCCAATCGATAGGCGTGTCATCGCCCTGTTCGGCGACGAGTGCCCGTGCATAGGCCGAGACAGCGTTGAAGGGGTCGTCGTTGATCTCAGACCCCTCGATGATCGGCATCCACTCGTCGAGAAGTGCTGTCAGGCCGCGAATCATTCGCGTCTTCGCCTGTCCACGCTCGCCGAGGAAGATCACGTCGTGACCAGCGAGCAAAGCGTTCTCGAGCTGTGGCATCACCGTGTCCTCGTAGCCAAGGACTTCTGCGACGAGAGGGTCGCCGTTTCGGATGCGAGCGATCGCGTTCCGGCGCAGTTCTTCGGCCACCGGCACGGACGCCCAGCCGGTCTTGACGAGTTCACCGAGGGTCGTTGGTCTGCTCATTACCCGTGCTTACCACAGGACCTCAACAACTCAGCTGCGGAGTAGGGCACCGCGCGTCTCGACATCGAAGAGGCATCGGATGCTAAACATCTTCTGAGAAATATATGGGTCGCCAATCAGCGCGACCCACCCCACGAATAGGACGGGAACAGCAATGAGCGATTTTCCAGCAGCACCACCACCCTCGGACATGGCCGCCGGAGCACCGGCGACGTTTGGTCAGCGGTTCATCGCCCTGATCATCGACGCCGTGATCCTCATGGCGCTTGGGTTGCCAGGCTTCATCCTTCTGATTCTTGGGAGCGCTATCGGCGGCGGCTTCGGCGTCCTGGTTCTCCTGATCGGAATCTTGTTGATGGTCGCATCGGTATTCGCTTCGCTCTACATCTACTTCGCCGGCATCGGAAACGAGGGCCAGACCCCGGGCAAAAGGATGCAGGGTGTCAAGGTCGTGAACGCCAGCGGCGGCACGATCGGTGTCGGCGGCGCGGTCATTCGATACATCGTCCAGTACCTCACGAACATCATTTGTTACATCGGTTCGCTGTGGATGCTCTTTGATGCTGAAAAGAAGACCCTCTACGACAAGATTCTCGACAACCAGGTCATCCAGGTCGAAAAGGGTGAACTGATGCCCCTCTTCCCTGGCGGAAAACCCTTCTAGAACGCAAGAACGAACGAAGCCGCCAGCCTGGAACTGACGCCGGGCTGGCGGCTTCGACCGTTTTCGACCTCTAATCTTTGACGATGCGCTTCGCTGCGATTATCGCCGCGGCATTCTTGGCCGTCGACCCATTTGGTTGGGACCAGTACGGGCCCCTTCGGTTCGCGTTGGTCTCGACGTTGGGATTCGCGGCCATCGCCGTCTCGCTCGGCTCCGGCGACCTTCGATCGCAGCCGCTGCCTCGCTGGTCTGTACTCGGTTGGATCGGCGTGTTGCTCGCCATGTCCATCTCGACGGCAACGTCAGCCGATTCTTGGCACGCCTTGATCGGTACGCCGGAGCGGCACCTTGGCCTCGCGAGCTGGGTGTTGTTCGCAGGCCTCTTCGCCGTAAGTTCGCTCTATCCGTTCTCCGCCGTCGAAGTGGTTTCGCGAGCCGCTGTTTTGGTTGCTGTCGCCAGCGGCGTTTGGGCAATCCTCGAGTCGCTCGACATTGGTTGGTTCGACTCGGCCTTTGCCGGCGATCGAGTCGGGGGACCGCTCGGACAGCCGGCCTATCTGGGCGCCGGAATGTTGCTGGTCGTCCCACTCGCTGCTGCTGCAGCCGTCGACCGCTTCAACTCGATCACTGCACGACTCCTCGGAGCGTCTGGCACGGCGCTCGGTCTCTGCGCGCTTGCACTCTCGGAATCGCGGGCGGCATGGGTGGGGGCACTCGCGGCGGCCGCACTCCTCGTCATCCGCAGGAAGCAGATCATCGGTGGGCTTGTCGGCGCGGCCGCTATCGCCGCTCTGCTGATCTTCACACCGTTGGGAGACCGAGCAGCAACCCTCACCGATGTGGACTCCGGCGTGGTTGCGGGCCGACTCGACGAGTGGCAGGTCGGCGCCAGAGCCGTGCTCGATACACCCACCTTCGGCATCACCGGGCATGGTCCAGAGGGATATCGAACCGTCTTCGGCGAACACGTCGACGAGGCCTACGTTGTGACGTACGGGCGCGACGTGATCACCGACCGAGCCCATAACGGCATCCTCGATACGGCGCTCACCGGAGGACTCTCCGCAGCTGCGGCAATGTTGCTTCTCCAGATCGGACTGGTCATCACCGCCCTGCAAAGAATTCGAGCGAACACTCCGCTCGACGTCGCACTCGGCGCCGCGTCGATCGCCTACGTGATCCAACAGCTCTTCCTCTTTCCCCTCGCCGAACTCGACCCGGTGCTTTGGATCGTTGCTGGTCTGCTCATTGCTCGACGCCCTCATCGGCTCAGCACTCGCGCGCCACTGTTCCGGCAGGTATCGGGCGGCCGTCGCGCCGCCATGTTCGGCGCTGGATTCCTGTCTGCCGTCGCGGCGATCGCTGGCCTCTCGGACGTAGCCGCCGACCACGCGGTTCTTGACGTCGTCGAAGCCGACGACGGTGCGACAGCGCTACGAGCAGCCGACCGTGCTCGCGACCGCCGACCCGATTCGATTCGGTATGACTTCATCGCTGCTCGAGCAGCCTCGGCGGGAGGAACGGCCGACGACTTCCGGACGTCGCTGGACCGGCTGCAACACGGACTCGCGCTTTCGCCGAAGGACCCCGCGTTCCTGACCGAACAGGCGAACGTGTTGTTGGAGATCGCACGACGGAGCACCGACGAACGTGACCTCGACGTGGCGATGGACGCGCTCGAGGAACGCGACGCGCTCGACCCGAACAATCCAAGCACGCAACAGAGCTTCGGAACCGCCCTAGCACTCGACGGGCAAACCAACGCCGCCATCGCCCAACTCGAGCACGCGGCAGCTCTCGACCCGACATCGATCGAATCGCTTCTCAACCTCGCTCTCGTGCAACTCGAAGATGGTCGCCTCGACGACGGCGCGACAACCCTTGAGCGCGTCGACGATCTCGCCCCGACGAACGCGAACGCTCAACAGCTCCGCCGAGACTTTCTTTCAGGCTGACCGAGAAATTTCCTGGACGATCGTTCAGTTTTAGTGCTTAGACTCTTTGCATGAATCGCATCACCCTGAGTCCGCGCATTCGGATGACCCCGTTCCACAACTCGACAATCGCCGCCGGGCTGTCCGACATCAGCGTCTACAACAAGATGGTTTTGCCAACGTCGTACGGCGACCTGAAAGCCGAATACGACCGCCTGATCAACGGCGTTGCGATCTGGGATGTTTCGGTCGAGCGCCAAGTCCAGATCAGTGGCCCCGATGCCGACGTGTGCGCGCAATATTTCACGACAAGAGACATCACAAACATGGTCGAAGGTCAGGGCAAGTACGTGGCGATGTGCGATCACGCTGGTCACATCTTGAACGATCCGGTGCTGATGAAGCTGAGCGGTAGCCGTTACTGGTTCTCCATTGCGGACAACGACATGTTGCTCTTCTGTAAGGGTGTTGCAGCCGAGCGCGGCTGGGACGTCCAGGTCACCGAGCCCGATGTGTCGCCGCTTGCTGTGCAAGGCCCCAAGGCCGAGGACCTGATCGCCGAACTATTCGGCGAGCACGTTCGCTCCCTCAAGTACTTCTGGTTCACCGAGACCGAACTCGACGGCATACCGCTCGTTCTGTGCCGCTCGGGGTGGAGCAAGCAGGGTGGCTTCGAGCTCTTCCTCCAAGACGGCAGTCGCGGCGACGAGCTGTGGGCGAAGGTCGTAGCAGCAGGCGAGAAGTACGACATTGGTCCGGGCGCTCCGAACCATATCGAGCGCGTCGAGAGTGGCCTGCTGTCGTGGGGAGGCGATAACACGCCCGACTCCAATCCATTCGAGGTAGGCATGGGTCGTTATGTCGACACCGATACCGATGTTGAATACATCGGCAAAGCAGCGTTGCAAGCGGTCGTCGCCAATGGTGGGCCAGAACGCCTCTTCGTCGGCGTGAACATCGACACGCCGCTCACCGAAGCCTGGCCCCTCCCGGAACGGACACCGATAATGCTCGATGGCGAGCAGGTCGGAACACTCAGCGCAATCATCCACAGCCATCGTCTCGACCGGACGATCGGCTTGGCCCAGATCTCACGTACCGTCGTCGAGGCAGGCCATGGCGTCGAGGTCCAAACACCGGACGGCCCGAGAAGCGCCACGGTTCAGAAGCTCCCGTTCTTGTAGGAACGCTGCGGTGTCGAAACGTCGCAGTGTCGGATATCAACTCAGGACACGGGCGCAGCGGCGGTACGAGCGTTTGCGTTGACGAGCACATACACGCCAAACACCACGAGCACTCCACCGACACCCTCGATGAAGCCCAAGACCTCGTCCCGAATCAACCACGCGAAGAAGACGCCGAACAACGGGATGAGATAGGCGGTCGAGGCTGCAACGATCGGGGTTGCGCGGGTGACCACGATCACCATGAGTGAGAACGTCAATGCGTTCGATGGAATGGCGGCGTAGAGCAGCGGCCACAACAACCCGAGTGACCAGTCGGTGCCATCGACACCTTCGACGACCAGCGCGAACGGTACGAGTACGAGCGCCGACATCCACAGCTGCACACCCACCAACATGATGGGCGACACCCGCGAGAAGTCTTTCCACTTCATGTAAACCGTGCCGAACGCCCATGCGGCCGCGCTCACCAGAAGAGAGAGGATTCCGACTGCGGTCGTCTCGCCCCCTAGCGACGGACTCGCCAAGACTGCTGCTCCGACAAACCCGATGATCAATCCAGCTTGGCCACGACGGCTCGTCTTCGTGCCGAGTAACGCCAAAGCGAACAACGCCGTGAATAACGGAAGCGTTGCAGAAGCGAGCGAACCCAGTCCGGCGGGCACTCGACTTATACCGAACAAGAGCAACCCGCTGGATAGGGTCGTAATGCTGAGGCTGACGACCAAAATATTTTTGAGATCGCCGCGATCGGTTGGAAAACGTTCGCCGCGCAGGCGAGCAAACGCGAGAAGAGCGGCCCCTCCGATCACGGTTCTCATCCCAGCGATCAAGAACGGAGTCGAATGCTCGAGCGCAAACTTGAGTACCGAGAAGTTCGCCCCGATCAGAGCGGCGATCAGGACGACCGTGGCGAGAATGACCCTCGAACTCAACCGAGGATGCCCGGGGTTTCGTCACCAGGACGCACGACGTCACAACTTGGATCATCGGTCATGCCGTAACTGGAGAACGGTTTGAAGCCGAGCAGTGCGAGATACTCGTCCGAAGCCACCTTCTTGACCTCGCTGCGAACGCCGTAGACGTAGTTCGTGAGTTGGCGCATCATCGCCCCACAGAAGTAGGTGGTGATGCCGACCCGAGCACTGTCGGTCACGTTCTGACCAGCGCCGTGCCACATGCGGGCGTCCCAGGCCACGATCGACCCCGCGGTTCCTTCGCCGACGACCTCGTCGTAGACGCGGTTCGGGTCCGGAAACTGGCCGCTTAGATGGCTCCGCGGGACGAATCGAGTAGCGCCGTTCTCCTTCGTGAAATCTGTGATCATCCACATGACGTTCACCGCGACCGGCCCCGTGATCGCTTCGGTAGATGGCGTGGGATCGCCCGTGGTGTAAGCGCCGCGCTCGATGTCGCCCTGGCGGATGAAACCAGTACCCGGGACCTGGGGAGATGGCATCCACCACTGATCGGCGTGCAACGGCATGACCTTGTTGCCGCCGTAGGTGATATGCGCATCGAACGCCGACAACAGGTGATGCGGACCGAGCATGTGCGTAGCGAGATCTCGTGCGACCGTGTGCAGCGGGAGTTGTTGAAGGAACTCGCCTTTGTTCACCAACTGGTACACCCATTGATTGACGTGATCGCCCTCCGCCTCAGCCATGTACTCGAAATCGAGGCTCTGCTCGCGCTCGGCTTCTGCCTGGGCCAAGACGCGGTCACGAACAGCGCGTGTGACGTCAGGACTGAGCACGTCGGGAATGATCGTGAAGCCGTCCGTCTCGAGTTCGGATTTGGCGGTCGCGATCGACGATGAAATTGTCGGCGAGGTCATGCGACATCATCGCTCAAATGCGCCGCCATATCTAGCTGTCGGCGCCGCGATCATGACTTCTCCAGGCAAGCTGTTTTGTGAGCGGCATCGTGATCTCTGAACTTGACTACGCGCACCCCGGTGCAGACTCGTTGTTCTTCGACATCTCGTTCGGTGTGTCTCCCGGCGACCACGCCGCGATCGTCGGCGCGAACGGCGTCGGCAAGAGCACGATCCTGGGAATCCTGTCGGGTGAGATCGACCCAGACGGAGGCGAGTTCGCGCTCGCTGGTTCCTTCCTGGCGATGACCCAGGACGTCGGTATGGGACGACCCGACGACTCCTTGCGAGAGATGCTTCTCGAGGTTGCATTGCCCGAACTTCGTGAGGCCGGCTTGGACCTCATCGCTGCTGAAGCGGCGCTGGCGGACGGCACCGACGATGGCATGGGTTATGCCGAAGCTCTGACGAGGTGGGGCGACCTCGGCGGGTACGAGCTCGAAGCGCAATGGAGTGCAGCCGCCGAACGCAGCGTCAAGACGGCCGTTGATGACTTCACGACCCGAAAGGTTGGCGAGTTATCCGGAGGTGAGCGAAAACGCCTCGTCCTCGATCTGCTGCTCAACTCTGGTGTCGACATCTTGTTACTCGACGAGCCCGACAACTACCTCGACATTCCAACTCGGGTGTGGCTTGAAGATCAGATCCGCTCATGTCCCAGCACCATCTTGATGGTGAGCCATGACCGTTCGCTGCTCGAGCGAGTCGCGACCAAGATCGTCGTGCTCGAGGGATCGGGCTGCTGGGTGCATGGAGGTTCGTATGCGACGTTCCCCGAGGCACGAGCGAAGCGCCAAGCCCAACTTGGCGACGCCCTCAAGCGTTGGAAAGAAGAAGAGCGTCGGCTTCACGCTCACATGAAGGTGATGAAGGTTCGTGCGGCGCAGAACTTCAAGAACGCCACAAAGGCGAACGCCGCGGAAACCCGGTGGGAGAAGTTCGTCAAGGCGGGCCCTCCCCCACCCCCCGTGCGCGACGAAAATATTCACGTCAACCTCCGCGGCTCAGACTCGGCACGGCGTGTCCTCAATATCGTCGACGTATCGATCGGCGACCTCTTCCTGCCCTTCTCCGACGAGGTGCACTTTGGCGAGCGAGTTGGACTGATCGGCCCCAACGGAACCGGCAAAACCCATCTTCTTCGCGCGCTCGCCGCCGAGCTCGAACCCGATGAGGGCACGATCGGTCTGGGTCCTCGGACGTCGATCGGTACGTTCACCCAGGTGAACGACCGCCCTGACTTCCTGGGTCACGAGGCGGTCGAGATCGTCAGGGAACGCCTCCACGACGAGGAGCAGGCCATGAAGGCGCTCGCTCGATATGGCTTGGCGAATCACGCCCGACAAGAGTTCGAGACCCTTTCGGGTGGTCAGAAAGCTCGACTCGAAGTCTTGTGTCTCGAACTCGAAGGACACAACGTGTTATTGCTCGACGAGCCGACGGACAACCTTGATATCGACTCATCGGAGGCACTGGAGAAGGCACTCGACGGCTTCCTCGGCACGGTCATCGCCGTAAGTCACGACCGAACATTCCTCGAGAGCCTCGATCGGTTCATCATGATCAACGATGACGGAGACGTCTACGCACTCCCCGACTTCGAGATCGCGATGCTCGCGCTCGCGGCCCCTGAAACACTTCGCACGATTCGACTGGCGAAGTCGCTCGTCGACTAGGCGAACGCTGGCATCACGTCGGAGATGAAGAGCTCCATCGATCGTTTCTGTTCGTCCAGCCCGAGGCCCATGCTCGCGTAGTAAATGAACGAATCGACTCCGAGCGCTTCGTAGGTCTTCAATTTCTCCACGACCTGATCCGGCGTACCGAAGAGCAAGTTTTCGTGCAACGACTGCGTGTTGTAGTCGGGGTGCTTCTCGAGATCGGCCTTCGACGTTTCGGCAGGGATGCCCTCGGTAACCACGCCATCACCGGCAAAGAGCGTCGTGAACATGCCGAGCTGACGTTGCGCGGCTTTTACTGGCACCATCCACTCGGCTTCGTCTGCGTAAACCGCAGCGTGTCGCATCATTGCCCACGTTGGCTTCGGCGCATCGGGAGACTTAGCAATGCTCTCGTCGAGCTGCGTGCGGTATTTCACCATCTCTTCATGGGGCCGAGCAATGGGCCACGACATGATGTTGCAACCGTTCTCAACAGCCCAGTCGAATGTGATCGGCGATCGTGCGGCAACCCAGATCGGCGGATGTGGCTCCTGCAGAGGCTTCGGGCATGACGTCGACGTTGGGAACTGCCAGAACTCGCCATCATGGGCATAGTCGCCGGCCCAGAGCTCCTTGAGAACCGGGAGCATCTCGGCCATGTACTTATAGGCGTCGGACTGTTTGAGGCCTGGACGCATCCGGTCGAACTCGCGCTGGTACGCGCCAGACCCAATACCGAATTCGAGTCGACCCCCACTGATGAGGTCGGTGAACGCCGCTTCGCCAGCGAGGTTGATTGGATGCCAGTACGCAGCCACCGCAACAGCGGTTCCCAGACGAATTCGCTCGGTGTGCGCTGCCCACCAGGTGAGAATTTGGAATGGGTTCGGCGCGACGGTCATCTCGAGCGCGTGGTGCTCGGCCGCCCAGACGATTTCGAACCCCCCTCGATCCGCCATCTGCACCATGTCGAGCGTGTGGGCTTCGACCTTGCTCATATCGATGTCGTGATCGAGGCGTTCAAGATTTATTGCAAGCTGAAACTTCATCTATATCTCCTAACGCGGTGCGAACTGGCTGCCGAGTGGTTCACTCGACATGTTGATCCAGACGGTCTTTGGACGGGTGTAGTCGTACATGGCTTGGAACCCAGATTCTCTGCCGTAGCCCGAACCCTTCATACCGCCGAACTCGGCGACCGGCGAGATCACTCGGTAGGTGTTGACCCACACGATCCCGGCCTTGACGGCTTTGGCGACCCGAATCTGTCGGGCCCCGTTCGTCGTGAAGATGCCCGCAGCAAGCCCATGTTTCGTGTCGTTCGCGAGTGCGATGACCTCGTCTTCGTCTCTAAATCGAAGAACGGAAACGACCGGGCCGAAGAGTTCGGTGTCGACGATCCGCAGATCTTGACTCGGACACAGGACGATCGTTGGCTCGTAGAAGAGGCCGTCGAGTCCCTCCGGCCTCTTGCCTCCCGTGAGAATCGTCGCGCCCTCTGTTAGTGCATGTGCTACTTCGCGCTCGCAGTTCTCGAGCTGACCCACAGTGCACAGCGGCCCCATATGTGAGTTCTCGTCGAGCGGGTCCCCGATCTGAATCGTGTCGATTACCGCCTGCATCTTCTCGAGAAACTCATCGGCGATGTCCTCGTGCAGGTACAAACGCGAGCCTGCGACGCAGCTCTGTCCGCTGGCACCGAAGATGCCGCTTACGGAGCCATTGACCGCAGAATCGATCTCTGCGTCATCGAACACGATGAACGGCGACTTTCCCCCGAGTTCGAGCGAAACCTCCGCGAAGTTCTCGGCCGAGTTTCTGACGACGTGTTTGGCTGACTCTGGCCCGCCCGTGAAAGAAATGCGAGCCACGAGCGGATGTGAGGTAAGCGCACGACCACATGGCTCACCGTGCCCGGTGATGATATTCACAACGCCGTCCGGGATACCCGCTTCTGCGACGAGTTTGCCGAACTCGAGCATTGCTCCCGAGGCATGTTCTGAAGCCTTGAGGACCACCGTGTTACCTGCCGCGAGTGCGGGCCCCATCTTTACGGCGGTGAGGAAGAGCTGGCTGTTCCACGGCACGACCGCGGCAACAACTCCGAGAGGCTCGCGATCGGTAAAGACGAAGAGGTCGGGTTTGTCGATCGGAAGAGTTTCGCCAGCGACCTTGTCTGCTGCGCCGGCATAGAAGTGCAGGTACTCCGAAATGTATTTGGCCTGCCACCGAGTCTCAGCGAACAGCTTGCCGGTGTCACGGGCTTCGATGGTCCCGAGATTCTCCGACGCATCGGCGAGAAGGTCGCCCAAGTTACGAAGCGTGCGTCCTCGTTCGCTCGGCGTCATCTTCGACCATGGACCCTCGTTGAACGCGCGATCCGCCGCGCGTACCGCCGCATCGACATCGGCCTCTGTGGCCTCGGGCACCGTGCTCCAAACCACACCATTCGATGGGTTAATGCTGTCGAAACGTGCGCCATCGGACGCATCGACCCATCGCCCGTCGATGAGCATCTGGTAGTTGACCAGTTCGTTTGCAATGGTGTCGGTCATGAAGTCAGTCCTCGGTCTTGTAGGGCGGGTCGGCTTGGCGGACGTTGGCCCGCAGGAAGGTCAAGATTGGGTCGATGAAGGCGTCTGGGTCTTCGAGCAATCCGAGGTGGCGTCGGTCGGGAACAATAACGGTCTCAGCACCAGCAATCTCGGCTGCGATCGCGTGACTCATCGCCGGAGTACTTCCGCTGTCGTGCTCACAGGTCATGATTAACGTGGGCGCGGTGATCGCCGGAGTCGGATCGACGAGCTCGATGACCCCATTGGCGAGTACCCATCGGTTGAGCGCGTAAACGTCGATGTCGTTGTCGAGAACTACGTTGCGAATCATGGCGACGAAGTCGGGTTGTTCCGCTCGGAATGTCGCCGTAAACCATCGTTCGAGGCTGGCATCGATAGTCGCTGCTGGGCCGCCATCTGCACTGGCTGCGGCGCGTACTTCGACCAGCTGCTGCGCCTCCTCGCCACGCTCGTGCGGCGAGTTGAGAATCACGAGCGAGTTGACTCGCTCCGGATAATCGATCGCGATTCTGCGATTGATCATGCCTCCGAGCGAGAAGCCGATGATGACCGCTGCCTCGATGTCGAGTTCGCCCATCAGCGAGATGCACTGCTCGCTGAACAAGGTCAGATCAGGAACATCATTGGGCGGTGGGGTTTGCCCGTGACCAGCAAGGTCGTACCGCACGACTCGATAACGCTCGGCGAGTTTAGGCATGTGTCCATCCCAGGTCGCACGGGTCATTCCCAGGCCGTGGATGAGCACCACGGG
This sequence comes from Verrucomicrobiales bacterium, assembly GCA_047638715.1. Classification (GTDB taxonomy): domain Bacteria; phylum Actinomycetota; class Acidimicrobiia; order Acidimicrobiales; family SHLQ01; genus SHLQ01. Next base: position 29,558 of record JBLIMK010000007.1, read on the forward strand.
GGGTGCATCAGCAGGTCCGGCGATCTCATAGACCGTTCCGTCTGGGGTAGCTCCCATCGTCACGTCGATGAGTCTCGCGCATCTGGCCAGTTTGTGACTATCGAAGACATCTGCACACAACGTAGGCGCGCTATGTGGCGCCGCCGCGTCACTACGTAGGCGTCCGTGCTCACACGTGGAGGGGGATTTTCACTGCGCCGTGTCGCGAAATTGTGCCAGCTCTGTTCATCTCCCGACCGCAGCGGTGTCAGAACTTCCTCGTTTAGGGTTCTTTTGAGGTCGCTCTACTGTTCTCCGCACGGTCCGTTGAGCACAGTAGAAGACGTGGAACAGTCCCCGGTGAGCCTTTCTGAACGAGTGCTACTGCTCAGCCCGTTCCGCCAGTTCGTGATCGCGGGCTTAATCGGCATGGTCCTAATCGCTGGTGCCAGCGTGCTGGCATCGGATCGCGCTGGCGAGAGCGAGGCGATGGCCCAGGTTCGCAATCTGACCAAGGTCGTTGCCGTAACGGCGGTCGAGCCGAGCCTATCGACCGAACTGATCGAGGGTGACCCAGCCGCCATCGCACGTCTGCACAACATCGTGACCACGCGGGTCCTCGACGACAAGACGGTTCGCGTGAAGTTATGGGACGCGAACGGAAAGATCGTATTCTCCGACGAACCTCGCTTGATCGGCGAGGTGTACGACCTCGGTCGTGACAAGAACGAAGCGCTCTGGTCGGGCGCGGTCGTCAGCGAGATCACCTCGCTCGAAGGCCCCGAGAATCGGTTCGAGGCAGACGCTGGCCGCCTTCTCGAGGTGTACCTACCCCTCGATGGACCGAACGGCGAGCCGCTGCTCTACGAGTCCTACTTCGCGATTTCAGCGGTGTCCGATTCTGCAAGCAGAATCCGAGCCGAGTTCGTACCGATCATCCTCGCCGCACTCGCGTTGCTAGCAGCAATGCACCTCGCCCTCGCCTGGCGATTGAATCGACGGATGCGTCGAGCCCAGCAGGACCGGGTTGAGCTCTTGCAACGCGCGATCGACTCATCGGACCTGGAACGACGACGCATCGCCGGCGAGATTCACGATGGTGTCGTACAGGATCTCGTCGCGGCCTCTTTTGCTGCCACCGCTGCAGCTGAAAGCGCTCACCGGTACGATCTCGAAGTCGCCGATGACATCCGTGCGGCCGCGGTCGGCATCCGTCGAAGTCTGCAGTCGCTGCGGTCGCTGCTCGTCGACATCTACCCTGCGAACCTCTACGAACACGGCCTCGAAGCAGCTCTCGTCGACTTGCTTGCGCCAGCGAGCGGTCTCGATATCGAGACGGAGCTAATCGTCAATGGTGACCCCGACGAATCTCCTGAAGCTGTGGCTCTGGTGTACCGGGTTGTACAGGAATCGGTTCGCAACGTCCTACGACATTCACAGGCTTCAGCCTTGAAGATCGAAATCGATGCCTCGAGCAAACAGATTCTGGCAACCGTCACCGATGACGGACGTGGCTTCTCCCCTGCAGATGCCACCTCTAACGGCCATTTTGGGCTTCGTTTACTCACCGATCTCACCGCCGATGCAGGAGCCGGTTTTCGCATCGATTCGACACCTGACGTCGGTACCGAAGTCAGGTTGGAGGTTCCCGCGTGATCAGCGTACTCCTGGCCGACGACCACATATTGGTGCGCTCCAGCCTCGAACGGCTCTTGGAACAGACGGACGAGATCAAAGTCGTGGGTGTTGTCGAAAGCGGCGAAGCTGCTCTTGAACTCGATGCCCGACTCGAGCCTGACGTGATCCTCATGGATATTTCGATGCCCGGGCTGAGCGGAATCGAAACGACACGCCAGATTTGCGCAAATCGAAGCGACGCTTCCGTGGTCATGTTGACCGCCTCGACCGACCGAACCCAAGTTCTCAACGCACTCGATGCCGGCGCGGTCGGTTACCTCATCAAGGACTCGGACCCCGCCACGCTCATCGAAGGAGTCCTCGAGGCCGCGAGAGGCAATGCACCGCTCGATCCACGGGCAGCTCGGGCGCTGCTCGACTCGCGATCGAGCTCTACCCACACGATGACAGCCCGCGAAACCGAGGAACTGCGGTCCATTGCTGACGGACTTGCCGGCTCGGAAATTCCGAGAAGACAATGAAGGCACAGCCAGCATCACAACTGACTGACCCGCACATAGATCTCCGTCCCCCAGGATCGACCAAAACGAGTTGCCGCCCGCACTCATGGTCTGGTCTTGGGGGCCGGAAATAATCTCGGTCCCCAGGATCGACCAAAACGAGTTGCCGCCCGCACTCATGGTCTGGTCTTGGGGGCCGGAAACCTCGCCCCTGATCTGTCGGTCCCTGAGCAGCCGCGGCGGGATTCGCTACCGAAACTACGCTGAGGCGTCGACGGCTCGTGGGAGCGTGATGGTTACCAGCGCTCCGCCCAGATTACTCGAGTCGATCTCGACCGATCCGTTCGCCGCCTCGGCCATCGCCCGAACAATATCGAGGCCGAGCCCCGTCGACCCGCTCGACGAGACGCCGCGGCCCGTGGAGGCCGGATCGATGCCAGGTCCGCCGTCAGCGACCCAGATCTTCACCGACGATCCGATCGCACCGAACCCGACCTGCATCGACGTGCGTTCCTCAGTGTGGCGAAAGACGTTTTCGAAAAGGACATCGATTGCCGCTGCGAGCTCGGATTCGGAGACGTGTACCCGCAACCGACCCGAGCTCTGCTGAAACCCCCAGGGACGCCCTTGGTCCTCGGCCAAGACGCTCCAGAACTCGGCACGCTCGGTCATGACAGCGCCGACTTCGCACCCGGCGCTGTTCGCGAGCGATCCACGCACTTCACCAATCAGCCGGTTCACTACAGCGGTGACATCATCGAGGTCCCCTCGCAGGCTGCTCGCAAGCTCGGGATCGTCAACATGCTCGAGTCGCATGCGGAGCTTGGTGAGCGGAGTGCGTAAACGATGAGAGAGTTCGGCGACGAGCTCACGTTCACGTTGGAGCATCGACGAGACTTGAGAGCCCAAGTCGTTGAAGGCGCCCGCCAGTTCGACGAGTTCACTCGGGCCGTCTGGAACGACCCGCGTGTCGAGAGCACCGTCTCCGAACAGCCGCGCAGCGCTAGCCAGATTGCGGGTCGGCCGAACGATCGACTGGGCGAGCCGATCAGCAACAACGACTGTGATTCCGACGAGGGCTGCGCCGACTGCAAGCAGCGCAAGCCATGCCGCGGACTGTCCTTGACGGCGAGCCGAGTCGGGAACAAACACTCGAATTGCCGAGTACTGCCCTGGGCCCGTACTCACGGCCGACACAAGCTCCAACCCGCCGTCCGCTGGACCAATATTCGACCCACCCGAAGCAAGCGCTTCTCGAACATTGGCGGACCGGTCGACCTCTGGCCCGATCGTCCACCCCTGGGACGTGATTACGGTGATGTCACCAGCACGTCCGGCGGAGGTCGCCCGAACGGCTGCTTGGATCTGTTCGGCCGTTCCGGCGATGACGAGGGTAGGAACAATCGATGCGGCTTCAGTACGTGCTACATCGATCGCTCGATCTTCTGCCGTCCGTCGAACAACGACGCCGAGAGGCACGACAAAAGCGGATACGACAAGCAGCGAAACCGCGACGAAGACGAGGATTAGTCGCCGCCTCATGACGGATCGAGAAACTTCACACCCACGCCCCGAACCGTGTGTATATACCGAGGATTCGCGGCGGTCTCGCCGAGCTTTCGCCGCAGCCACGAGAGGTGTACGTCGATCGTCTTATCCGCTCCGCCGTAGGGTTCCCGCCAGACCTCGGCGTACAGCTCCTCTCTGGTGACGACCGTTCCTGCGTGAGCGACGAGGTGGGCGAGAAGATCGAATTCCTTGCGATTGCACACGACTGGTTCACCGTCGAGTTCGACCGTCCGGGCACGCACATCGATGGTCACTCCGCCAACCCGCATGACACGTTCGGCTCCGACAGCGATCACCCGGCGAAGCAGCGCTCGAACGCGAGCTTCGAGCTCCGCTCCAGAAAACGGCTTGACTACGTATTCGTCAGCGCCCGAATTGAGCAACCGAACAATCTCGTTCTCGTCGTCGCGCGCTGTGGCAATTATCACCGGAACGTCCGACACGGCTCGGATCATTCGGAGGAGCTCGCCTCCGTCCAGGTCCGGAAGCCCGAGATCGAGGATCACGAGGTCTGGGGCAGAGTCGACAATCCCCTTTAACGCGTCCATCGCGGTCGCTGCTGAGCGCACGACGTGGCCAGCGTCGGCGAGCGCGCGAACCGCCATTTCACGGATGTGGTAATCGTCCTCAACTACAAATATGGACGCCATGAAACAAGACCGTAGCTATCTGGGTGGGCGCAGGTAGCTGTTTAGCGGTATTTTAGGGTTGTGTTCAGACGCGAATTTCAACGAGGCGTCACAATTACGTCGTGCTAAGGACCTCTGGATTCGTCGTGTTGTGGCTCCTTGGTAGTGCCGCGGCCATGGCGGTTGCATGGACTGGTGTCTGTTTGGTGAACGACGAACTGATTCGACCTGCTCCTGCCACACAGCAGGAAGCAGCGGTGTTATCTTCGACCGCCACCCGAACGGTGAGCCCAACCCTCAGCACGAGCAGCACGAGCACGACCGGCCCTGTCTCGCCGACCACATCGGCGGTCGTCGCTTCATCGAATGGGTCTGAAGACGCCGAGGGTGGCGGAATATCGACGTCCACCGTCAGCCCAGAAACGGCTACGACGCTAACTTCTGCGCTAGCAAGAACCGCTTCACCCCGTACGTCCTCATCCTCGACCTCACAAGCACCGGCGACCACGAATCCTGCAAAGACGACGACCACCGCTCCCTCGACCTCACAAGCACCGGCGACCACGAATCCTGCAAAGACGACGACCACCACCCCGCCTCCGACGACCACAACCAAAGCTCCGGCACAGGTGCTCACATTCAACTTGGTAGGCGGATCCACGGCGATCAGTTTCTCGTCGAGCGCGACTACGGTGCTCTGGGCAAATCCAAAGGACGGCTTCGAAGTACGTGTCGAACAAGGTCCCAACGCAGAGGTCGAGTTCCGCGCTGACGACCATCGGTCACGCATCGAGGCGTGGTGGGCGGGTCAGCCAGCACACCAAATTCGCGAGGACGCAGACAACTAGGCAATAGCGTGCCGTCGTGGAGCTGAACAATAATATTCGTGGCGCGGGGTGGATGACCTTGGGCTCAGCTGGATACGTCATCAACGACGCGTTTATCAAGATTGCGGCCGAGGACCTTCCGCTCTTCGAAGCGATCTTCATTCGAGGCATGTTCATCGCCGTGCTGCTGTTCGTTATCGCGGTCCGTCGAGGTCAGCTCGCTAACGTTCGCGAACATCTGGATCGCCACGTTGCGCTCAGAGTCACGATGGAGGCGATCGGCACGGCCTTCTATCTCAGTGCCCTCACTCGGTTACCAATCGCGGGGTTGGTCGCAGTAATTCAGATCGTGCCGCTGATCGTCACGTTCATCGCGGCCCGGCTTTTGCACGAAGCGGTCAGTTGGCATCGAGTTCTGAGCGTCGTGATTGGATTCGTCGGCGTTCTCCTCGTCGTGAGGCCGGGCTCGAGCGACTTCAACCCATGGTTTCTCGCGGGGCTCGCGGTGGTGATCACGATAGTGGTTCGCGAGATGGCAACGAAACGTATTTCGACCGAACTACCAACGATGGTGATCTCGATCTGTACAGCACTGGCCATTGCGTCGATGGGCTTGTTGGGCTCGATCGTCGAAGGTTGGGATCGCCCATCGGCTGAACAGACCATCCAACTCGGCGCTGCGGCAGCGTTCCTTTCAGTCGGGTATATCGCCAGCGTGATCACGATACGAGTCGGGGATCTCAGCTTCAGCGCACCGTTCCGCTACACGGTCCTCATATTCGCGTTGGTCATCCAGATCGTGGTGTTCCAAGACGTGCCAGATGCTCTGACCTTCGTCGGAACCGGAATCATCGCGGCTGCCGGGCTGTATGCATTCAGCAAGGAACAACGGATCCGCACGGTGAAGGCCCGGCCGAGCTAACTCGGGCGGGCGCTCCCAAATCTTGTGCCCCGAAGTAGATGTGGCAGGTGCAACAGTCTGTTGCATAACATTAAGACTTCTGCGACAGTGTGTCGCGTGACCAAAGCAACAGAAATAACGCACGCTCACCCGCAGCGCTGGAAGATCCTCGCGATTCTCAACCTGTCGCTCGTACTGATCGTGGCTAGCGTCAGCTCACTCAACCTCGCCATTCCCTCGATCCAACGAGCGCTCAACGCGACCGCATCTGAACTCGTATGGATCAACGCGGCGTACGCACTCGTGTTCGCCGGCCTCCTATTGCCGGCCGGTGCGTTGGGTGATCGATATGGTCGCAAGCGAGCACTCGTCGGAGGCCTCACGATCTTCTTGGTCTCTGCGCTGATCGCCACGTTGAGCGAGAACGCCACACAACTCATCGTGCTGCGCGGTGCTATGGGAATTGGTGCTGCTTTGACGATGCCGGCCACCCTCTCGATTATCACGGTTGTGTTTCCACGAGAGGAGCGTGCTAAGGCGATTGCGATCTGGTCCGGATTCGCCGGTGCCGGCGGCGCCCTCGGGATCCTTGCGAGCGGCTTTCTGCTGGAATCCTTCAAGTGGAGTTCGGTCTTCTTTATCAACGTCCCGATCGCAGCGTTGGCAATCATCCTCGTCATCGCGATGGTGCCGAACTCCAAGGACCCACAAGAACGTCCGCTCGATCCGGCTGGAAGCCTGCTGTCAATCGTGGGACTTGTCGCGTTCGTCTACGGCTTGATTCAGGGTCCTGAGTTTGGATGGACCGATCCGATCGTCCTCGGGGCGTTCGCCGTCAGCATCCTCGCGATGTTCACGTGGGTCCGCGTGGGGCTCGCTCATCATGATCCACTGCTCGACCCCCGACTCTTTCGAATCCCCAAATTTCGAATGGGCAGCTTCACTATCACCAGCGCATTCCTCGTGATGTTCGGGATGTTCTTCGTGCTGACGCAATACCTGCAATTCGCCCTCGGGTACACCCCACTCGAGGCCGCGATCCGAACCCTTCCCTTCGCTCCAGCGATGATTCTCATCGCTCCACGCGGCCCGGCTCTCGCAGCGAAGATCGGCGCCGGGAAAACCATGGCGCTCGGCATGCTCACATCGACTGCCGGGTTGTTCGCGTTTGGATTTATGACCGTTTCCACGCCGTATCTCCCGATCGGCATCGCGCTCGTCGTCGCCGCTGGCGGACTGGCCCTCGTTTTCCCAACCGCGACTGAGTCGATCGTGTCGTCCCTCCCGCAGAACAAGGCTGGTGTTGCATCAGCAATGAACGATGCAACGCGTGAAGTCGGCGGAGCGATCGGTATCGCCCTCCTCGGAACCTTGTTGTCCTCGGGCTACCGCTCGGGCCTTGGCAACTCTGCCAGCGACCTCCCCCCTGAGGCTGCCGATGTCTTCCAGGACAACGTCGGAGCCGCACTCGCCGTAGCTGAACAGCTCCCGAACGGCGAGGCCCTTGCAGCCGTTGCGCGCGATGCATTCGTCGACGGAATGCAGCTGGCCATGTGGGCAGGCGCCGCCGTGATGCTCATAAGCTCAGTCATCGTGTTCCGACTCTTTCCACGAGAAGAAACTCCCGCGATCGAATCGCTCGTCGAAGAGGTTGTATGACGGAGGACGCCCGCACGGCCCGTACCCGCGCTGTTGTCCTCGATGCGACCGCCGACCTGCTTCTCAACGTCGGTTGCGAGCGGTTGACCATCGACGAGATCGCCGCGAAAAGCGGTGTCGCACGTTCGACGATCTACCGCAACTGGGGCGACAAGTCGGCCTTGGTCGTGGACGCCGTCGACTGCATTGCCGGAATGCCCCCGCCCCCTGATACAGGCACTTTGGCAGGCGATCTCACCGTGGTCGCCGATCGACTGGCACACAACCTGTCCGACGGCATGCTCGGGAAGCTCCTGCCATCGCTGGTCAGCGCCGCCTCGTGCGACGACGAGCTAATGGCGCGCTTGCAAGGGATGTCGCATGCGCGTTTCGAACTCACCCGGACCATCTTTGAGCGAGCGATCGTTCGCGGCGAAATCGGCAATGCCGATGTCCAGGGGCGCGCCGAACGATTCATCGCTCCGTTTTTCGCCCGACACCTACTCCATGGGTGGCCACTCGATCAGACCTTCCAGGAGAGGCAGATCGCGGCAGCAACTACTCCGTAGATCTAGGCCCGAGATCGCGTCGCGTCTATCGTGAATGACGTGTCGACCGAAGAACCAATCGAAAGCGCCATCGCAAATTGGCGTGCGGCTCGATCGACCGAGCAACTGCAGCGACAGTTCAGCGACCCCGACTTCGATGACTCCAACTGGCCACCGATCGACGTTCCGTCGCACTGGCAAACACACGACTCGTTTCGCGACTTTGATGGAACGCTTCTCTACCGTGCAGACCTGACCGTGCCGACCTTGCAACCCGGCCAGCGACGCTGGCTTTGTTTCAATGGCCTCTGTTACGCAGGCGACGTGTTTCTCGACGGCGCCTACGTAGGCCAGACCGAGGGGTACTTCACTCACCACCGTTTCGAAATCACCGACCTCGTCGCGAAAGCCGGGCGTTCGATTCTCGCTGTTGAGGTCGCGGCTTCCCGGATGACCGACCCGGCACAGAAGCGCAATCTCACGGGCTGGTTCACCGAAGGGCCGGGCCTTCCCCGCGACTGGAACCCCGCGGGCATTTGGCGTCCTGTCGTCTTGGTAGACACCGGGCCGGTCGCGATTCGTCACTTCCGCGCATTGTGTATCGAAGCCGACGCCGCACATGCGGTGATCGGGCTTCGAGCGGTGTTGCTCGCGGCCGAACCTTGCGAGGTGACTCTGACCACCGAGGTCGCTGGCGTCGTCGACGTCACGACCCATACGGTCGCGTCCGGAGAAAACCGAGTCGAGTGGCAGATACACGTCGACAACCCCGAGCTGTGGTGGCCCACGGGAATGGGTGACCAACCGCTGTTCGACCTCGAGGTCACGGCGCGAACAAGCGAGAGGAAAGTCACCGATCGCAAGCAGCGTCGCATCGGCTTTCGATCGACGGCTATGGGCGACCTCATACTCCGGATCAACAACCGTAGAACTTTTCTCCGTGGCGTCAACCTTGCGCCACTAACCGTCAACCTGTCCGCGATGCCCGACGAGGCGATTCGAGCTGAGGTCGAGTCGATTCGCGACGCAGGCTTCAACATGGTGCGGATTCGGAGCCACGTCACGCGACACGAGTTCATCGATGTATGTGATGAACTCGGGATTCTCGTCTGGCAAGACCTCCCACTCAGCGGCTCGTATGCGCGAAGCGTCACCAGCGCTGCCGAGCAACAAACACGCGACATGATCGACTTGTTGTCCCACCATCCCTCGATCGTGATCTGGGGCGGTCACATGCGGCCGCACACCAGTCAGCCCCGATACACCGCGGCCCCCGATCTTCGACAGCAACAAATCCCGAGCTGGAACAGATCGATCCTCGACCGGGCGATCAAGCGGGCCTTTCAGCGCGACGATCCAACACGACCGATTATCGCCCACTCCGATGTTGCCCCGCACGTACCGCATCTGTCGGGCAGCGATCTGGGGTTGTACTTCGGCTGGTTCGATGGAGAAGCGGCTGACATTGCCGAGTACGCCGCAACCATCCCTCGCCTCGTGCGTTTTGTTTCGGACATGGGGGCGCAGGCATTGCCCCTGAATATCGACGGCGACCTCGAGGCACTCCTCGACGTACACGGATCCGAGCCGGACGCACTTCGAGCGGTCATCCCGCCGGGCACATATCCAGATGTCGCGTCGTGGATCGACGCTATGCGAACGCATCAGGCCGACGTTCTCAAGACCACGATCGAATCGCTTCGAGTCCTGAAGTATCAGCCCACCGGCGGCTTCTGTGCTGGGGTGTGGCGAGGTGCCGGGCCAGGTCTGAGCCGCGCGCTGAACGATGCCGACGGTACTCCTCGCCCAGCGCTTGCGGCAGTCAAGATGGCGCTCCAACCGCTGCTCCCGGTGTTGTACCCAGCGGCATCCACGCTGCCGGCTCGCTCGACCGCGCGACTCGGGCTGTACTTGTGCAACGACGGCATCGCCGCTGCCGAGGTAGAAGCCGTTGTGACGATCGTGGACGAGCGAGGTACCGCCACGCGCCGTTGGAAAGGTCAGGTCCCCGGTGACGACGTGCAATTCATCGACGACGTCTTGATCCGCGGTGGCCGAATCGGGAGCGAGATGTCCGTCGAGCTCCAAATCCTGGATCGCGACGGACACCCACTCTCGACCAATCGATACGTCTTTGCGGCGAGCTAGCGTCCGCTAATGACCCTCGCCACATGCCCCTGTCTCTCAACACCTAGCTAAATCCGCCAAATTCATCCGCTACACGGGCAGACTTCAAGTGGCCGATGGTCTGACCAGTTCACTAAGTTTGTGGAGCTGGCGGTTGTCGGTACGAACCATCTGTTTTTGAACAGGAGTGTCATGGCGCAAACTACGTCTGCGAATGCTGAGCCCAATCTGCGGGATCCACAGCCGATCAGGACCCGGAAAAAGCCCCTACCCTTCCCTTTGAACATCTGGCAATCAGCCGTGGGCCGCAAGTGGATCATGGCGCTCACCGGCATTGGGCTCCTGGGATTTGTCCTCGCACACATGATCGGCAACCTCCATGTGTACGAGGGACCTGCCGAGCTGCACGAATATGCCGAGGCACTTCGAGGTTTGGGCGGCGAGATCATCCCGCGCACTTGGCTGCTATGGGTTCTGCGCATCGGCCTGATCGCGATGTTCGGATTGCACATTGCCTCCGCCTACACAACCAAAGAGATCAGCCGCAAGGCCAGTGAAGAAGCAAACTTCATGGATGGCCAAAAGACGTATCCGGGTGGCCGCGACTACATCGCTGCGAACTATGCCAGCCGCACCATGCGCTGGACTGGCCCGATCATCCTGCTCTACCTGATCTTCCACCTCGCAGACCTCACCTGGGGCCTATTGCCTCACACCGACTACGTGCGTGGCGATCCGTACCACAACCTCGCGACAAGCCTGTCGAACCTGCCGGTGGCGACCATCTACGTCGTTGCCAACGTTGCTCTCGCGATCCACATATTCCATGGCGCATGGTCGCTGTTTCAGACACTGGGCCTCAACAACCCGAAGTACAACCAAGCCCGCCGAGGCTTCGCTGTTGGGCTTGCCGCCGTGATTCTCTTAGGCAACCTCAGCTTCCCGATCCTGGCTCAGGCCGGCGTGATCGATGACGACAAGAACGAATGTGCCCAGTACGACACCACCGAAGAGAACACCGCCTGCTTCGAGGCGATTCTCGAGGGAGGCGAATAGACATGACCGCAACGATGGACGCGAACACCAGGGTCACAAGCCCTCGTCTCGATTCGAAAGTTCCGAGTGGCGATATCGCCACGATGTGGGAAGACCACAAGTTCTCCATGAAGCTGGTGAACCCGAGCAACAAGCGAAAGTTCACCGTGATCGTGGTGGGCACCGGACTCGCGGGGTCATCTGCGGCCGCATCGCTCGCAGAGCTCGGCTACAAGGTGAAGGCCTTCAGCTTCCACGACAGCCCTCGCCGTGCACACTCGATCGCTGCACAGGGCGGCATCAACGCGGCCAAGAATTACCCGAATGACGGCGACTCTGTCCACCGGTTGTTCTACGACACGGTCAAGGGCGGCGACTATCGAAGCCGTGAAGCCAACGTGCATCGCCTCGCGGAGGTATCGGTCAACATCATCGACCAGGCAACGGCACAGGGTGTTCCCTTCGCACGCGATTACGGCGGCCTTCTCGACAACCGCTCGTTCGGCGGCGCGCAAGTATCGCGCACGTTCTATGCCCGCGGACAGACCGGTCAACAGCTCTTGATCGGCGCGTATTCGGCACTCAACCGCCAGATCGAACTCGGCGGCGTCGAGATGCACAATCGCAAAGAGATGCTGGATGTCGTCGTCAAGGACGGCGAGACCTGTGGCATCGTGACGCGCGATCTGCTCACGGGTGAGGTCGAGTCGCACTCCGCACATGCTGTGGTGCTCGCGACCGGCGGTTACGGAAACGTCTACTACCTGTCGACCAACGCCATGATGTCGAATGTGACCGCCGCGTGGCGAGCACATCGCCGTGGCGCCTTTTTCGCGAACCCTTGCTACACCCAGATCCATCCGACCTGCATTCCTGCGTCGGACGATCATCAGTCGAAGCTGACGCTCATGTCGGAGTCGCTGCGAAACGACGGTCGTATTTGGGTTCCGAAATCAGGCGAGGAGGCCCGACTCGCAGCCGAGGTGCCCGAGGGAGAACGTGACTACTACCTCGAGCGCAAGTACCCCGCGTTCGGAAACCTCGTGCCCCGCGATGTCGCCTCTCGAAATGCGAAGACGGTCGTTGATGAAGGCCGAGGCGTTGGCCCGCTGAAAAACGGAGTGTTCCTGGACTTTGCCGACGCGATTGCTCGTGATGGGAAGGAACTCATCGCCGAAAAGTACGGCAACCTCTTCGACATGTACGCCAACATCACCGGCGAAGATCCCTACAGCCGACCAATGCGCATCTACCCCGCAACCCACTACACAATGGGCGGCCTTTGGGTCGACTACCACTTGATGACCACGGTGCCTGGCACGTATGCGATCGGCGAGGCGAACTTCTCCGATCACGGCGCCAACCGGCTCGGCGCCTCAGCGCTCATGCAGGGCCTTGCAGACGGCTACTTCGTTTTGCCCTACACAATCGGCGATTACCTGGCCGGCAAGCTCGGTGAATCGATCGTCCCTAACGACGATCCAGCCTTCAAAGAAGTCGAAGCACATGTCGCCGATCAGACGCACATGTGGCTGTCCGTGAATGGCACACAATCGCCCGATCACTACCACCGCGAGCTCGGAAAGATCGTGTGGAATCGCATCGGCATGGCTCGCGACAAGAACGGCCTCGAGAAAGCTGGCGACGAGATCACCTCTCTCGAGGATGAGTTCAAGAAGAACGTGAAGGTCATGGGCGACGGTGTCTCGATGAACACCGAACTCGAGAAGGTCGGGCGAGTCGCCGACTTCTTCGAACTCGCCAAGCTGAAAGCCCGCGATGCGCTCGTGCGTGAAGAGTCGTGCGGTGGCCACTTCCGAGTGGAGAGCCAAACCGAAGAGGGTGAGGCTCTACGCGACGACGAGAACTTCCGACACGTCGCGGCATGGGAATGGAACGGCGAAGATGCCGAGCAGACCAAACACGAAGAACAGCTCGAATTTGAGAATGTCGCACTTAGCCAACGCAGCTACAAGTAGAGGGTCAGAGACGTGAACGACGAAAACAACATCAACCTCACCCTCGAAGTCTGGCGCCAAAACGGCCCGACCGAAAAGGGACGCTTCGAAACCTATGAGGCGAGGGACATCAGCGTTGATTCCAGCTTCCTCGAGATGCTCGACGTGGTCAACGAACGGCTGATCCAGGACGACAAGATCCCAGTCACTTTCGAAAGTGATTGCCGAGAGGGCATTTGCGGCACCTGTTCGCTCATGATCAACGGTCAGGCTCACGGCCCCAACAAGGGTCAGGCGACGTGTCAGCTGCACATGCGGACATTCTCGAACGGCGATCACATCACCATCGAACCGTTCCGCGCGACCAGCTTTCCGGTCATCAAGGACCTCGCAGTCAGCCGTGCCGCGATGGACAAGATCCAGCAATCGGGCGGCTATATCTCTGTCGCTACTGGTTCAGCACCCGACGCGAACCTCACACCGGTGCCTAAAGAAGCTGCCGACATGGCCTTCGACGCTGCCGCCTGCATTGGTTGTGGTGCGTGCGTGGCCGCATGTCCGAACTCCGCAGCGCAGCTGTTCACGTCGGCCAAGGTGCAGCATCTCAACCTGCTTCCACAGGGCCAGTCCGAGCGCTGGATGCGGGTCGAGAACATGGTCGACACAATGGAAGACTTCTTCGGCACCTGCACCAACCATGGCGAATGTCATGAGGCCTGCCCCAAAGACATCAGCCTCGATTTCATCGCGTTCATGAACCGCGATTACATCAAGGCCAAGGTGAAGAACCGCAAGCTCGCCGGCCAAAAGAACTAGGCGGAGAGCTCACCGTCATCGGGAGAGCCGAATAACGAAGGCATCGTCAAGGTCTCGAACAAAGATCACATTGTCGCGGTTGTAGATGATCGATGGTTGCGACAGCTGCCGGCTCAGCGGATGTACAACCCACGCGGCTGCGCCGTTCTCCAAGCTCAGCAGCCTTCCTTCGCCGAGCAGCAGAGCGGGCCCATCTTCGGCCTCGAGGGAGAGGACCTGACCATCATCTGGGCGGCCCTCAAGATCGATGACCCGAGTCCAGGAGCCATTGGCCAGACTCACGTCCCATAACGAGCCGCCCAGGCTGAGGCGTAGTCCATCAGCATGGGAAACGCCTGCGACCCGAGCGCTGAACAAGTCGTCCGCAGAAGCGGCATCGTCGGGGATCGCAAATCGAGCGGCCAACTCGCCATCGACCCAGTGTTCGATCGTTGGTTCGTTCCCTGGTCCGTCTACAAGGCCCTCACACCGGCTATCGATAGCGCCTCGCGGGAGCGGGGCTCTGAGCGCTGCGACCTCTCCATTGGGAAGGAGCACGGGCGGCCCTGCCGGGGTTCCGAGACGGCCAATTGCCACCGGCTCGGCGTCGCGTTCGACCAAGACAGACGCCTGTGGCGCACCTCGTAGCTCGATTAGCGCTGTCGCACAGGAGAAGATCGATTCGACACGTTCGGGTTGAACGAGGTTGGTCGCGTCGACGACGACCTCGTCACCCGTGGCGCACTGGTAGAGCCGTAGTGCGGGGGCAGAGCCCGATCGTGTTCGGGCGGCTGAGCAAAGGTCTTTGAGCGGCCCATCGTCGATCAGGCTCGTCTCCAGAAGTTCTATGAGTTCAACGTTTCGTCCTCGGTCGTAATCGATGTAGCCGAAGTGCTGCTCGTCGTGGCCAAAGATGGACGGAATTCCCTCGACCTCGATGACCGGGAACCTCGGATCGACCGACCACAGTGCACCGCGCTCCGACGTCAGGCGAATGATACGCGTCGTCTCTTGCTGAGCCCCGCCCGCTTCGGCAAAGAGGTAGTTCGTCTCGAGCAACAGCACGGCTAACCCTGCCTCTATACGAATGAGCTCGGAGAAGTTCCTGAAGCCATCGTGTCGAGGGACCTCGGTGACGCCCCGAACCAGCGCTTCGACTTCTTGCCATGTTCTCCCATCGACGGATCGCAGGATCACGGGCGAGCCGTCTCGGTCACCGAACCCGACGCCGAGGAAACCCAGACCGTCCGGCACCACTTCGGCGAGTCGAGACGCACCGGTCGTGTCGTCGACCTGAAGCACGATGTTGCTGGTGAAAAGATCGCCGGACCGAGCAATCGCGGTTGCGGTCACCGCGGGCGCGGTGTTCCCTACAGGCGTGGTTGTCGGCGGTATTCGGCGTGATCCGTCGGCCGTCGATGCGTCGTCGGGTCGAATGGCGACGAGCAACGCCAAGAGCGCGAACGCCACTGCGGCGAATCCGAGAAATAGCCGCCGGTTCTTATCGCGCTGTCGGCGGATGGTTTTGGGGACGTCGAGCGCGCTCGGCGACGCTTCCTCGATCTCGACGCGCACCACCTGGCGATCGCTGTCCACCACCTCATCATCGCGCCACGGCCGAGTGTTGGCACGTCCCCTGGCGCGTTTACCAGAGGACTGAGCGCAAGCGTTGGCCGCGCCCGCCGACGCACACTACGTTCGGGCGATGCACATTCTCGAAAACGGCACGAAGCTCCCGCCGATCATGGGCGTGAACCACGAAGGCGAAGCGGGCGACATGGTCGCTTCCGTCGCCGGTTCGTGGGCCGCGGTCCTTCTCTATCGAGGCGACTGGTGACCATATTGCCGTCAACAGTTGGTTGACTTCGCAACACACGGATTGCCACTCATGGAACTCGGCATCAAGGTAGCGGGCGGCTCGGTCGATTCGCTCGAGAAGGTGCAGACGCTCCGATCCGGACTCTATGTCGGCTTCCCGATGTGGGCTGAGCTTGACGCTCCAACGGTCTCTGCCGATACGGGAGCGGCATATCAGGAGGGCGACAAGGTCTTCTTGCACGGAACCGCATTTCTGCTAAACCCCGACGGGGAGATCGCACAGTCGCTCTACTCGACCGGGCCGATCGGACGTTTCACCGCGAGCGACATCATTCGCAAGGTTTTGTTCGAGCGGAGAAAATAGATCGCTCTAGTCGACCAACGACAGCGTCTACGATCACTGGTGCCGAGCGATGGTTCGTTTAGCGCGCCGCTGAGGAGTAAACATGAGCGACATCACCGAGACCCAGAGCAATTGGCTCTCCGACGACGACATTGCCACGATGCGCGGCAAGATGCCCGTGATCTACATCAATGCGATCCCGGTGATCTGCGACGATCTCGGGATCGTCACCCACATTGGGTTACTGCTGCGTCTCGGCGCTGATGGCGATGTGAATCGCGAGATCGTCTCTGGCCGAATCTTGTATGGAGAGCGCGTACGCGATGCCCTTCTTCGACATCTTGAAAAGGACCTGGGGCCCCTCGCACTGCCCCAGATCCCCGCGTCTCCACAACCGTTCACGGTCGTGGAGTACTTCCCGAACCCCGACATCACCGGCTTCCATGATCCGCGCCAGCACGCGGTCAGCTTGGCCTACATCGTTCCGGTCCGCGGTGATTGCGAACCTTCCCAGGACGCGCTCGACCTCGTGTGGCTACGACCCGATGAGGTCACGAGCCCCACCGTGGCAGCCGAGCTCAGCCCAGGCCATGAAAAGCTCGTCCGTCGAGCACTAGCGCACGTAGGACGCCTGCCGTAACTCCCGGGCGTCGGGAAGAGAGCGAGGCGCTAGCCGAGCGAAGAACGGTTACCAGTCGAGACGTTCTGCTCGAAGGCCATTGTCCAGCAATCGTTGTAACACCCGATCGGCGTGGTCTTCGTCGAGGGTGTCGATACGTAGCTCGAGGACCGTGCTGCGAGCGCCCGTCGAGCCGAGTCCGTCGTGGTCGACCTGCACGACGTTCGCTGCGCTGTCGGCTATCAGCTTCGATACGAGTGAGAGCCGACCGGGTGTGTCATCGAGCTCGACGCGTATCCGGTTGAGTCGGCCCTGGTTCGCCAAGCCTCGCAGCGTCACGACAGCCAACGTTCGTGGGTCGATGTTGCCCCCGGAGAGGACGACACCCACCTTCTTTCCTGCAAACACGTCGGGGTATTCCATCAACGCCGCCAACCCAGCTGCACCAGCACCCTCGACGACCGTCTTCTCGATCTCGAGCAACATTGCGATGCCTTGCTCGATGGCTGCCTCGCTGACGACCAGAACCTCGACGGCGCATTTTGCCAAGATCGCCGAGGTCAATTCGCCCGGCTCGGAAACCGCTATGCCGTCGGCGATCGTCGATCCTCCGAGGGCCGTCGACAACCTCGACTCCAATCGGTCCGCCATCGATGGATAACGTTCTGTTTGCACTCCGATCACCTGAACTGGTGAGGCGTGTGCCGCTGCAGCGACGGCGATCCCCGACGCCAAGCCTCCCCCACCAACAGGGACAAGAATAATGTCGAGGTCCGGAACGTCATCGAGCATCTCGACGCCCACCGTTCCCTGGCCAGCGATCACAACAGCGTCGTCGAACGGGTGGATGAATTCGAGGTCACGTTCGACAGCGAGCTCACGGGCGCGAGTCCCAGAGTCCATGACGTCCGTTCCGACCAGTTCCACTGTCGCACCAAGATCCCGTGTTCGGGCAACCTTCACGAACGGCGTGTTCTCGGGCATCACAATTGTCGTCTCGAGACCGAGCAACGCCCCATGATGGGCTACGCCCTGAGCATGATTGCCCGCCGACATGGCGATGACGCCACGACCGGGTTCCACGTCGAGAAGGCGATTGCGTGCACCTCGGCCCTTGAACGAGCCCGTGTACTGCAGGTTCTCGAACTTCAATAGAACTTCGGCCCCGACGATTCCAGAGAGTGTTCGAGAGTGTGTGAACGGCGTGCGCTCGATCGTGTCGGCTATTCGATCCTGAGCGGCTCGGATGTGGTCGACCGTGACCGTTTGTGGATCAGCGTCCTGCGGAGACATGTTCGGAGGCTATCTTCAGCACTGAGCTGCTTTGCTCAGGTGCAGCCTCGCGAACCTGGCGGTCAACCCGGACCTTGATCCGAACCACATCGAGCAGAGCAGCGAAGTACGCGCCAGGGCGAACGCGGCTGTCCTCGCGATGTTCCCAGGTGATCGGAACCTCGAGCACGTGGTGACCCAACCCCCGCGCGAGCGCGAGCGCCTCGACATCAAACGCCCAACCGTTGCTCGTGCACCGTCGGAAAACCGCATCGCTCGCCTCGCCGGTGAAAACCTTGAAGCCACGTTGGGTGTCTTCGATACCGGGCAGAACCAAACGTTGAATGATCTGATTGCCGACGCGGCCCAACGTCGACCGAAGACCTGGCTGACGAATAGCCACGTTGGAACCATCGAGAGCGACAGAGCCGATGACCACCGCGGGTTCGATCGGCTCTTCTGCTGCCGCTGCCATCAGTCGGTCGAACTCTCGAACGTTGGTCGAGTTGTCGGCGTCAAGAAACAGTCGCAGCCTCCCGGTGCCGGTCAGCATCCCCTTGCGGACGGCGTGTCCTTTGCCGACGTTCCGCTCGGAGCGAAGAACGACGAGGCGTCGGAACAGTGGTGCATACCCCTCGCACACCTCGATCGTCCGATCGGTTGAGCCATCATCCACGACGATGACTTCGTCGTTCAAGTCGCGTTCCTTCAGGTATGTGGCAATCGACTCGAGCGTCTCCCCAATTCGCTCTGCCTCGTTGTACGCCGGGATGATGATCGAGAGGTCACGCATCAGCAAAATCCTTCAACAGCTAGGTCGATTTTCCCCGGCGAAACCCGCAACGTGTGCCAGACCATGGCACCGAACAGGAGCAATATGACGGGAGCGAGTGGTGTGGCACCGAGGCCACCTGAAGCGAGGTGCACGAGGCTGGCCGCCCAGATGAGGCCAAAGAGCGCTATCGGTGGCTGATCAATCGTGCGTGAGGCCAGTACAGCTGCACCCGCGATCAGGATCAGGCTTGCGTCGTAGAACATGGTGTGGGGGCTCACGAGTGTCATCCCGATGGCGACGGCGCCCATTCGGTTCGCGAGCGAGAATCGGTCCGGATTACTCCACAAGAACACCAGCACGAGCACGACGACCGCGGCACCCGCGGCTCCGGCGATCACCACGGGTCGACCACCGGTCGACGACGCTGCTTGCAAGAAGCCCAGGATCGATATCGAATTCGCGGCGTTTACTTCGGCGTCCTGTTCAACGAATGGAACCACCTCGGCCCACCACGTCGAGAGCCAGTTCACACCGAGCACCAGGGCAGTACCAGCCCAGGTCACGGTCGCCGTCGCGAACGCCCAAATCACTGCGCCACCGTGGCGAGACAAGAGCATGAGACCAATGATCGGAAGGGCATATTGGGGTCGGAAGAGCAGGAGCCCGGCTGCGATTCCAGCGTGGTCCTCTCGCCCATCGTGGAGTCCGCGCCAGATCGCTGCAACACACAACACGCTGAGCGCCGCATTCTGACCACCGCCGATTGCGGTGGCCAGGGGATAGAACGTGAGGCTCGCGGCGAGCAACGGCCAGCGCCATTTATGCAGTAGCGGGACGACGTCGGACAACATCACCATCGCGATCACAAATGCTGCGATCATCAACAACGTGTGCACGAGATAGGCGGTTTGGAATCCAAGTGCGCCGAGCGGGGCGTAGGCAGCAGCGACGTGCGGCGGGTACGCGAACCCAAGATACCCGTCGATTCCGAGCTCGGATTGAGCTTGTTCTTGTCGAACGGGGTCGTAGAGCGAGTCGATATCGCCTTCCCAGACAATCGAACCCGCTGCGTAAAAGGCTGCGAAGTCACCGCCGAGCCGTGCCGAGCTCTCGGCATCAGGTCCTGCCGTACCACCGTCCGCTAGGCCATCGAGTCCGGCCCCGGCAAAGGCAGCAAGGACGATTGCGACGATCACGGCGAGCAGGACGGCCCGCGAGATTCGATTGACTCGCGCCTCGCCCGAGGTGACCTCGGAATCGTCCGCGAGGATGTCAGCGATCGACAGTTCATCGATCATGTCGGTCTTCAGCGAGCTCTCCATCAAGAACAAGATCGGCATTTCTGCCATTCTTCCCCCGGGTCACTCGACCTATTTCAGCAACGAAACTCTACAAATCAACAGAGAATTGTCGCAAGAGATTTCGAGCCCGGAGGACGATCGGCGCATCGACCATCGTGCCCTCGTAAGAGACGACACCGTTACCTAGCGACTCGGCGACCTCGGCCGCAGCAACAATTCCGGCCGCCCATGCCATTTCCTCATCGCTCGGTGTGAAGGCCGACACGGCCAATCCGACCTGCGAAGGGTGAATGCACAGCTTCCCCGAAAACCCGAGCGTTCGCGCTTCGATTGCTTCGCGCGTGAACCGCGCATCGTCGCCGTAGTCGACCACAACCTGGTCGAGCGCTGGAATGCCAGCGAGCCGCGCCGCGATGGCTACCCGGGAGCGCGCATAAAGAACTTCGGTGTTCGATTCGGTCCGCACGCCACCCAGGTCGGTTATGAAGTCTTCGGCCCCGAAGTACACGAGGTCGCATCCGGCACCAGCGACCTCGACGGCTTGATACACGCCGGCAACCGACTCGATACCGGCGCACAACATAGCTTTGCTGAGTCCAGACGATGCCATCTCTCGACGCACATCACCGACCTCTCGATTCGTCTCGAGCTTGGGCACGACCAGGCCGTGCGCTCCGGCGGCGGCGGCGGCCAAGACGTCTTCGGCGAAGTGATGGCTGCCAAGAGAATTTGTGCGCACGAAGAGCAGCATCTCGCCGAGTTCGATGTCGCCTGGCCTCGCCTCAACAATGGCCTCTCGGGCTGCGCCCTTGGCGGCCTCTGGCGTTGCATCCTCGAGATCGAGGACGCCAATATCCGCGCCGCTGGCAGCGAACTTGGTGACGAAATCGGTGCGTTGCGCTGGACCGAACAGCATGCTTCGTGACCGCATAAAGCAACGGTAGTACGTGATGTTGGATCGCTGGACGAATGGCGGAACACTTCCATGATGGATTTTCTCCTATGCCGCGCCGCAAGACAGACGCCATCAGTGCGACCATGTCGAAGGTGTCATCCGCTGTGCGACAAATCGAGGCTCAGCGCGAGCCTCATGCCGAGTTATGGGATGACTGGAATCAGGCCGCTGTCGTCGAGGATGGACCCCTGTGGGTCGCCCTCGGAGATTCGACCTCACAGGGCATCGGTCCCGTCGATCCGCTAGACGGGTGGATATCCCAAGTACTCGATCGGCTTCGTTCTTCAACAAGCGGTGTCTCGTCGCCCTTCAACTCGCTGCTGGCACGTCGCTTCACCCGAGCGATCGAACGAGCGGGCGAGGAGAAATCGTTTCAGCTTTTATGGCCATGGGATTGGCCGTCTAGGGACGGAATGGGCGAATACAAGTGGCATCCCGGGCCAAAGGATACGGCTATATGGCGGGCGCTATCTTCGACAAAATTACCGCCTCGCTCGTGGCCCGATAACCCCTAGATCTGGCGAAGTCAGCGGTCGCGGAGTTCGCGGCGCAAGATCTTGCCGGACGCGGATTTGGGGATCACTGGGATGAACTCGACCAAACGGATCTTCTTGTAGCTAGCGACCTGGCCAGCAACGAAGTCCTGGATTTCCTCGGCGGTCGCTTCTGCGCCCGGCTTCAGCGTGATGAACGCCTTTGGAATTTCGCCCGCCTCATCATCGGGGATACCGATCACCGCGGAGTCCGCGACCGCTGGGTGCGTGAGGAGGAGGCCCTCCAGTTCCGCTGGCGGCACCTGGAAGCCTTTGTACTTGATGAGTTCTTTGATGCGATCGACGATGAAGATGAAGCCATCTTCATCGATATGGGCGACGTCTCCTGTGTGCAGCCATCCGTCTTGGTCGATCGTCTCTTTCGTAGCCTCCTCGTTGTTGAGGTAGCCCTTCATGACCTGTGGCCCGCGAATCCAGAGTTCGCCATCTTCGTTCACGCCGAGGTCGTTGCCTTCCAGGTCGACGATGCGGCATTCCGTGTTCGAGATGGTCACGCCCGACGACCCTGGCTTTCCTTGACCCGGAATTGTCGCGTGCGATACCGGCGAGAGCTCGGTCATGCCGTAACCCTGGATGACCGCGCAGCCCAGGCGTTCTGCGGCCTCCTCGCCCAACTCGGCCGAAAGCGGAGCCGCACCCGAAAAGACCACCTTGATCGAGCTCGTGTCGTACTGATCGATGAGCGGATGTTTTGCGAGCGCAAGGACGATCGGCGGAACGGCAAAGAACCAGCTGACCTTGTGATCTTGCACGATCGTGAGCGCCTGTTCAAGATCGAATCGAGGCATCGTCACGATGGTGACGCCGTTGGCGAGCAAGCCGTTCATCAACACTTGCATGCCGTAGATGTGGAAGAACGGGAGAATCGCCAAAGCGACGTCGCCGCTGGTGTACGTGAGCATGTGCTTGCACTGCTCGATGTTGGCGGTGAGGTTGTCGTGGGAGAGGACCACTCCCTTGCTCTTTCCCGTCGTTCCCGATGAATAGGGCAACACGACCGGCGTCGACGCGGTATCGACCGGGACCTGCTCGGTGAGGGGAGGGCTCGACAGGAAATCGAAGATAGAGGGCACGCCCTCGACCGGATCGATCGTGGCGAGCTCGGTAACGTTCGTGCCGATCATCGCTTCGCGGGCAACATCGAGGAACATCGAAATGGTCACGAGAATCGACGCATCCGAGTCCATGAGCTGGTGATGGACTTCGCCTGCGGTGTAGGTGGGGTTGATCGTGGTGACCGTTCCGCCGGCGAACGCAGCCCCGTGAAAGAACGACGCGTACTCGGGAATGTTCGGCGCCATCAATCCAAGTGTGTGTCCGGGACCAAACCCTCGGGCTGCGAGGCTGCCAGCCACGAGCTCAATTCCCTGCTTCAGTTCAGCAAAGGTCTGCGTTCGACCGCTCGGTCCGTCGATGATGGCCGGGGCGTCGGCCAGTTCATCGGCCATGCGCAACGTGTATTCGGTGATTGAGATACCCGATGGGATTTCGACATCGGGGAGCGGTGAAGTAAAGATCATGCTGAGCTCGCTTTTCGTTGATTGTGGTTCGCTGCCGCCGACTGGCGTTGGCCGAGTCTAGACGGCCCTCATCAGTTCGGCCTGGAGCGGGGAATCGACCCAAACTGACACTCGCGCTTGACGCGCGCCGCGATTTGTTGCACAGTGACTACTGTCACCTTTCAGTGACGCTCGTCACAATCCCTACCGGGCGTGGAGCGCTCGAAACAACCGCCACAATCGACCGGTTTGAGAGCCGTTTCCCTCACGTTCCCTCACCAATTGGCAACTACGCTGCCCTGCGGAACGATATGAGATTGACTCACAAGACCGTCGGAAGAGAGGTCCGTCGCCCGCCACTCGACCGGGACGGGCCTCTCGACTTTTTCCGGCGTCAAACGAGCTCGCCATGGTCTGATCCTTGCGAGCTCACCTGTCAGCTGGCGAGAGGACCCTCAGCCATGAGCTCCAATAACGATGGAACGAACGCGGCCGGCAACTCGTGACCCAGTCCTTCGATGAGCGTAAGGCGAGCGTTGCCGAGCAGTTCGGCCAAAGCCTGTCCATGCTCGATTGGATACACCGGGTCGGCAGTGCCGTGTATGACGAGAGCCTTTGCGCAGATCTCGCCTACCTGGTCGACAACGTCGGGAGCGTCGACCACGGCATGTCCATGACCATTCGGACCCCGCCAGCCCTCAGCTACCTCGGCGACTGCTAAAGCCAACGCTGCCTCCCGGTCGAACTCGAACACCGGCCCTGAAAACCATTCGAGCTGCTCGACGATCCATAGGGCGCGGCCCTCGGCGTCTGGCGGTGCTGGGTCGAAGAGCCGATCCGTCATCTTGTCGATAAGCCACTGCTGGGGCATGCCAAATTCCTCACGCCGACCGGGCGTCGTCGAGAGCAACGTCAGCGAGCGAACACGCTCGCGCCAAGAGAGAGCGAAGTGTTGCGCGACCTGCCCTCCCATCGATCGACCGATGACGTGGACCCGCTCGGCCCCGAACGAATCGATCACGGCCACCACATCGTCAGCCAAGTCCTGCATCGCGTAGGGCGAGTCGATCCATGCGCTTCGGCCGGTGTCGCGCGTATCGAACCAGATCGCTCCCCCGGTTAGATCTGCCACGCCCAGCAACAGTTCGCTCGGCCACCTGCTGCTCGGGGCTTCGGCTTCGGAGAGCAGTACACAAGGTTCCGCCACGCCTCCAACAGCCAACAGAGCTTCAGCATGGAGAGCGATGCCGCCCGACTGCACTTGTCTCGTCGAGTGTTCGAACCCGTCGAATTCTGCGAAAGAACGTGTCACGATCCCATCATGGCTGACCGATAGGTTGATGGTGATGGTCACGCGAGTTCTCGGTCAATTTGTTCGCGGGTTCGCCATGGGCGCATCCGATGTCGTTCCTGGCGTCTCCGGCGGCACGGTCGCGCTGATTCTCGGGATCTACAACGGACTCATCACCAACATCGGCACGGGTTCGAAGGCGCTTGGCAGGCTCATTCGAGGTGACTTCAGCGGGTTTCTTGAACGACTCAGAGCGGTCGATTGGCTGTTCTTGATCCCCCTGCTCGCCGGAATCGGAGCGGCGGTCGTCGTACTGTCCGGCGTCATCGAACGGGCACTCCATGACTATCCCGAAGCAATGGCCGGGTTGTTCTTCGGGCTCGTCATTGGATCGATCGTCGTCGCACGCGGTCTATTGCAGTCACCAGCTCAACAGCACGCCGGAATAGCCGTAGTGGTCGGAGCCGTCACCTTCGCGCTCTTGGGATTTCAGTCCGGGCCGATCTCGGACCCGAGCCCAGTCCATCTCGTCGTCGCTGGAGCGCTCGCTATTTGCGCGATGATCCTGCCCGGCATTTCGGGATCGTTCATCCTGTTGATGACCGGGATGTACGCAACCGTGCTCAACGCGGTCGATGAGCGAATCTTCAGCGAAATCGCATTGGTCGGCATCGGCGCAATTCTCGGTCTTGGCTTGTTCAGCTCGTTACTGACCCGTCTCCTCGACGGTCACCACGACATTGTGATGGCCACCTTGATCGGCCTCATGCTCGGCTCCCTGCGAGTCCTCTGGCCATGGCCCAACGGCGTTGGAATTATCGGGTCTGATGAGACGATCTCGGGCACTGGCTTGGACCTCCCCAATGGTTCACCGTGGGTGGTTCCGGTGCTGTTGGCGTTCGGCGCTGCGATCGCCGTCTTGGGGTTGAGTACATATGCCCAGCCGGGTGCAGGCGAAGACACGCAGACCCACTAGCGCACGATCTCCAGCCACCCGCCGCCGCGGTCGTCGATGAGCATGGCGCGAGCATGGCGCCGGCCGGCTCCGTCTGCGGGCGCCCAGCCCGCAACGGTCAGGCCTGGGTGAACCTCACCCACAGGAAGCTCGGCGATGATCGCATCGATATCCATCGAGCCCTCAGCATCATTGAGTTGACCGCCATCGCTATGCACGAATTCGCCATCGCGACTCGCCCACGCTCGCCACGTCGGGCCTGCGTCGGGCACTCCCCACCAGTGATCTCGGACGCCGACCCCTTCGAGGTCCCAGCGCGACTCATCGAGGAGCACCGTGCCATGCATTTGCCCGATGAGGCGATAGCCCGTCGTGCCAGGCACCGGCGACGGGCCTGGCGTTCCCTCGGTGTCCCAGTCGAATTCGAGTCCCACGGCTACTCGATCACCAAAGGCGCCAGACCAGACATCGGTTGGGTTATCGATTGCGACACCGAACGCTTCGAGATCGGTGGTGAGATGTTCGAAGGGACGCAGGACCGTGGTCTCGGTCCAGATTCCCGAACCGCGAAGTTCCATAGACCCGTCCAGCGGTAGAGGTAAGTCGTCGGCGAGGACCGTGACCAGCGGGTGGCCTGGAAGACCGACCAACGATCCCCAGTACCAACTCGCTCCATCGGAAGGCCGGATCGTGAGTCGTACATAACCACCCAATCGATCCTCAGGAATCACGAACCAGTTATCCCAGACCTCGACCCAACCGGGGTCGCCATTCCACTCGTGCAGATTCTCTGAGCCGATCGGCAACGAAGAAGACTCTTCATCTCTGGACATCGTCACGTTGTGCAGTGTCGCACCGCGGTTGGCAGACTGGAGACATGAGCAGCATGGAACTCGACGAGTTCGCAGCACACACCGCTCGATCGATCGCATCGATCGGCGAGGGAGCCCTCCCCGTCGACGTCACGTTCACGATCGAACAGCAGGTGAGTAATGGCGAGGAGCTCGTTGGGCACTTCCACCTCGTGCTCGCTGGCGGCGCCGCGACGATCCGCGCAGGAGCAGCTGCAAAACCCGACATCGTCATTCGACAAGATGTCGAGACTGCACGGGCCCTTCAGGATGGCACGATGCACGCACAAGGCGCCTTCTTGACGGGCCGTCTGTCCATCGACGGCGACGTCCATGAACTTCTCAATCACGGTCCGCTTCTCGCTCAGTTGATGAGCAGCTCGGCGCCCTAGCCATGCCCGAGATCGGCGAGATCCAAGCACATGCCGAGCGAGTCGATGCGGAGTGGTCGGGAAGATCGCTCAAGGGTTTCCGACCGATCACGTTCTATGTGTTGAAGACCTTCTCGCCCGATCCAGCCGGCGCCCACGGTGAAACACTCCAACGTGTCACGACGCGGGGCAAATACCTGCAGATGTGGTTCGAGAGCACGGTCTTCACGGTGCATTTGATGCAAGGTGGCCGCCTTCGACGAGACGAAAAACAATCTGCAAAACCTCGTAGTGGCCAGGCGCGATGGACGTTCGATGACGGGTCGGCGCTGCTCCTCACCGAGGCGGGTTCAGACAAGCGGGCTGGCGTCTGGGTCGCGTCATCGATAACCGACCTAGAGACCATCGAACCGCTCGAAGGGCTCGGTCCAGATGCCGACTCGATCGACATCGGCACCTTACAAAAGCTCCTCACCGAGCACTCCATGCGCATCCACGGATTTCTGCGGCGCCAACGCATACTCGCCGGCCTCGGTCGCAGGCTGGCGAACGATGTTTGCCACGAAGCCATGATCTCGCCATTCGCCACAACCGCGAAACTCGACGGCGATCAGGTCTCCGCTCTTCGCTCTGCGATTCGATTGTGCATCGACCGTTCGCTCGAATTCGAGCGCGCCCAGACCGAAATTGTCGCATCAGCGAAGCGGCCGTCGGCGATCCACAAGAACACGGGCGGGCCATGTCCGCACTGCGGCGACACCATCCGTGAAGTCGCCTACGTCAAGTATTCGGTCAACTACTGCGCCACGTGCCAAACAAACGGCAAGGTTCTCGCGGACAACACCACGTCCAAGTTCCTCAAATAGGCAAAGGGGCCTGGCCCCTAAACGCGATTAGGGGTCAGGCCCCTAACCGCACCGACTGGTCGGGCTTAGATCAATCCAAGGCTCGCGACCGTGTCGCGTTCACTTGCGAGCTCCGAAGTCGAGGAATCGATCCGTCCTCGGCTGAACTCATCGATCTCGAGTCCACGGACGATCGAGTACTCGCCGTTTGCGCACGTGACCGGGAAGGAGCTGATGATGCCCGGGGGCACGCCATAGCTGCCATCGGATGGGATGCCCATCGAGACCCAGTCGCCATCTGGCGTACCGAGTGCCCAGTCGCGCATGTGATCGATGGCCGCATTCGCTGCCGACGCCGCGGAGGAGAGCCCCCGTGCCTTAATCACCGCGGCGCCCCGCTTCTGCACGGTCGGTATGAAGTCGTTCTCGAGCCAGTCTTGATCGTCGATCAGTTCGACAGCGTTTTGGCCCTTGACCTTCGCATTGAAGATGTCTGGGTATTGCGAAGCGGAGTGATTTCCCCAGATCGTCATGTTCGTGACGTCATTAACCGACGTGCCGGTCTTTTGCGCGACCTGAGTCATTGCGCGGTTGTGGTCGAGACGCATCATCGCTGTGAACTGTTTTGGGTCGAGGTCCGGCGCAGCGGACTGCGCGATCAAGGCGTTCGTATTTGCCGGGTTCCCAACGACGAGGATCTTGACGTCTTTGTTCGCGTTTGCGTTAATGGCCTTGCCCTGTGGCCCAAAGATGCCGCCGTTGGCCTCGAGCAGGTCAGCGCGCTCCATACCATCTCTGCGTGGCATCGCGCCTACGAGCAGGCCATAGTCCGCGTCGCCGAATGCGACGTTGGCATCATCGGATTGCACCATGCCGGCAAGAAGAGGGAAGGCGCAGTCGTCGAGCTCCATCGCCACGCCCTCAAGGACTCCCATTGCCGGAGTGATCTCCAGCATCTGCAAGATGACAGGCTGATCTGCGCCGAGCATCTCTCCACTCGCAATACGAAACAGCAAGCTGTAGCCGATCTGCCCAGCTGCTCCGGTAACGGCGACGCGTACGGGACTCTTCACAATTGCTCCTTGTTAGAAAGGGGCCTGGCCCCAAATGCGAGCTAGGGGCCTGACCCCTAATTGAACTTAGGGGCCAGGCCCCTAAGTCACTGTGCACGATATCGGACGCGAAAGATGCCGGACCAATAGGCCCGGCATCCGCAACGTCGAATTTGAAATTGGTTAGCTGCTGGAGGCGAGCCAGCCCTTCTTGATTGCAAGCCAAAGCAAGCCAGCTGCCACGAGTGATCCGAGGATGACCTGGACAAAGAAGCTGGTCGTGCTCGTCGCAAGCGAGACAACAAATGACGACACGACGCCGAGGCCGATCGTCTTTGGCAAACCAATATCCTGTCCACCTGGAAGGATCGCGCGGCCGCCGTATCCGATGATTGTTCCGAGTATTACCGCAGTGATGATTCCCCACATAGTGAGCTCCCTAGTTCGTATCGTCTCGGAATTGTTATCAGGCAACCGTGAACAGTGCTATCCGAGCTGAAAACGTTTGACCGATGCGGAGCGACGGCTTACCCAACCCCTAAGCAGATTGGGTGTTTCCAATCCAGTCACCGTAGAGCTCCGCGTACCTTCCACCCAGCTCGAGGAGCTCGGGGTGCGAGCCCCTCTCGACGATCTGGCCGGCATCCATGACGAGTACAAGATCGGCTCGCTCCGCTGTTGACATGCGGTGCGCAATCGACACCGTCGTACGTCCCTGACTCAAGCGATCGAGGGCATTCGCCATACGCACCTCAGTCTCGGGATCCACCGCGCTCGTCGCCTCATCGAGAATGAGCAAGCCCGCGTCGGCGAGCTCGGCCCGAATGAGGGCAACCAGCTGACGCTCACCGACCGAGATGCCCTCGCCCCGTTCACCGGCGAGCGTGTCGATGCCGGCAGGGAGCGTCTCGAGCCACTCGTCGAGACCGAGCGAACGCACCGCCGAGTCGATGTCGGCGTCGGTCGCTCCCGGGCGCCCGAAGCGGATGTTCTCGCGCAGGGTCGTGTCGAACAAGAACCCGTCTTGGGGCACCATTCGCACAACCCGATTGCGGCTTTCACGCGAGACGTCACGCAGGTCTGCGCCTCCCACAAGCACCTGTCCACTGGTCGGATCGGCCAACCGGGTGAGCAGCTTCGCCATCGTGGTCTTGCCGCCACCGGTCTCACCGACAATCGCAACCGACGTCCCCGCTTCGAGCGTCAACGAGAGATTGTGCAGGACCTGGTCGCCGGTGCGATAGCTGAAATCGACATTGCGCAACTCGACCTCGGGAGCACCCGCCGCCAGCTCTAGCCCCGGCTCGGCCTCGACAACATCGATCGGCACGTCGATCATCTGCAAGATCTTCCACCAACCCGCCAAAGCGGTCTGCGTCTGGTCGAGAATCTCGCCGAGCTGGCTTATCGGCTGAATCAGCAACGTGACAAGAAAGAGGAAGGCAGTGGCCTGTCCAACAGTGAGCGTGTCCGGACCGAGCAGGACTCCGCCGACAGCAACCGCGCCCGTGGCCACTCCGCCAAACAGGTCCATGGTTGGGCCCAACACGGAGAAGAACTTGTGCGCATTGATCTGTGAATCGACGAGCGACCAGTTGCCTTCCTCAAGACGTGCCCCGACTTCGTCTTCGTATCCGTAAGCCCGGATCGTGGAGGCGCCAGACACGGCTTCGGACGTCCGCCCGATCGTCTCGGCAGTTCGCGAACGCACGGTGTTGTACGCGCTGAGCTGGCGCCGCTGGATATTGCGGAGGATGGGCAGCAGCGGGATGTAGATCACGATCGTCAACAGCGCCAACTGCCAGCTGTAGATCGTCATCACAATCAACGTGCCGACGATCAGTGCCGAGTTCACGATCCACGACAGCGCTCCCCATTGAGCAAACTGCGCCAGCGTCTCGACGTCGCTCGTCACCCGGGCCGTAAGGACGCCTTTCCGACTCGTCGTGTGCTCGGCCATGCTGAGCTGTTGAATGTGCGCAAACGTTCGAACCCGTAACGCGAGCAGCGTGTTTTCTGCGGTTTCGATGACGCGCCGATACGTCTGCGTTGTGAGTCCATAGATGACGAGCACAACCGCACCTGCGGCCAGCGCGGCGCGCACGATAAAGCCGACGTTGACCTCACCTTGATTGAACCCGCCGTCGATCGCCTGCTGGATCAGGACCGGCAAGATGAGGCGTGCGAGTGCGCTGAGCAAGGCGAAGACAACGGTGACTCGAATGCCCTGTCGAAGCTCGGGGCTTCCGCGCAACCCGCGTCGCAAGATCTCCATCGCCGCTGGTTGCTCGGAGTCGAGCTGCTCAAGAGACCCCAATCGGCTCACTGTTTCGCTCCGCGCTGCCGGCGGAGATCCGCGGAATTCAACATGATCGATCGGCTCATGTTCCTGCCCCCTCGTAGGCCTGGACGAGGGTCTTGTAGCCATCATGTTGGAGCAGTTCTTCATGCGACCCGACCGCCACGATCTTGGCTCCTTCGAGATACGCGATTCGGTCAGCGAGCATGATGGTCGACAGACGATGGGCGACCATTAAAACGGTCATGTCATCGCCATCGATGCTGCGCAGAATCTCGCGTTCAATCGTTGGGTCGACGGCGCTTGTCGCATCGTCGAGAAGCATCAAGGACGGCGACCGGAACATTGCTCGGGCGAGCGCCACTCGCTGGCGTTGACCGCCGGACAACGTGACTCCACGCTCGCCAACAACAGTGTCGTATCCCTCCGGGGTGTCCATGATGAAGTCATGTGCCTGGGCAGCGCGTGCCGCTGCCTCAAGTTCACCGGGCTCCACCTCTTCGCCCATCGTGATGTTCTCTCGAATCGATTGGGCGAACAAGAACGTCTCTTGAAAGACCATGCCGAGCTGCTTTGCCCGAGCGTGTGGCTGGAGATCGTCGTACCGAACCCCGGCGAGCGAGATGTCACCGGAATCTGGAGGGACGAGGCCCGCGGCCAATTCGAGAATGGTCGTCTTGCCGCTACCCGTCACTCCCACCAACGCCATCCGCTCACCGGCGTGAATGCGAAGATCGAACCCGTCGAGAACCGTATTGGCCTCGTGAGTATTGCTGCCATGTGTGAACGTCACGTTGGCAAACTCGAGAGCGACAGCACCGTCGGGTAGAGCCGCCACTGTTCCGGCGTGATCACCGGGCACCGGGAGATCAAGAACCGAGTCAATCCGATCGAGCGCGACCACCGACGCAGGCATCGACTGTAGAAAGAACCCGACGATTCGAATCGGCAGGCCCAAGACGCTGAACAGCGACATGGCGCCGACGAGCTCCCCAACCGTGACACTTTCGTTCGCGACCAGGCTTGCCCCGATGAGCAGCAAAACGATGATGCCGAGATTCGGAAGCATTTCGAGGAGCGGCTCAAAGACCGCCCGCAATCGACCCACCACGAGTCGCTTCTCGCGAAGGCTGGCCGACACCAGCCGCATCCGTTCGACCTCGTCATCGGTCCGCCCGAGGGTCTTCACGACCATGACCCCGTCAAAGCTCTCGTGCGCTACTCCGGTTACTTCGGCGATGGCTTCCTGCACGTCGGCAGCGGGCCCCGCCATCCGGCTGGAGAAAGACCGATTGAGAAAGAAGAGAATCGGCAGCACGAAGACGGCAACGACGCCGAACGCCCAATGCACCAGCGACAAGCTGATGATCGCGAGAAGAGCGAGGACGACCGTCGCAATCGCGAACGCCAGCGGACGCAACATTGTGCCAGCAACGACCAGATCACTATCTGCGTGTGCAATCAGTTGTCCGGTCGGGGTCGACCGATGGAAATCCAGTGGTTGCTTCAGGTATTGGCTGTAGATCTGGCTACGCCAGGTGCCCTGGGTCCTGGACTCGGCCATCGAGAGGAAGTATCGCCGGATGATCGCGCCCGCACCGCGGACGACAGCGATGACGAAAATGATCAGAAAACCGGTGACGAGGCGATCGTTCCCGACGCCATCTCCTCCGAGCCCGGGCACGATGAGCTCGTCGGTTACCCATCCCAAGGCGCGGCTCAGGGCGACCATCGAGATCGCGAACAGAACCGCGCCAACGATGGCTATTGCATGGGGAATTGGATGCGCTCGAAAACTGCGACCGATAAGCCGCATACCCCGTCGAAGGATGGTTGCTTCGCTCAGGGGTGAGCTCGCTCAGCGGCTGCCACGGTGTTTGCGAGCAGCATCGCAACGGTGAGCGGGCCAACGCCACCAAGACGAGGCGTGATCCACGATGCGACCTCTCCAACATCCTCGTTGACATCGGGCAGCAGCTTCTTGCCCTCCCAGCTAATCCCGCCACTAACGACAACAGCGCCCGGCTTCACCATGTCCTTGGTGATCGTGCCCGGACGACCAACCGCTGCAATAACGATGTCGGCCTGGAGCGTGTACTTCGAAATGTCGGGGACACCGGTGTGCACGACGGTCGTCGCCGCATTTGCGCCGGCCTGTTTCGTGGTCATCAGCAGCGCCATGGGTCGGCCGAGGGTTGTGCCGCGACCTACGACGACCACGTTCTTTCCCGCGACGTCGACGTCGTAATACTTCAGCATCTCGATGATTCCAGCAGGCGTGCATGGCAACGGCCCAGGCTGTTGCAGAACGAGCTTGCCGAGGTTTTCCGGATGGAGCCCATCTGCGTCTTTCGCCGGATCGATCATCGCGAGCGCTTCGGCGGCGTCGAATCCATCGGGCAGAGGTAATTGCAGGATGTAGCCGTGGACCGAAGGGTCGTTATTGAATTCGTTGAGCGCATCTACCAGCGCTTGTTGTCCGCCGTCTGCGGGGATCGCCTTGTGATGCGACGTCAGGCCAACCTGCACGCACGTCTCGTGCTTCTTCTTCACATACGAGGCCGACGGGCCGTCGTCGCCGACGAGAATCGTGCCCAAGCCGACCTGCACCCCTTTCGCAGCGAGCGCAGCAGCGCGGGTCTGGACATCTTCGAGAACTGACTCGGCCACGGGGCCACCGGCAAGGAATTGTGCGCTCATAGGACGTGAATCTAGCCGTGCAGGTCGCTGCGACTACTGTCGCATCCCATGTTCCCGTTGAAGGACGAAAACCCGACGATGCGAACGCCCATCGTTACCTTCGCGTTGATCGCACGGTTTTCGGGAACAACGTCGAAGATCACATCGGTCGCGTGAAGTATCACCTCTTCTACATCGCCGCCGGATTCGTGGCGACGGCTGCGCACGTAGCTGGAGATCCGAGCTCGACAATTCCCGTGATCGGAGCGTCCGGCGCTGTTGCCGGCATGACGGGCGCGTGGATCGTCCTGGCTTTCTGGTTTGCTAGCCAGTTCTTCATTTCTCCGAGCGAGGGATTTCGCGCCCAGCAGCTCGGCGGGCGTGAGATAGTTCAAGACGGCCACACCCCGACCTGGCACACAGGAACATGAACCGACAACACATTCTCCTAAAAACCCTCCCCGTCGCTGTTGTGACTGCGTTCGTCGCAACGCGCCTCGGGCGCGGGCGGGCAGGGACCGAGACATTCCTTTGCGAGGGCTCACGATGCTCGTTTGACTCGGGAGCGACCTGGCTGCTGACCGGCGTGACGATCATCGGCCCGTTCATTGCGGTCCTCGGGTTCTCCTTCGCCCGTCGGCTCCACTACCGCGATCGGCTCGGGCCTTTCAGCCACCGCGCAATACCCGACGGCGAACAGATCCTCGAGGTCTTGGGCATCGTTGCATCGGGCGCACTCGCTTACTGGGTGTTGCGCAACGGACCGACGATCGAGGCCATCGACGACGGCGGCCTCAATCGCGTCGCCGCCGACATCTTGGGCGAGGACGACGTACCGAGCAGTCTCGTACCCAATCGACAGAGCTGGTTTGCAATCGGGGCGATCCTCAGCGCACCTTTCGCGTTCAGCCTCGGGTCAATGTTCGGCCGCGAATGGTATGGGCGCAAGCGTCGAAAGACGCAAGAGCAACTCGCTGCGACGGAGGTGATCGTCAACGACGATCAGCTACTCGAGTTGGACTATGCCGATGAAGTCATCAGCCTCATCGATGAACGCGAGGATGAGGGTGAATGAAGATCGGTCATCGTTAGGACGAACTCGGTATGGTGACCTGGTGGAAGAATCAAACGACAACGCT
Source organism: Verrucomicrobiales bacterium (assembly GCA_047638715.1). Lineage (GTDB taxonomy): Bacteria > Actinomycetota > Acidimicrobiia > Acidimicrobiales > SHLQ01 > SHLQ01. The sequence goes on from JBLIMK010000007.1 coordinate 64,320, forward strand.
GAGTCGACTCCAACTCATGCAACGCAGGAGGTGGGACGAGCCGTCGGCGCACGCGTTCGGGAGCTTCGGACCGACCTGGGCATGACGATGGCGATCTTCGCCGAAGCGGCCGACATCTCCCTCGGCATGTTGTCAAAGATCGAACATGCCCAGACTGCGCCAAGCTTGAACACCCTCGTCGGGCTCGCAAACGCTGCGGGCGTACCCGTGACCGCGCTCTTCCGTGGGCTCGATGAAGAACACGACATCGTGATCACCCGCTCGGGCGAGGGTCAAGAGATCATCCACGAAGGCAGTAGCCCAACCCGGTTGTACTCCGGTCTTGGCTCACTTCGTGGGCCGCATCGCATCATCGAACCCATGCTCACCGTGCTCACTGATGACAGCGAAGAATTTCCCTTGTTCCAACACGAAGGTGTCGAGTTCATCCACATCCTCGAGGGTTCGATGGAATATGGCTATGGCTCAAAGAGTTACAAGCTCTTCGTCGGCGACACCATGCAAATTCACGGCGAGGTCACCCATGGCCCGGTGGCGATTCTCGAGACATCGGTCCGATTCTTGAGTATCAAGGTCTACCCCGCCGCCGACTAGTCGATCTCGAGAAACTAAATCGGAGACATTTTCACTGGAGCGGTAGGTACATCTACTAGTAGTATCTCCTCTTGTTGCTAGACATCGTGAGGCCATATTGAGTATCACCGTGCCCCCGGGTATTACCGTGCCGCGAGTGCGGCTCGCACAGTTCGCTCCCACCGAGCCTGGTCTCGAGCGATATCGCATCAACGGTGGAGCTGCCACCGTGATCTCACTCACCGCCGGCGACACGCTCGAGCTTCGCAACCTCGAGGGACGTCAACGAGCCGAGGTTCTCGCTTTCGATCCGGACGGACGTTCGAGCCCTGCACTCCTCGGCGCGTCCAATGATGGCCCGGCCATTGGCGCCGCATCGATTCTGACGCGCAACGTCATCGACGCCCGTCGAGTTCGCGCAGGGCTCCAAGCGGTCGGCATCGACCTCACGACCGCGAACAAGACCGACGCGTTCAACCCCGACTCCCCCGCAGGCGACGCGGTCACCTATAACGCCGAGTCCAACTGCACAGTCGCCATCGCCGCACCCGGCGAACCAATGAACCCTCACAGCTCGGACCCGACCACCGCACTCATCGCATTCGTCCGTCGAGCCAGCACACCGGAGGTGGGTGAGATCCATTTGCCCGTACCACTCGGCGACCTCGAACAAGACCTTTTCGTCGAACGGCGAACAGCGTTGGCCTTTGAAGTGAAAGCCGGGCAGTACATCCAGGTCATCGATATCGAAGGACGAGAGTGTTCGGACTTTCAAGCGTTCGACGCCCACGCGCTCGACGGATCGATCGAGCAATGTCTCGACGCGACCACGACTCGGAGCTTGATGGGAGCAGCGTTCCCCGGGCCCGGCCTCTATTCGAAGTTCTATGACTCCACGATGGCACCGCTCCTCGAGGTCGTCCAAGACACGGTTGGCCGCCACGACACGTTCAACCTCGCATGTACCTCAAAGTACTACGACGACATGGGTTACCCCGGCCACGTGAACTGCACCGACAACATCAACCGAGCAATGGACCCTTACGGCGTCGCTGCTCGCACCGGCTGGGAAGCGATCAACTTCTTCTACAACACCAACGTCGACGACGCGAATCAGATCTACCTCGACGAACCGTGGTCTCGCCCCGGCGACTACGTGATGATGAAAGCACTCACCGACCTGGTGTGCGTCTCAACGGCATGTCCATGTGATGTCGATGCAGCCAATGGCTGGTCACCAACCGACATTGCAGTACGCGTCTATCCAGAAACTCAACCCGTCACGAAAGCGATCGCCTTCAGAATGTCTGCCGATGCCGACCCCGAACTCACCCGCGAAACCGGGTTCCACCCACGTACCTCGGAGCTCACTCGCAACTACAGCGAGTACGAAGGCTTCTGGCTCGCCGATCACTACGGCAGCTCTGGCCATGGCGCAATCAAGGAGTATTGGGCTTGTCGAGAAAAGGCCGCAGCGATCGACCTCTCGCCCTTGCGCAAGTACGAGGTAACTGGACCTGACGCTGAGGAGCTTCTGCAAACGTGCCTGACCCGCAACGTTCGCAAGCTCGCCGACGGACAGGTGAGCTACAGCGCCATGTGTTACGACACCGGCGGCATGATCGACGACGGCACAATCTTCCGCCTCGGCCGAGAGAACTTCCGATGGATCGGCGGCAGCGATGCGAGTGGCCTCTGGCTCCGCCAGCAGGCCGAGGAGCGCGGATTGCGCGCGTGGGTGCGCAACAGCACGAACGAGCTCAGCAACCTGCAGGTCCAAGGCCCGCTAAGTCGCGACATCATGCGAGAGGTCATCTGGACCCCGCCCGGTCAGCCCACTATCGACGAGCTCGGCTGGTTCCGCCTAACGATTGCTCGCATCGGCGGTGAACTCGGGATCCCGGTCGTCGTTTCACGCACTGGTTACACGGGGGAGCTTGGCTTCGAAGTCTTCTGCCACCCCACTCGCGGAGCCGAGGTATGGGATGCAATCTTCGACGTGGGCGGACCGCTAGGCCTGGTGCCGATGGGTCTCGAAGCGCTCGACATGTTGCGCATCGAGGCTGGCCTGATCTTCGCTGGTTATGAATTCTCTGATCAGACCGATCCATTCGAAGCGGGCATCGGGTTCACCGTGCCACTCAAGTCGAAGGACGACGACTTCATTGGACGCGACGCGCTCCTTCGCCGTAAGGAAAGCCCCACCCGCAAACTCGTTGGACTCGAGCTTGTCGGCGGCGAGACCGGTGCGAATGACGACGGCGTTTTCATCGGGCGTCAACAGGTCGGCGAAATAACGAGCGGCACGATCTCGCCGCTCTTGAAGAAGAATATTGCGCTGTGCCGCATGGCTATCGAACACTCCGAGATCGGCACGACGGTCGAGGTGGGCAAACTCGACGGACATCAGAAGCGAATCCCGGCGACGGTGGTTCGATTCCCGTTCTACGATCCGGACAAGACCAAAGTTCGAGACGTACAGCCAGACAACTAAGTCCGCTATTGGGGACGACATAATCAGGGGGATGAGTACATGACACGAGTCGCGATCATCGGTGCAGGCCCGAGCGGGCTTGCGCAGCTACGCGCATTCGACAGTGCCGCGCAAAAGGGCGCCGACGTACCCGAGGTGGTCTGTTACGAGAAGCAGAGCGACTGGGGTGGCCTCTGGAATTACTCGTGGCGAACCGGTCTCGACCAAAACGGTGAAGCGGTTCACGGAAGCATGTACCGCTACCTGTGGTCGAATGGTCCCAAGGAATGTCTCGAATTTGCCGATTACAGCTTCGAAGAACATTTCGACAAGCCGATTGGGTCGTTCCCGCCCCGCGCAGTCCTGTGGGACTACATCAAAGGCCGCGTCGAGAAGACGAACGTCCGAGACCACATCCAGTTCAACACGTCGGTCCACAACGTTTCGTTCAACGCTGATGAGAACAACTTCACGGTCACAATCCACGACCACGAAACCGACGATACCTCGTCATCGGAATTCGACCATGTCGTCGTGGCTAGCGGACATTTCTCCACGCCCAACATGCCTCACTACCCTGGATTCGAGAAGTTCCCAGGGCGGATTCTGCACGCACACGACTTCCGAGACGCGGTCGAGTTCAAGGGCAAAGACGTACTGATTATGGGCGCGAGCTACTCCGCCGAGGACATTGGGTCGCAGTGTTGGAAATACGGCGCCAAGTCGATCACGTGTACAGCGCGCAGCGGTCCAATGGGTTTCGACTGGCCCAACAACTGGGACGAAAGGCCGATCCTCGATCGTGTCGAAGGCAGCACGGTGCACTTCACGGACGGAACGTCCAAGGACTTCGATGCAATCATCTGCTGCACGGGATACAAACACCATTTCCCGTTCATGTCTCCCGATCTACGACTGAAGACAGCAAACCGATTAGCGACAGCGATGTTGTACCGCGGCGTCGTCTTCCAACCGAACAACGGCGTCATGTATCTCGGCATGCAAGACCAGTGGTACACGTTCAATATGTTCGACGCTCAGGCGTGGTACGCCCGAGACGTGATCATGGGTCGAATCGATCTTCCCGATAGCGACGCGCAACAGCAGTGGATCGACGATCTCGTCGTGGCCGAGGACGCTGTGCCCGACGACTATGGCGCAATCGATTTCCAGGGCGCATACACCCAGGACCTCGTCGATCAAACCGACTATCCCGACTTCAACATTCCACTCGTCAACAGGCTGTTCAGAGACTGGAAGGGCCACAAGAAGGCGGGCATCATGACGTTCCGCGATATGGGCCACGAGTCGCCGCTCACTGGAAACGTCGCTCCTGCCCATCACACCCCGTGGGTTGATGCGCTCGACGATTCCCTCGAGTCGTATCTCGCCGATTCCTAAGAATGCTCCGTTGTCGATCCTGCCAGCAGCGCATCGACGACAAAGACATCAGCTGTCCGTCCTGCGGTACAAACCAGCGTTCCATCATCATCGAGACGTTGGACTCGACGCCGGCGATTGCCCCGGTAGAATTCAAGAAACCGGTGCCACGGTCGCCAGGCGTGCTCGGCCTCGCCCTCTTCGCCATGCTCGTCGTCGCAGGGCTACTCGGACTCAATTCGCTCGGTCCTGACTCGCCCGAATCGCTGGACGCGCCGCAGACGTCGGTTCCAGCGGCCAGGACAACGACGGTGCCGACGGTCGTCGCGTCGCGCGAAAACGTCGTCGACTTTCCAGGAATCGCGCC
>JBLIMK010000008.1:0-60489 GCA_047638715.1 Verrucomicrobiales bacterium
ACAGCTTTGTTCGCTGACCCTCGAGCTGCTTTTCGTGAGCGATGATGTTCGTTGCGGACTCTCGAAGGGCCTTGACCTGTTCGGGGGTCATCGCGCTCAGCCAGCGGTCGCCGTGGTGCCACCCTCGCCAGGAGTGGTAGCGGTCGATGTTTCAGGCGCTGCGGTCTGGGTCGAACCAACACCGAGCTGGCTCTTGAGCTGCTCGAGGCGGGCCTTTGCCTCGGTGCCCTTCATGGCAGCTTCGATTTCGGCCATGCGACCTTCGGTCGAGGACGCGTTGAGATCGGACGTCGCATCTGCGCGTGCCAAGCGACCCTCGATCTTCTCGCGCACCTGGTCGAGCGATGGAGTGTCGGCGCCGACGGTCTCGCCGAGCGAGCTCATCGCGTCGTTCATCTGCTCCTTCATCTTGGCCTGGTCGAGTTGGCTGAGGAGCTTCTGTCGCTCCGACAACTTGGACTGCAAACGATCGGAGTTCTGCGCAACGGCGTTCTTTGCCTCGTTCGCCGATTGGGTCGCCGAGAGGTGAAGCGCCTTGAGGTCCTCGACCTCTGTTTCGACCGCGATGAGCCGACCAGCGAAGGCTTCGGCTGCGCTCGTGTACTCCACGGCCTTTGTCTCGTCGCCGCGCTGCATTGCCTCGTCGGCCATCATCACGGCCTGGCGAGCATTGCCGGTCAGCTTTTCGAGCTCGACCATGGACTTTTCGAGGCGCATCTCGGTCTGCTTCTGATGCGCAATGACGTTGGCGGCCTGTTCCTTCAGGCGCTGATGCTGTTCCTTCGACTCTTGAATTGCCTGCTCGAGCTGCACCTTGGGGTCGGCGTTCTTCTCGAACTCCGAGTCGGCCTTCGCCGTCAGGTACTTCCACCACTTCTTCAACGTCTTAATCATGCTTCGCACTGTAATACGTCGAGCCGTTCGTGATGTGGTGTTTTCGCCGTTGCTATGCCCGTCGTGTTATATCGACGTGCGGAATCGCTTGAGCGGTCCGACCAGGACGAGATCGACCTGCGGTATGCCCAGCGCACGGCAAAGGCCGAGATACATCAATCCCGTCAGGCCGACGGCGAGGGCAGCTGCGAGCGGAGGCCACATGTCGTCGGTGACGAAGCGCATGCCTACGGCGACAGCCGCGGCGCCGGCGAGCGCTGGCAGTAATGGCTTCAATGGACGAAGGGGGGAGACGCCCGGAACAGCTTTGTCCGCGAGACGCCAAAGGAGAATTGCTTCGACCCACGCGGCGATCGCTGAGCCCAACGTGATGCCCACGGCGCCGAACCGGAGCGCTTCATTGCGTGTACCTCCGTCGAACAAGGTTGGGAAGAGGTCGCGGACGTCGGAAGTGCCGATCCGATCGAAGAGTTGCATCGCCCCGATGGCGATCGCGATCGCAATAACGACCCGTACCGCCGCGATGCGAGCCGGGCCGGTCGTGTCCCCCTGGGACCACAACGTGTTTTGCGTGAGCCGCGACACAGCTGACGGTACGAGGCCGAACGCGTACGCGCCGAGGGTGAACCACACCAAGATGGTGTCATCGCTGTTGAACTCGCCGCGTTCGAGGAGGGTTCCGATGATCTTGTCGCCGAGCAAGATGTAGGCGAGGGCGGTGAACGAGACGAAGAAGACGATCTGGGCGAAACCTTTCTCGCCGCGTTTACGGATGTCTTCGGGGTTGGTGAGTCGGCTCAACTCGGGGAGTTCTGACGCGGCGATACTGATGGCGAAGAGGCTGATCGGCAGAATGTAGAGAATCTGCGCCTTCACCAAGGCAGCGACAGCGCCGGTGGTGATCGCTCCGGCCAAGATCGTGTCAGCGAACGCAGATACTTGGATTACGCCGCGGCCACTAACCGCGCCTCCGAAGCGTCGGATGACCTCTCGGACGCCGGCCCGCTTTGTGTCGAGCCGGAAACGCAGCCCGGTCGTGAGCTTGCGAACGTTCGGAACCTGCACAAGAAACTGAAGTGCAGAACCAGCGAGGAAGCCCCATGCCGCGACCTTGGCAACTTCGCCAAGTACCAGGACGTTTGTCTGGGGGTCCGCGAGGGCGTTGGGCACCGAGGAGTTCGTTAGCGACGTATCTCCGAACCCGAAGAACACGACTGCGCCGACGACCGCGGTGATCTGTGCGATGTTCCAAAGCACGGGTGCTACGTACGACAGGAAGAACTGTCGGTGACTGTTCAATATGCCGAGGCACCAGGCGGATAGGACGAGCAGGCCAGCGGACGGGAAGATGATTCGCAGGAGCGAGACCGTGAGATCGAACCGCGGGTCCTCCGTGCGTCCGAGCATGATCGCCCAGGTGATTTGATACGCGAAGATCCAGCTGAGGATGACGATGATGGCAGCAACGAGTGCGAGGAGCGCAGCGACCGCACCGGCGACCCTCCCGGCTTCTTCCTCGTCTCGCTCGAGCTCGCCCGAATACACGGGAATGAACGAGGCGCTCAACGTCCCTTCGCCGAGAAGCATCTGCAACACATTCGGGATTCGAGTTGCGAAGCCGAAGGCATCGGCGGTGGCACCCACACCCATAAAGGCGCTGAACACGATTTCGCGGACAACGCCGGAGAGTCGAGAGAACAAGATTCCCACCGCCACGAGGGCGGATGCAGAACGCTTCGGCTTTCCGCCGGGTTCAGGGAATGTTGGTTCAGTGCTCACAGGAATCTCGACCACGGTAGTTCTCCCGCTCCGGAGCTAGCGTTCATAGATGGCTGAGTTGCAATCACTTACCGCTGGTATGCCCGTCCTCTATGGCGGGAACCGCATGACCACCGTGCCGTCCGAGCTCGCCGACGCGTTCGTCTCCGGCGACCATCTCGTCGTTGTGCAAACAACAGGCGATCTCCTGCATATCCCGGCCGAGGTCTCACACATTGCCAGCGCGGCTGTAGGCGCCGCTAGCACCGCCTTCGGGTGGATGGCTGGGGTCTCTGACGACGCCGTTTCCGCTTTCTTTGAGGCCTTTGCAGACCGCCTAGCTTCCGCCGATTCTTTCGCACCGATCGCCGCCGCGAATCTCGCAGATATCGAAGCGGCGAAAGCGAAGGGGAGGAGCACGACCCGACTCGAGCTGACCAACGGTATGCGGAGCGACATGATCGCTGGCCTTCGTGGCTGGGCGATCCAGCCGTCAGGCCGCGGAGAAGTGGTCGACTCGGTCGAACACGAGGGCTGGAGAATCGATCAAGTCCGCGCCGGTCTCGGTGTAGTCGGGTTTGTCTTCGAAGGCCGTCCAAACGTTTTTGCCGATGCCTGTGGTGTTCTCCGATCCGGGAATACGGTCGTCTTCCGAATCGGTAGCGATGCGCTCGGCACAGCGCGCGCGATCGTGAAACACGCGCTCGATCCGGCACTTGAAGCTGCGGGGCTTCCCGCTGGTGCTGCGAGTCTGGTCGACAGCTCTTCTCGAGCTGCTGGTCATGCCATGTTCAGTGATGATCGCCTCTCGCTGGCGGTCGCTCGGGGGAGCGGTGCCGCTGTGGCGCAGCTCGGTGCCGTTGCTCGTCAGGCGGGCATATCGGTCAGCCTGCACGGTACGGGCGGCGCTTGGATCGTGGCGTCGGCCTTCGCCGACTCCGATCGTTTCGGAGCGGTGGTCGAGCACAGCCTCGATCGCAAAGTGTGCAACACGCTCAACACCTGCTGCATCGTGGCGTCGAACGCCGAGCGCTTGGTACCGGTCTTTCTTGACGCCCTGAAGAAAGCTGGGGCGAATCGAGGTGTTTCGCCGAAGCTTCACATCGTTGAGGATTCATCGGAGCGACTGCCGAGCGAATGGTTCGAGGACACGATGATCGCCCGCGCTGAGGGGGACGTGCTCGAACCCGGCGCGTCGGTCATCAGCATCGATCAACTGGGCGTCGAGTGGGAGTGGGAAGACAGTCCGGAGGTGACGCTCGCGATCGTTGAGTCCATCGATGACGCGGTCGAGCTCTTCAACTCCCAAGCGCCACGGTTCGTCGCCTCGCTGATCAGCCAAGATGCTGACGAGCACGAGCACTTCTTCGCGGCGATCGACGCTCCGTTCGTCGGCGACGGTTTCACTCGTTGGGTCGACGGGCAATACGCGTTGAATCGCCCGGAGCTCGGTTTGTCGAACTGGCAATTCGGTCGCCTGTTCGGCCGTGGCGGTGTACTCAGTGGCGACAGCGTGTTCACGGTCCGAAACCGCGTCACACAGACCGACCCGACTCTGCGACGTTAGCCACCGAATCCGCTTCGCCGGAAGTGCGGAGAATCGGAATATCATCGTTGGATGGATCATCGCTTTGCAGACGTCACCGAAGTCCGGGAGAAACTGGAGTCGGTCGACTATTTGGCAGATGATGCCATTGCTGGAACCGTCTATCTTTCCGATCGGCTCGAGAAACCTGTTCTGATCGAAGGTCCCGCTGGAACCGGCAAGACACAGCTCGCGAAGTCGGTGGCCGAGATGACCGGCGCCAGGCTGATTCGCCTCCAGTGCTACGAAGGTCTGGACGAAGCCAAGGCGCTGTACGAATGGAACTACAAGAAGCAGCTGCTTCGTATCCAATCCGATCGAAGCGGCGACTCCGACTGGAGCGAACTCGAGGAAGACATTTTCTCCGAAGAGTTCCTGCTCACGCGTCCTTTGCTCGAGGCGATTCGCGCCGAGGATCCGGTCGTTCTTCTGATCGATGAGGTCGATCGCGTCGAGATCGAGACCGAAGCGCTAATGCTCGAAATCCTGTCCGAGTATCAGGTCTCGATTCCTGAATTGGGCACGGTTACCGCAAATCAAATTCCGCTCGTGTTCCTGACCTCGAACAACACCCGCGAGCTCTCCGAGGCGTTGAAGCGCCGCTGCCTCTACCTCCACCTCGACTATCCCGACATGGAGCGCGAGAAGCAGATCGTCATGACGCGGGTGCCCGAGATCACCGAACACTTGGCCAACCAGGTCGCACGTGTCGTTCGCTCGATTCGTCAGCTCGAATTGAAGAAACACCCGTCCGTGTCAGAGACGATCGATTGGGCTCGAACTCTGGTGTTGCTCGGTATCGACCAGATCGATGCCGAAACTGCCACCGAGACGGTCAATATCTTGTTGAAGTACCGCACCGATATCGACAAGGCCGTGAAGGACATGAACGCAAACGCCGACACCTACGCAGGCTGAGATGACCACGACGCCTCCCGCCGTCGAGAAACCAGGGCCTGGCGACTCGTCGCCGCTTCTCGATCTTCTCACCGGGTTCATCGTCGAGCTTCGTAACGCCGGCCTTCCGGTAAGTCTCACCGAGAATCTCGATGCGATGCAGGCAATCCAACACATCCCGCTCGAGGATCGCATGGCGCTGAAATATGCGCTCGCGGCAACACTCGTCAAGAACCACTCGCATTGGAAGGCCTTCGAAATCGTCTTCGATGTGTACTTCTCGCTACGCGGTGAGGAGTACGAACTCGATGCTGACCTGCTCGAGGGTTCTCCCGACGACGACGATGAGGACGATCAGGAATCGGGTGGGCAAGGTCAAGGCGACAAGGGGCAGGGCGGTTCGAACTCGGGGATGACACCCGAAGAGCTCGCCCAGATGTTGTACAACGCGCTCGCAAATGGCGATCAGGCCCTGATGCGATCGATGGCGCGCGAGTCCGTCCGCCGCTACGCCGGCATGGAGCCAGGCCGACCGGTCGGCGGAACCTATTACCTCTATCGGACGCTGCGAAATCTCGATCTCGATGGCGTGCTCGAGCAGTTGATGCAGCAGGAGCAGGACAGCTCCGAGGAGACGAGCCAGTTCGAGCAACGTTTGCAACGAGACGATTACAAGGACCGCATCGATGCGCTGAAGAAAGAGATCGAGGCCGAAATTCGTCGACGCCTCGTCGCCGACCGTGGTGTGGAAGCTATGGCAAAGACGCTGCGTAAACCTTTGCCAGAGGATGTCGACTTCATGCACGCGAGCCGAGAAGAGATGGCGAACCTTCGCAAAGCGATCTATCCGCTGACCCGAAAGCTTGCTGTGCGGCTGGCGCGCAAACGTCGTCGTGGGCGCAAGGGTCCGCTCGATTTCCGCCACACCATTCGGTCATCGCTGTCCTACGGTGGCGTACCCGCAGACCCGAAGTTCAAGAATCCTCGCCCCAAGAAACCCGAGATCATGGTAATCGCCGATATCTCCGGCTCGGTGGCAGCGTTCGCTCGGTTCACGCTGCATCTCGTCTATGCCCTGTCGAGTCAATTCACACAGGTTCGTTCCTTCGTCTTCATCGATGGCCTCGATGAGGTCACCGAATATTTCGAGTCCACCGATGACATTACTGAGGCGATCCATCGGGTGAACACCGAAGCCGACGTCGTGTGGGTCGACGGTCATAGCGACTACGGCCATGCGCTCGAGGTCTTCTGGAACGCGTACGGCAAAGACGTGGGTCCAAAGACATCGGTGTTGATCTTGGGCGATGCGCGGAACAACTATCACGCGCCGAACAGCTGGATTATCAAAGACATCGCCGAGCGCGCCCGCAACGTCTTTTGGCTCAATCCCGAACCCAAGAGCTACTGGGACACGGGCGACTCGATCATCGGCGAGTACAGCCAACACTGTGACGGGATCTTCGAGGTGCGAAACCTGCGTCAGCTCGAATCATTCGCCGACAACCTCGCCTAGCTGCGCAACTATGGCCCAAGAGGTCTTCACACAATGCACGAACGAGGTTGGGGAGGGCGAGCGCGAGCTGTTCATCGTGGAGGGGATCTCCGCCGCGAATGCGGCATCGATCGCTCGCGATCCAACATCGCAGGCGGTGCTCGCAATTCAGGGCAAACCAATGAACGTGGAGCGTGCATCGGGCCGCGAGATCGTGAACAACGACAAGCTTCGATCGATCGTGCGAACGATCGGTGCATGGAGCGGCGAAGCTTTTGACCTCGACTCCGTGAGGTACGACCGCGTACTTCTGCTGACCGACGGTGACCCAGATGGCATCCACGCCAGCGCACTCCTACTTCTCGCCTTCGACTACCTGATGCCAGAGCTGATCGATGCAGGTCGCCTTGAGCGGGTTCGGGCGCCGTTGTTCGCTATCGACGCTGATCAGCTAGACGAACTCGTCTACGCCTATTCGGCACCGCATCGTGAGCAGCTCGTCGCCAAGATGCGGGAGCGCGCCGTGACCGGTATCGACTACGCGTATCTCAAGAGCATGGCCGGGCTAAACGCCGATGAGCTCTGGCGAGTCTGTCTCAGTCACAAAACGCGCGTTGCCTCTGTGCTGAGTCGAGTCGACGCCGCAAATGCGCGGCAAATACTGGCGCAGTTCGGCCAGACCCCGTAACCGACGAGTGCACGGGTTAGCCCACATGGCGCATTAGAAACCACGACAGGTGGTTTCCCATGTACGTTATAATCCTATAGCGCAGGTTTTGTCGCGCATGAGAGGCCAGTTTAGATGACACCCACGACGCCACGCCCCGTTCAAGCGCTGCCGAGGCCTACCACCATGACCGACGCCCTTGTCGAGACCTTGCGCGCCTCCATTCTCGCCGGTGATTTTGACCCGGGCGAGCACCTCCGTCAGAGCGAGCTGGCCGAGCAATATGGTGTCAGCAGAATTCCCATGCGCGATGCACTCAGTCGGCTGGCCGCCGACGGCTTGATCGTTTTTGACCAGCATCGCAACGCTCGGGTCGTCGTCCTAGTTCCGCACGATGTTCGTGAGGTCTATGCGATTCGCCTCGCTCTGGAACCAATGGCAGCCCATGCGACCGTTTCGCGCATCGACGCCGCCTCAGCAAAGCGTCTGGTGCAGCTCAGCGAGATGATGGACTTCAATGCGAAGGACCCCGAACTCGGGCCGTCGAGTCGCCGGACCTTCTACGACGTCTTCTATGCCGAGAGTGGATTGACTCGAATTCACGCGGTGATCATGCGGATGCGCGACGAGATCACGCTCTACCACCGCACCTCGACGTCGCCGATCTCCGAGAGTCACGAGACGCTTCGGCGGTGCATCATCGATCGAGACGCGGACCACGCCGAAAAGGTCGTGGCGCTGCACCTCACGCAGGCACGAGATGACCTGATCGAGTCCCTTCAGGACCGGTTGACGACCGCAAAAGATCCCGAGTAACCCAGCTCTACCATCACGCCTTGGTCCTCGACGAGGTGACATGGTATACAGACATACTTGGATTCATAGAACGTCTGATCGATGCAGCTAACCCGTGTGTCCGATTCCGGTCCACGAGTTTGCAGCACCGAATGTGAGTCCAATTGTCCAAGGTTGAGCATAGGAGGAACGATGCAGGAGGAACTCGTTGAGTTCTATAGCGAAGGGGTTCGGGTACGGGGAATTTTCCGCTCACCCGACGACCTCGACGGTCCGGCGCCCGCCATCGTCCAGGGGCCCGGGTGGCTCGGTCTTAAAGACGCCAAGCTGTATCTCCCATATCACGAGGCGCTCACGAGCGCTGGCTCGCACGTGTTGATCTTCGACTACCGAGGGTTCGGCGACAGCGAAGGCGATCGCGGGATTCTGCTGCCACAGCTGCAGCTAGAGGACTTGATTAACGCTGTCACGTACCTCACCACACGAGACGACGTCGATGCGAACAACATCGGCGCGTTTGGCAGTGGTGGTACCGGAGGCGGCAACGCTGTCCTCCTCGCAGCAAACGATCGGCGGGTGCGCGTAGCGGTCGCTCAGGTAGCGGTCGCAGATGGCGAAGACTGGCTACACCGGATGCGCCGAGAATACGAGTGGCAGGCATACCTCGACCGGATCAAGGCCGACAATTTGGTCAGGGTGCTCACGGGCGAGGGCGAAATGGTTCACCCGCGTGAGGACATCATGGTCGCCACGCCCGAACGCAAAGCAACCAATGTTAAGGGCGACGTCGATGGCCGGATTCCCACATCGATTCCGTTGCGCTGTGCCGAGGCGATCATGAAGTACCGACCGATCGATGTCGTGGCTAACGTTGCTCCGACGCCGCTGATGTTCATCGGAGTCGAAGATGACGCCGTCACGCCATCGGATCACACGACGGCGCTGTACGAGCGGGCCGGTGCTCCAAAAAAACTGATCATGCAGCGTCACACCACGCACTACGCGGCATACGCACAGTACGGCCCGCAGGTCATCCCCCAGATTGTCGACTGGTATCGCCAGGCGTTCACGGGCGGCTCGATCGATGTCCACACTGCAGTCCCGGCCAATGAGTCGATCGTCACGCTCGAGTTACCGTCCGAGGTAGCTGGATGACCGGGGCGATCGACAAAGTCATCACTAACGGCACGGTCATCACCGGTGACGGCCAACAACACGCGGACGTCCTCATCGCTGGCGAGAAGATCGTTGCGATCGCGTCGCCGGGGGCGATCCCGGTTCCGGAAGGTGCCGACAACGTCGACGCCACTGGACATTGGGTACTTCCTGGAATGATCGATGTGCACGTCCACCTCCGCGAACCTGGATACGTCCACAAAGAGGACATCACCACGTGTACGCAAGCCGCGGCGGCCGGTGGCGTAACGACGGTATTCGGGATGCCAAATCTGAACCCGGTCACCAAGAGCCGAGCGATCCTCGACGACCTCTTCGAGCTCTACGACTCCAAGAGCCTTGTCGATTGGAATCACAATCCGGTGCCATCGCAACTCGATGAGGTCCAAGCGATGGCAGACGCAGGAATCGCTGCATACAAGATCTACATGGTCGTCGACACCGGCCGGGACTATCCGCACCCGAGTGGCACTGGTATTAGCGATCACGGTCACCTTCTGAGAATGTTCGAGGCGATCAAGCCGACCGGTCTGCCGTTCATGGTCCATCCTCACGATCAGGCGATCATGGACGTGACCGAGCAATCGCACTGGGACAAGGGCGATCGCAGCCCTGCCGCCTACGCACAGACGCTCGCAACCCACAATGGCTTGATCTGGGACACTGCTATCGCTGTGCTGCTTCAGATGGCCGAAGCGACTGACACCAAGCTGCACATTGTTCACATGCAGACCTCCGGCTCGATCGAACTGGTTCGTCAGGCGAAACGCCGTGGCGTCAAGGTCAGCTGCGAAGTGAATCACTGGGCGCTGTTCCTGTCCACCTGGCGCGATGTCGAAGAACTCGGTCCCTACGCGTTGTCCTATTGGGTCCCCGATCATCACCGAGAGGCGGTATGGGAGGCCCTAAACGACGGCACGATCGACATGTTGTCGTCAGACCACGCGCCGCACACCCGCGAGGAGAAGGAAGTGGGCTGGGAGGATTGCTGGGCGTGCCATACGGGAACGCCGGGCATTCAGGATCAGTACGCTCTCCTGCTCGATTCGGCCGTCGACGGCAAGATCAGCCTCGAACGGGTCGCCGAGGTCGTCGCCGAGTCTCCGGCAACCGAGTTCAAGATCGCAAACAAGGGCTTCATCAAACCCGGGTTCGATGCGGACTTGATGATCTTCGATCCACTCGATACGACGAAGTACACCAACGACGACGTGTTATCGCGTTGTGGGTGGACGCCATATGACGGGCGGTCGAGCAAAGGCAAGATCGTTCGCACGATGGTCCGCGGCCGCGACGTCTTCCGGAACGGCGTCGTCGTCGGCGAGCCCGGATGGGGCCAACTCGCCCGGCCCACGTTGTAAGCACGCATTCACCAGATCCCATCGTTAATCACCGACCGAAGAAACACAACTAAGGACTGACCACAATGACAATGAAATTCGGCCTCCTTCTCCCGCATTTCGGTGAGTACGCAAATCGGAGAAACATGCTCGATGGGGCGGCTCTCGCCGAGAGCTTTGGGTTCGACTCGGTGTGGGTTCGCGATCATCTTGCTTTTGAGCCGCACGGTGAGATGGAAAAGGCGAACAACACCTTCTATGAGCCGCTAGCTGTCATTGCCGCAATCGGTGCGGTCACCGAAAAGATTGAGGTGGGAACGGCATCCTTGATTCCGTACCGCCATCCCGTGCACACGGCGCTCTCGATCGCGTCGATCGATCAACTCATCGGTTCCGATCGCTTGATTCTGGGGTTCGGAGCAGGCACGTTCGATCATGAGTTCGAGCTGATCGGAATGGGCGATAAGGACCGGGTCAGCCTCGTCAAGTCGAACGCAAAAATCCTCAAACGCTTGTTCAACGAGGATGAGGTGACATACGAGGACGATAACTACACGATCGAAAATCTTACCGTGGAGCCAAAGCCAGGGGGCGACGTCCCCTTCTGGTACTGCGGTGCAACCCCGAAGTCCGCTCGGCTAGCCGCCGAATACGCGGACGGGTGGATGCCGGGCCGAACAACGCTTAGGACGATAGAACAACGCGGGGCAAAGATGCGCGAGCTGACCGCCGCCAACGGACGACCAATGCCCACGATAGGAGTCGTTCCGCCCACGTCGATCGCTGCGACCCACGAGGCCGCCTACGAAGGGTTGAACATCGATGGCTTGATCGCCTGGGCTAACCTGCGCGGGAAATGGTGGGCGAAGCCCGAATCGGGTGAATTCAAGACCGAGAAGGACATCGAGGGATCGCTGATCGCTGGTAATCCTGACGAGGTAATCGCCGAGACGCTGCGGTTCGCCGAAGTTGGCGTCGATCATCTCGTCTTCGATCTCCGTCTCACCTATGACCGATGGTTCTCCTCCATCGAACTGCTCGGCCGAGAGGTCCTGCCCGCGCTCAAAGCGGTCTGAGCGAACCGTGTCGAAGGAAACGCTCGAACGAGAACTCATCATCGAGGCGGCACCGGGGCAAGTCTGGGCAAATCTGGTCGATGTGCCTCGAGTCGCGGGGTGGCTCCCATTTCTCCACACGATCGTTGAACATGATCGGCTCGAAACCTATAGCGCGGTGCTCGAGGACAAGGTCGGTCCTTTCGCTATGCGTGCTGATCTTGACATATCCGTCATCGAGCTCGACGTCGAGCGTTCAATCGTCGTGAAGGCCGCTGGCGAAGATCGGGCGGTCCGGTCTCGGATCACCATCGATGCTGAGTTGCGGATCGCTCCGCGCGAGGACGGGTTCAGCGACGTACACGTTGGCGGCACATATGAGGTGACGGGCAAGGTGGCGACGCTCGGCGCCGGACTGATCAGGTCGAAAGCCCGCAAGATGGTCGACGAATTCTGCATCGCTGCCCAGCAAGGGTTGTGCGCATGACCGTTGTCCCCGCGGTCGGTCTCGTACGTTCCGGATCGCTCGATGAGGTATTACGATCGATCGACGAGGATGCGGTTCCGTATGCAGGTGCCACCGAGCTGATTCCCGCGATGCGACTTGGTGTCCGCCGCCCGGAGAGCCTGGTCGACCTGAAACGTTTACCCGAGTTGCAGGGCGTCACGGTCGACGAGGGAGCTCGGACCGTCCGAATCGGCGCTGCTACCACCCACCGAGAAGTAGCAGAGTCCGACGCTGTGAAACTCCACTTACCGACCCTGGCGGGCGCTGCCTCTCGGGTTGGAAACGTCCGTGTTCGGACATCGGGCACCCTCGGCGGCAATTTGTGTTTCGCCGAGCCGCGTTCGGATTTATCGGTGGTACTCACCGCGCTCGGGGCCCACGCCGAGATTGCTTCGGCCGCAGACGCGACCACAAACGACAGCGATCACACCGAGCGGGGCGGCAGAGTCGTAACGATCAGCGACTTCATTGTGGGTGCCTTCGAGTCGTGTCTCACGCCGAAGGAGTTGCTCGTAGCCGTGACGACACCATTCGAACCGGCGGGCATGGCGTACTGGAAGCTACAAAGCTACGAGCGGCCGACGGTGGGCGTTGCGACCGTGCCGACGATCGACGGTTGGTTGATCGTGGTCGGTGCTGCCACCGAACGACCGGAACACGCGACGATCCAGCGTGGGGACGTCGCGGCATTGGATGAATTTCTAGACGGTCTTGATCTCAGCGACGACCTCTCTGGTTCACCGCAGTACAAACGATTGGTTCTGCGGAACCGGCTCCGGCCGCTCATTGCAGGTTCGCGATGACCGCTTCGGAGTTCTCGGCCGACATCGGGTTCGCGGTCAACGGGCGCGACGTCGAGATGCGTGTGCCGATTCGTATGACCGTGGCCGAGCTCGTACGCGATCGACTCCGTCTCACCGGTACGAAGGTCAGCTGCGAGATTCAAGTGTGCGGCGTGTGTACTGTCCTCGTGAATGGGCATCCAGTGAGCGCGTGCTCGATGCTCGCATGCGATCTGGATGGAACGTCGCTGTTGACGATCGAAGGTCTGGCGAATGGGCGTGAGCTACATCCGGTGCAACAGGCTTTCATCGAGACCAACGCATTTCAATGCGGCTTCTGCACGCCCGGATTCGTGTTGATGGCATACGCACTGCTCGAGCACGACCCTGAACCCGATGCCGAGGCGATCCGGGAATGGCTCGATGGAAATATCTGCCGATGTACTGGTTACGCCCCGATCGAACAGGCGGTCTCGTTGGCCGGAACAAGACTCGCAGAAGGTCAATCGAACGTCGTTGAGGGTTCCACTGATGGGTAACGCAACGGGCACCGAAAAGGCGATTCTCACCGAGGCCGGCGACCCTCGATCGATCGCGCGGCGCGATGCGTTCGAGAAGGTCACCGGCAGAGCGCGTTTCTGCGTCGATTCCACGATGCCTTACCTGGCCCAGGCTGCGGTGGTTCGAGCCGAGCGGGCCCACGGCGAGATCCTCGACATCGATCTCGCGGAGGCTTTAGAGGCGCCTGGCGTGCTCGGAATCGTCACGGGTTCCGACCTCGTCGAAATGATTCCACGATTTGGTCACATCATCGCCGATCACCCGATCCTCGCTATCGACAAGGTGCGGTACTTCGGTGAACCGGTCGCGATCGTTGTGGCCGAGACCGTGCACGAAGCGGCCGACGCTGCCGCGATGGTGTGGGTCGACTACTCCGAGCTCGAGCCGCTAATGGATGCGCGATCGGCGTTGGACGCGACGACCTTGATTCACACCGAGCGTTATGCCGGACCCGTCGGAGGGTTTCTGGGTATCGAAGCGTCCGATGCCGAGATCTCCAATGTCGCCCTCGAGGCCGACATTGGCTGGGGCGACGTCGATGCCGCATTCGATTCCGCCCATCTGGTGGTGGAGAACACGACTCATTTCCCCATGGTCTACGCCTATGCGATGGAGACCTACAACGCGATTGCCGACTTCCGCGGCGATTCGATCCATGTGATCTCGACCGCGCAGCACCCGGTGATGGTCCGCAAGGAGCTGTCGAAGCTATTCGGCTTACCGCACTCAGCGGTTCGTGTCGAAGTGCCATTCGTCGGCGGCGGTTACGGCTCCAAGTCGTACACCAAACTCGAACCACTCGCGGCTGTTGCGTCTCGGGCGGTTGGGCGGCCAGTCCACGTGACGACCGATTTCGAGGCCGCGATTAATACAACCCGCGCAGACGGAGCCGAGGTGACGATGCGCACCGCGTTTTCCGCTGACGGGTCGATCCTGGCTAGAGATGCCGACATCATCATGGACACGGGTGCGTACGCCGACAACAGTCCGCTCGTACTTGAGAAGTGTGTCAATCGGTGTTTCGGTCCGTACCGCATTCCGGCCGTGAGGGTTCGTGGGCGAGCGGTCTATACGAACACGACTCCAGCATCGTCGTACCGCGGTTTCGGAGCGCCTCAGGGCGCACTCGCGGGCGAACTCAATCTCGATCTCGCCGCGTCACGATTGGGCATCAACCCCGTTGAGCTCCGCCGTCGCAACGTGCTGGCGCCCGGTCAAACGTTGATCGAAGGCAAGCGCGGACTCGACGCGGACCTACTCTCCGATATGGAGACCATCAACGATGCGTTGTTAGATGGCGCACGGGCCGACGAGCCAGGGATTCGTCGCGGTCGCGCCTTGGCATTGTCGGCGTCGGACGCTGGCGCGTCCCCAACATCGACCGCGATGGTTCGCCTGCACGTGGACGGATCCGCCACGTTGCTGACCAGCAGCACGGAAATGGGACAGGGGAGTCATACGGTCCTCGCGCAGATCGTCGCCCGCGAACTCGGCATCGGCATTGAGCGAGTTGCGATCGGTCAGTCCGACACGTTGTTCACCCCGTACGAGTGGACGACTGGAGCGAGTCGAACGACGACGATCGCTGGACTCGCAATCCAACGCGCCTGCGGCGACATCTGGGAAAAGCTGACAGCGATGCGCGCCGAGACTATGGGCGTCGACCCATCGAAGGTCGACGTTGTTGACCATCGGTTGGTCCACGAGGACGATTCGACTGCGCCCGCCGATGTGATTGCGGCGTGGTTCGGCGCTGCTGCTGGCGAGGTAGTCGGGATTGGAATCGTACGAAAGAGCGGTGCGACGGCGGTCCTTCCGCCGTTCTGGGAGGTTGGCGTCGTGGGCGTCGAAGTCGCCGTCCATGAAGACACCGGAGAGGTTGATGTCGAACACCTCGTGATCGTCGGTGATGTTGGTCATGCTCTGAACCCAAGCCTCGTGAAGGGTCAAGATCTGGGAGCAGCAACCCAGGGCCTCGGCTGCGCCCTCTGGGAGGAGTTGGTCTATGAAGGTCAGCAGCTGACCAACCCCAACCTCGTCGAATATCGAGTGCCGCGGTTCCGTGACATCCCAAAACGGATCACGACCGTATTGGCAGAACGCGCCGATGGCGTCGGCCCCTATGGGGCCAAGGGCGGAGGCGAGGGTGCTCTCAATCCCATCCCCGCCGCCGTTGCGTCCGCGGTGTGCCAAGCGATCGGTCTCGATCAGGATTTCGATCGACCGCTAACGCTTCCGCTCACCCCAGAACGGGTAATGGAACTACTCACAACAGCTGCCAATTCGGCCGCTGAATAGTGCGACCGTAGCCACGAATCTGGGCAGCGGGTGCGCCCGGTTCTTGGTATACCGGCCGTTGTAGTATTATGGTATACGGTATCCGAAAAACGTAGGGGGAATACGCAGAATGAGAACTGGAATAGGCCGAACAAGTGTCGTAGCAATGGTCATGGCCATAGCGATGGTCGCTGCCGCATGCGGCAGCGACGAGGCGACCACGACTGAAGAGCCGGCGGCAACGACCGCAGCACCAGCAACGACGACAGCACCAGCCGACGACACGCCAACCACTACGGCCGAACCGCCAGCAACGGCAGCACCAGCGGCAGTTGAGGAAGCGACCGGCTTGGAAGCTGTCTGTGAAGTGGGTGTTGAGGAAGGTTCGTTCGTCTACGCTGCGACGATCGAGCCTGACAACTTCGCACGCATTTCCGCACCCTTCGAAGCACGCTTTCCGGGTATCGAAATTCAGTTGCAGTCGGCTCGCGAAGAGGACTACGCCGGTCAGATCATCACGGCCCTCGCAGCGGGAGCCGAACCGGACATCGATCTGATCTATGGATCTCAGGACGGGTTGTTCCCGCTCATTAGCCGTGATCTTCTCGATACGAACTACGACTGGACGAGCGTCGACGCCGATCCAGCGACGATCCACGAGACGAACATGATCCGACTGTTCGTCGTTGGCCTCGGCGTTGCTTACAACACCAACCTCGGCACGCCCGATGACCTTCCGGCGACCTGGGAAGAATTGATCGACTCGAAGTACGCCGGAGACCTCGTGGTCGATCCACGTGGAAACCCGTTTGATCTGTTGTCGATCAGTTGGGGTGAAGAGGCAACGCTCGACTACGTGACGCGACTGAGCGCAACCGTAGAGCCAATCGTCATTCGTGGCGGAACCGCAGGCATGACCGAAGTGCTCGCAGGTGGCGCGCTGATGACCACGAGCGGTCGCGCCGACTCCAACGCTGAACTTCAAGCCGAGGATGCGCCTATCGAGATGCACTACATGGATGCCGTGCCAGTGCGAATTCTCTATAACGGCCTTTACAAGGACGCCAAGAACCCGAATGCGGCGGCTTGCTTCGCTGGTTGGCTCGCAACCGACGAGGGCAAGGCTTCGTTTGAGGCTGTCGAGTTCAAGGCGAATGACTTCCCACCAGCGGGTGTTCCTGCCACGGCAGAGTTGATCTTCGTGGACTCGGCTGCCGATGCCGAAACCACGAGCACGACGGGCCAGAAGGTCCAGGAGATCATCGCTCCCGATTTCGACGCGGGTTAAGCGACCGAACGATTGGTGCTATCCGGGGTGAGGAGGCCGTTATGGCTCCCACCCCGGTGGTGCTTGGCATGTCTTTAATTATTATTGGGGGAAGAATCTGTGATCGCGGTCAAAAACTTAGTTAAGGAATTCCCAGTAGCCGGTGGAGTAAAGGTCGCAGTGAATGACGTTTCATTCGAGTTGGCTGACGGCGAGTTCTTCACGCTGCTCGGGCCCAGCGGTTGCG
Source organism: Verrucomicrobiales bacterium (assembly GCA_047638715.1). Lineage (GTDB taxonomy): Bacteria > Actinomycetota > Acidimicrobiia > Acidimicrobiales > SHLQ01 > SHLQ01. The sequence continues at coordinate 17,305 of JBLIMK010000008.1, forward strand.
GCAAGACCACGACCCTTCGATCGATCGCAGGGCTCGAAAAGCCGACCAGCGGCACGATCTCAATCGACGGCCAGAAAGTATTCGACAACCGGGTGATCGTGCCGGCCAATAAGCGCGGCCTTGGGATGGTCTTTCAGAGTTATGCGGTCTGGCCTCACATGTCGGTCCACGACAACGTGGCGTTCCCGCTTCAGGTGGCCGAGCAGAAGCCGAAGCGGTCCGAAATTACGGCTCGAGTGAACGAGGCGCTTGAGCTCGTCGATCTCGGAGGTCTCGGCAAGCGGCCTGCCACGATGCTGTCCGGTGGTCAACAGCAGCGTTTATCGCTCGCTAGGGCGCTCGTCCGTCGCCCGAAGATGTTGTTGCTCGACGAGCCATTGTCGAATCTCGATGCAAAATTACGCGATCGGATGCGTTCTGAACTCCGGGTTATCCAGCAGCAGGTCGAGATCTCGACGCTGTTCGTGACCCATGACCAGGTCGAGGCACTCTCGATGTCCGATCGAGTCGCTGTGATGAACGACGGCAAGATCGAACAGATCGGGACCCCGCGAGAGGTCTACCACGACCCTGCATCAGCCTTCGTCGCCGACTTCATCGGCGGCGCGAACATGTTCGAGGGCATCGTCGATTCGATGGAACCCGATGGTACCGCGATTATCAAGACCGATATCGGGCCGATCGTTGGACGCGGATTGCCGGGCCTCGTCGTCGGCGGTCCGGCGGTTGCGGCGATCCACCTCGAGGATGTCGAGCTGTCTACTGAATCAATCGACGACATTGGCCGGACGAACATATTGGAGGGCGTGATCAGTTTGAGCCTCTTCAACGGTCCTTCGGTGCTTTATCGAGTCTTCGTTGGTGAGCGACTGATCGAGGTCCAGCTCGGCGCGCACGATGTGATCGACCACGGCACCGACGTACGCGTCGTCTTCCCGAAGCGGCACATCAGGATCCTGCCGAGGACGGCTTCGCCGGAGGACGCTGAATCGTCTAGCGAGATGACGAGCGACCTCACGTGAGGGCCCTGACATGACCCTCGTCGACGCAGAGATCGAAATCGAAGACCCGGTAACTCCCGCGTCATCTCCGAAAGGCCGGTTCCGCATCTCGGGTCGCGGGTTGTACATCTCTGCAACGGTGGCGTTACTCCTCTACCTTGTCGTGGGGCCGCTGGGCGTCCTGATCTTCAGCAGCTTCAAGCTGACCGAGGGGTTCTTGCCGTTCGAGTCGGAAGCTCCGTTCTCGTTGTCGAATTACGACACGGTCTTCCTGTCGTCGTCTACGTACAACACGCTCCAGAACACGGCTGTCTATGCGATTGGGGCGTTGCTGTTGAGCTTCGCACTCGCGATCGCACTGGCGTGGCTCGTCGAACGAACCGATATCCCACTGCGAAACACCATTTACACCCTGGTGATTGCATCGCTCGGAATTCCTGCGGTGATAGCAGGAATCTCCTGGGGTCTGCTCGGCAGCCCGCGTATCGGGGCGCTTAACGTTTTCGCCCGATGGCTTTTTGGAATCGACGGCCGCGAAGGACCATTCAACATCTTTTCATTCGGGGGGATGATCGTTGTGCAGGCCCTGACGATGGTGCCCGTGACGTTCCTGCTGATCACCGGCGCATTCCGTGCAATGGACGCTTCTCTCGAGGAGGCCGCGCTTGTATCCGGGGCCGGATTCCGTCAGACGATCCGAAAAATATCGCTACCAGTACTTGCCCCCGCCTTGTTCTCGGCGCTCGTTTATCAACTCGTGACCGTCGTCGAGTCGCTCGACATCCCGCTTGTAATCGGATTGCGCTCTGGCATTTCGGTACTAAGCACGAGGGTCTTCATCGAGGTCGTCCCGATCGGCGGGCTACCAAACTATGGAGTGGCCAGCACCTTCAGCATTCTGATGCTCTTTGTGGCACTTGGGCCGCTGCTATATTACAACCGCCTGACCGCGCGCGCAGACCGATTCGGCACAGTGACCGGCAAATCATTCAGCAAGAAGCGTTATGAGCTTGGCAAGGCAAAACCCTTCGCGATGTTCGCGGTTTTCCTATACATCCTCATGGCCCTGATCCTGCCTCTGCTGATTCTTGTTTGGACGAGCCTCATTCCGTTCTATGAAGTTCCCAGCAGAGGAGCCCTCGAACGGGTAAGCCTCGATGCATATAGAAATCTGCAGGACAGTGAGTTCTTCCTAGCTGCGCTCAAGAACACGTTGTTCGTCGGGGCGCTGGTTGCCGCTGCGGTTATGCTGCTCGGTGTCGTCGTCGCATGGATCGTGGTTCGTTCGACCTCGAAATGGGCGCGAGCGCTCGACGTCCTCGCCTATGTGCCCCACGCGATGCCAGGCGTGATTATCGGGACGAGCATCTTGCTGATCTACCTCGTGTTGCCGATCCCGCTCGTCGGCACAACTTGGATAATAATCGTTGCGCTCAGTACGCAATACACGAGCCTCTCGACGCGCCTGATGAATGGAGCGATCACCCAAATTCAGGTTCAGCTCGAAGAGGCAGCGGAGGTAAGTGGCGCTAGCCAGACCCAGATATTCAGGAAAGTGTTGCTACCGCTGATAATGCCTCCGTTCATCAACGGCGCCCTCTTGGTATTCTTGCTCTCGATTCGGAACCTGACCCTCGCGCTGATCCTCTCGTCTCCAAAGGCGGTTCTACTCTCGGTGCTTATCTTCCAACGGTGGGATGCGGGTCAGACCGAGGACACCGCGGCGATCGGCGTTGTTCTCGTCGCCATCACGCTCACGCTGAGCATCGTGTTGCGAAAGGCGAGCGCCTCCGGCACAGCTCGATGACGATCGGTCTGCTGCTGACTGCGTTCGCCCTCGGATTGCGCCACGGCGTCGACTGGGATCACATCGCGGCGATCTCTGACCTCTGTGGAAGCACGGAGAGCAGACGACGGGGTTTCATGCTGTCGTTGTTCTATGCGCTCGGTCACGGCCTGGTTGTCCTGGTTCTCGGTGCGGCAGCGATTGTTTTCTCGGCGTCGATCCCGGAAAGCGTCGACGAATGGTTGGGTGATTTCGTAGGCGTCACGCTCGTGGCACTCGGCATCTGGGTAATCGTCGGTGTCCTGCGCCACGGCAGCGACTTCCGCCTACGAAGCCGTTGGATGTTGATCATCGACGGCACGATGTCGGGGTTGCGCAAAGTGCGGGGTCGACGCGGGGATGGAGTCGTCGTCGTCGAGAGCGAGCATGAGCACCCACATGTACACGACGCTGAGCTCGATCAGCTCGATCAGCTTCACGAGCACGCACACTCAAAGTCCGAAGCAACAGAAGTGGCCCGGGTTTCTCCTGTGCCGGTTGGCGCGCCCCGCCGCAGACACCGACACGGTTCACCACCGCAAGCACATAGTCATCGACATAGCCACGAGACCGAGGTCCGATCGACGCTCGAGGACCGCTCGGGTGGCGCCACAGCGACGGGTATCGGCATGCTCCACGGCGTCGGTATCGAGAGCCCGACGCAAATCGCGGTGTTCGTAGCGTCGACAACGATCGGCGGCTACGGGCTGGGACTTACGATTCTCGCCGTGTGGGTCGTCGGGCTGATCGTTGCCAATGGTGTACTCGCGGTGCTGGCGGGTTCGGGTCTGCTGCACGCGCAGCGCAATTCTGCGATCTACCGCACCATTGCGGTGATCGTCGGGGTGGGGAGTATTGCCGTCGGGCTCGGCTATCTCTTCGGCTTTGGGATTGGGTAGATCCCGATCTGCGTCAGTCCCGGATGTCTTGGAGGAACTGGCCAGTGTTCATCGATTTGCCGCGGCCCGCTTGTAGGGCGCGTTCGTACGCCTGGCCGGCGACGCTGGCAAACTGGACGCCTTGCACGCCGATGTTCACGAACAGGATCGTCTCGTCCTTGGATTGTCGGCCCTCGACCTTCCCACTCAGGAGGTCGATGTAGCTCGGGAAGCTGCGCTGTTCGACGTTCTTCCGCCACGGGAGCCGCGCTCGCTCGTTTTCGTTCCCAGCGACGAAGGCGCCCGCCCCGCTCTGCGGGAACTCCATGTCGGCGACGTTAGCCCCAGGGCCAATGCTGTACTCGCCGAGTTGAAGGACACGGTCGACGCCGTCCACGACCTCGGTGCTCAGTTCGCGCCGAGTCACGTTGACGACGTAGGCGCCGGCTGAAAGCCACTCCGGCCGTAGCGTGGCGACCATGGAGTTCGTGGCCGTGACCACGATCGAGCAATCCGATACGGCGGACTCTGCCGTGTCGACGGCCTCGACAGGCACGCCGATCTTCTCAGACATTTCGACCGCGAAGGCTTCTCGGTTGGCGGCCGTCGGGCTAAAGACCTTTACGGACCGAAGCGATCTCGAGAGCGAGATTGCCTCTAGATAGGCTCGGGCCATATCCCCAGCGCCGATGATGCCGACCGACGAAGCATCGGGGTTGGCGAGAGCGTCCGCGACGACGCCGGCAGTGCCACCGACTCGCATGCGCTGCAGGGCTCCATCGTTGATCAAGGCGACGGGCTCGCCGGTCGCTGTGGCGAAGAGGAGGATGAACCCGCAAAATGTTCCTGGCTCGACGGCGTATTTCTCCTGCCTTTTGCCCTCGGGCCAGTGAATTACATCCGACTTGATTCGAATGGCCGAATAGCCGAAGTGTTTTGTTGTGCCAGCCATCGATCCAAGGCAGTGATAGCCGTCTTCCTTTTCGGCAGGCGACCAGAGTTCGAGGCGAGGGACGTGCGCTGCATCGCGGTCGGCAAGTTGGTCGTAGCCGATTCGGAGCGAGGACATTACTTCGCTCATCGGCATCAGGGCGATGATGTCGTCGTTGTCGAGGTGCAACATCGGTCGATCAGCTCTCGTCGTCGAGGAGCGAGATGATCGTGGATGCGGGCAGAACCGAGCCGTATTTCGCGTCGATATCGATAAGCGACACGTCGTGAGAGATCGCAGATCGATCGAAGACACCGTCTTCGGCGACGAGCACGCCGAACCCCGACGAGGTCCCGTCTACGGCGGTGGCGCGAATGCACCCCGACGTAGTGCACCCGGTGAGCACGACAGTTCGGTGTCCGTTCTTGGTGAGGAAAGACTGAAGCGGCGTACCGAAGAACGCTGATGCCTTAACCTTCGGCACAACCATGTCGCCCCTCTCCGGTCGGGCCTGTGCGATGAACTCGTTCGATAGTGAGGCATCGCGCGCCGCATCGGGCCGGCGGGTTGCCGGTCCGATGTGCGTCTGATTCGGATCGCCGTGTGTGAAAACTATCGGCAGGCCGCGGCTGCGAAATTCGTCGATCAAGGTCAAGATTGCTGGAATGGCCCACCATGCCCGTTCGCCGCACGCCTTGCGCGAATATTGTTGTGCCTCAGCGATCTCAGCGTCTGGCCCAACGAACGATTCGACCACGTCGATCACCATCAAAACGGGCGCATCCGCACGCGCAACGACCGTTTTCGCAGAGCTGTAGCCGGCCAGTGCCGCTGCATCTTGTTCGGGGAGACGGTCTCTCCAGTGAGGCTGATCGTGTTGGTTTGAGGACATGTCAAGGCTCATTTCTGTTCAGGTTTTGGATAGTGGAGGCAAGCTCACCGGTTCAGATCGCCGGCTGGAGGTTCAACTGCTTCGGCGGCCAGGTCTTCGTCATCTGCTGGTATTACCCAGTTGTAGAAGGCGGGGAAGGCCTTTGCGACGACGAAGGCACCAGCGATCGAGGCGATCCCTCCTGTCCACGAGGCGACCGACGGCCCGAACTGGCGCGACACGATGCCAGCCTCAGCATCGCCGAGGCGTGGGCCACCGGCGACGGCGGCGATCTTGATGCCGGAGAGTCGTCCACGCAGGTGGTCGGGCGTGCTCAGCTGGACGATGGTGGCCCGAAACACCGAGGAGATGGCGTCGGCTCCTCCGGCGATTGCGAGGAACACCAAGGCAAACGAAATGTTGTGGGAGAAGCCGAACGCGGTGATTCCCGCTCCCCAGATCGCCACGGAGATCGTGGTCGCTACGCCCGCCCGACTCACTCGGTTCACCCAACCTGATGTAGCGGCAGCGATCAACGCGCCGATTCCGGGCGCGGCGAACAACAGGCCGACAGTGGCCTCGGTACCCCCGAATACGCTCAGCCCCATCTCCGGAAAGAGTGCCCGCGGAACCCCGAAGACCGTTGCGCTGATGTCGATCAGGAACGCTCCCTGAATTGCTTTGCGCGACTTGAGGTACTTGAAGCCGTCGAGGATGGAGCGCAGTCCTGGTCGTGTGCCGCCATCGAGCGCCGGCATGGGCTTCATCGCGATAAGCGATGCGATCGCGATCGAGAAGGTTATGACGTCGATCCAGTATGCGATGGCCAAGCTCCACCAGACGATGACCACGCCGGCCAGGATCGGACCGATGGCTTTCATCAACTGCCACTTGAGGACCTGAAGGGCGTACGCGGACGGTATGTGTGCGGTCTTGACAAGGCGTGGCACCGCCGAGGTTCGCGCAGGAGCATCGATCGAGAAGAAGAATGCCTGGAGCGTCGTGAGGCCAAAAACGATGCTGACGGATTGGGTCCCGGAGGCGTTGAGCGCCAGACCGACGCTGATCATTGCGAGCACGGTCTGAGCGAAGATTAGGACGTTGCGACGATCCCAGGCGTCGGACCACATGCCGCCGATCGTCGAGCCGATCAGTAGGGCTGGGAACTGCGCAAGACCAAGAAGGCCGACGAGCAGCGAGGAGTTGGTCAGCGAGTAAACCTGGATCGGTGCGGCGACGAGCGTGAGCTGACGACCGAGCGACGACGCAGCTTCGCCAAAATAGAAGAGTCGGAATTCAGGTGACTCGCGTAGCGGTGTGATGTCGGCGAAGATTGAAGAGGCCACGATCATCGCCTCCGCATCAGTTGAAGAATCCGTTGTCGAGAGCCGTCCGCCAACCGGTGATCACCGATGGCGCGACGCCGTACGGCAATTCTGGTTCCGCTCGCGTGTAGTCGTGCACGCCGGCTCCAAACCGTGTCAGTGCGGTTCGCGGCGGAGGCGTCATTGCGGCATACGCGGGAAGGATCACGTCGTGATACACCGCCTCGGGATGGTCACGACTGGCTTCGGTGATGCCGAATAGCGTGGGTGGGACAGGTAACTCGTCGGGTCCGGTTAGCTCCCGCGTCAGCGCGAGGTACCGGTCGACGAGGCGGGTGGTTTGGTCGTCGTCGAGAGCAAGCCGTTCAGCCGTGGCATTGGCGGCCTCGCGCAGAGCGGTCGTGATGTTCCGAGTAACCGGGTATTCGCACTTGAATCCGGCCTGGATCTTGCTGCTATCCCATAAGGCGAGCACATCCTCCATAAGTTCCGGGAGTCGCATCAGGGCCGCGACGCCCTCGGACGCAGCCGCCTGCGGTCCTAGATATCGAGCTTCCTCACGCCATGTCCGGATGCTCAACTCATCGAATGGATCGGTTCGACGCCAATCCGAGTGGGACTTCTCCGAGAGTCCGGCGGCTCGTCGTTCTGCATTGCCGGTAAAGACTCGCGCCTGTTCCTGCACATAGCCGAATGGCGAGTTCTCGATAGCGACGATTCCCGCGACATTTGGAATCCGTTGTCCGAGGACTGAAGCGAACGGGCCGCCTGTGGAATGTCCGTGCGAGAGAATCGAGTACCCCTCGCCCAGGTGGCGAGAGCATGCTTCGATCATCCCCAGCTCGAACGCTGCTGGCCAGCCAGCCATTCGGGCATGGAACGTTGTGCCCGGTTTTGCTTTGGCGAGGACCCGAGTGCCGTACCGCGAACGCATCGACGTGTCTTCGACGATGTCGTATTGCGACCGGTCGATCATCTCACCGGCGACCCATATAGGAGTACGAACTGAACCGTCCGGTCGAATTGTGTCGCCGGGCCAAATCCGATCCGAATTGGCCAGGTTGAGTCGACCGGGGTACGTCATGCTGACGACTTTGAAACCCAGTTTGCGCGTAATCAGCCGGCAGAAACCCTCCATCGAACGGAAGTCTTGCGAGCCGCCATGAAGGATAAAAGCACCCATCTTTGTGCCATCGACCGCGAGGGGAATCCGCTTCGTGTCACGCGGCTCGTAGACCATGACGCCGATGTTCCAGTCGAGTCCGACCTCAGAGATGCGAAAAACATCTTCGGTCTCGTCGAACGACAGATCTGGGGCGTCCAGCATCTGTTCGGACTCTTCGATCACGCGTCCGCGAGGAACGAACGTCGGTGGTTTCCAGTCGTCTGTCATGTGGCCTTCACGGCCGCGGCAGCGCCGAAGCGATCGAATTCGCGAAGGGTACGAGCGGACAAACCAACGATCACCGCGCCCGCACCGAGGGCGACGAACGTGGCCGACATCGACCAGACGAGCAATACGAAGCCGAGGCCGATCGGCGCCGCGAACTTGCCTAGGTTGCGAATCGCCCCGTTGGCAGCGACGAAGGTCGCGCGCATGTCGTCGGCGACTGCCTGGGTGATTACGGCGCTGTAGATGATGCTCGCCGCGCTGTCGGCGAGCCCGAACGAGATGCTGCCCAAAATCAGCACGAGAGCCGAGTCGGCGACCCCGATCGCGGCCAGCGAGAGTCCGACGATCACAAAGTTGACGCCGAGCAAGAACGATGGTGGTCGCTTGATCGTCGTGCGCGACATTACGGCGGCGATGAAGAGCGCTGACGCTGCCGACACCGTGAGCACGACGCCTGTTTCGAAGATCGAGAGGATGCCCGAGTCGACGGCGAGAATCGGCATGAAAGTGAGAAATCCGAACTTGAAGAAGAACCGAAAGAACCCGACCGACTGCAGGAGAGCAAATCGAAGGCTTTTGAACTCGTTAACAAGAACGCCAAGCGAGCTGCCGAGCGACTTGCCGAGCGTGGCGCCGGTCGGAACGTGACGCCACGACCACGCCGCCAAGGGGAGTGCGAGTGTTTGCAATGCGAGGGGAGCAAACCACGCGACCAGGACGAGGGCGCCGCCGAACGCTGGCCCCAACGTCTCGCCTACCTTCATAGCGACCGAACGATGGCTTTGACCCTTCACCTGATCGCCGCCGACCCGCGCATCTGCGATCAAGGTCATCGTCAGGGGCAGTACAGCTGCGAAGCCCGCTCCTTGGATCGACCGCATCACGAGGAGGAGCGCGAACGAGTCATGCCAGATGCTCATGATCAGCCCGCAGAGTCCGAAGACGGCGAGCCCGCCGGTAAACACTGCGCGGCGTCCAAACCGGTCCGCGACCATTCCTGCGGGCAGTGCCAGAAGGATGCTCGGAAGGAAGTACGCGCTCATGAACAGCCCGATCTGCGGTTCGGTCAGATCGAGTGCCTCCTGCATTGCGGGCAATGCGGGAACAAGGCTCTGGGTGCCCGTGAGCATGAGCGGCGCAGCCACGATTGCATACCAAGGCGTTCGACCGCTCGGCGGCGACCGTTCAGCCATGTTGATAGTGCATCACAATGCTCTTCTTCCGCGTGTAACTAAGCATCTCGTCGAGTGAGCCTTCACGGCCGAGCCCGCTGTCCTTGTAGCCGCCGAACGGTACTCCCAACGGCTTCGCGCCCGACCCATTGATCCACACAAGTCCAGCGTGCACCCGACGTGCCGTTTCAAAAGCGTTCGCCTGATCGTTGGTCCAGAGATTCGCCGTGAGGCCGACCGACAGACCATTCAAGGCCTCGACCATTACCTCGTAGTCGTTCCACTCGATGATCGCGGCGACCGGTCCGAACACTTCGTCTTGCGCAATGTTCATATCGGTCGTGACGTTTGTCATGACGGTCGGTTCGACGTAGTAGCCGCGGTCGGAGTGGCCTTTCCCTCCGCCGACCACGACCTTGGCGCCCTGCGAACGAGCGGTATCGATGTGGCCCAACACGCGATCCCGATGCGCCGCAAAGACGAGAGGACCGATATCGGTGTCGCTCGCGGTCGGGTCGCCGACGGTCAGGCCCTGAACCAGCTTGCTAAATGCCACCACGAACTCGTCGTGAACCGATTCGTGGACGAAGATTCGCGACTGTGACATGCAGGATTGACCCATCGAGCGTTTGAAGTTCATCCCGGCGACGGCAGCAGCAGCCGCCTTGTCGACGTTGGCATCGGCGAACACAACAAGAGGATTCTTCCCACCCAACTCGAGGCTGACCGACTTGAAGTGCCTCGCAGCCGCCTCGTTGACAACTCGCCCGGACTCGACCCCTCCGGTGAATGCCAAGCGGGGAATGCCGGGATGTTCGACCACGGCCATGCCGGTGACCGGTCCGGACCCGGTCACGACGTTGACGACGCCGGGTGGCAGGATCTCGCTGGCGAGTCTTGCGAATTCGAGCGTGGTGAGCGACGTCTGCTCAGCGGGCTTCAGAACCACCGAGTTCCCGGCAGCAAGGATCGCGGCGGACTTTCCAGCCGCGTACTTCAGCGGATGGTTAAAGGGCACGATTCGTCCAACCACGCCGTATGGCTCGAGGACTGTCGAGGCGAATAGTGACTTCGAGTCTGGAAACGTCTCACCCTTGGCTTCGCCGCTAATTCCGGCAAAGAACCGGAGCTCCTTCGCTGCACCTTTGGCGTCGCCACGCATTCCCGTGATGGGGAGACCTGACTCGATCGTGTCGATCATCGCGAGGCGTTCGCCGTTTTCGGCGATCGCGTCGGCGACGAGGTTCATCTTGACGGCGCGTTCGTTCCAAGGCATGTCTCGCCAGACCGCCGCACCTTCGGTGGCCAACTCGACGACTTTGTCGACGTCGGCGGCCGATGCAACGCCGATCGAGCAAATCTCCTCTTCGGTTGCCGGGTTGATACTCGCCACCGAACCGCCGGTCGCATCGATCCATTCATTGCCCGCGAACAGACGTGTCGGTGTACCGGCGTGCTGCAGCACCGACGCGACGAGGTCCTCGGATGCAGGGCCTTCTGGTGTTCCGGTCTGGTTCATTGCGTCAACTCCTGTTGATCGGGATTTTCGTCGTCATTCTCGAACACGATCCAGTAGTCGCTCCAGCGCGTGAAACGTTCGGTGCGATCGTCGCGCGTGCGCGGCTTGGATGGATGCTGCGACGGGTTGTGCTGGGCGACCGTTTGGATCATGTTGGCGACAAGGCCGAAGAGGTGGTCGTCGATCAGCGGTCCATGGTCGGGAGGTTGTTGTTGGCCCCCGGCCACCTTGAACCCAGGGCAGATGTGAGGGCCGGCTCCAAAGCTGAGTCCCCACAGAGGTGTGCGCGCGAACACGTCGCGATTGGGATTGAAGACGTCGGCGTCAGCGCCGAAGAGTTTGGTGTCTCTGTTCCCCTTCATGATGTCGAGCACGACCAATGCACCCTGCGGTATCTCGATGCCAGCAACGGTGGTCGCGTTCTCGGCTCTGCGCTTCATCTCCGGCGTCGTAGGCCGCAGTCGCAGCGTCTCGTGCATGCACCGCTGCGCGAACGACCGGTCCTCTCGTGCTCGATCGAAGAAGTCTGCACCCGCGTCGCGACTCTCGATCAGGAGATCGATCGCGTTGACCAACGTCTGGGCACTCGTGTGGGTTCCGCCCTGTAGGTAGGTGCCAGCCTCGCGAACCAACACGCTCTCGTCGCTCAACCCCAGCTCCTCTTGCTCGCGGTGGCGCAACAGGTTCGTGAGAATGTCGTGGGGAAGCTCGCGTTCAGCGATGTCGCCTCGGTTGAACGCTTCGAGCGCGGCCACGCGCCGAGCGATCGAAGGCTCACCGAATCGATCGAAGAAGTCGCGGTGTGCTTCGCGCACCGATGCGCGGATCGCATCTGGATCCTTGGCGTCGAGGATCGCACTCGCCTGGCTGAACTGATCGACAAAGGCAGCCAACTCGTCGCGGCCCGCGTGATCGTCATCGTCGAGGTCGAATCCCGCGCGCCGCGCCGCGAGTACGACCGATAGTCGTTCACCGAGCGCGAATAGATCGACTTCACCCGCTAGCGCTGCCTCGTCGACCATCGACTCGACAAGCGGCGGGAATAACGTTTGCTCGTACAGCTGGAGTTCTTTTGGGCGGAATTGTGTGTTCTCCAGCCGGCGACGATCTCGATGGGCAGGGCCGTGCATGATGCTCACGACGCCGTCGCGGACATTGCCCTCCGCGTAGGTGCGCTTGTCGAACGTTCGCGATAGATCCTGGTTCATCAACGCGGCGCGAATGTCGGCGTAACTGTCGATCACGACCTTCGCGGTGATCGGCTCGACGGTGCGCGCGGCCATTAGTGCATCGCCGATCCGCCATCGACGACCAGTGTCTGGCCGGTGATGAAGTCGCTGTCTGGGGAGGCAAAGAACGCCATCGCTCCAGCGAGGTCCTCTGGTAGTTGCACCCGTTTGATCGCTCGATCGCCGGTCTTCTTCGCCCGGGCTTCCAGCATCTCGGGTGAAGGGTTCTCCTCGCTTAACGTTCCACCGGGAGCAATGCAGTTGACCATGATGTTGTCGCCGCCGACCTCGCGGGCAAGCGTACGAGTGAAACCAATGACGGCTGCCTTCGACGCCACGTAGTGCACCCGTGTAGGTACCCCCTTGAAGACGACGCCACTGCTGATATTGATGATCTTGCCGTAGCCGTTCTTGCGCATTTCGGGCACGACGGCCTTGCAGGCCATCCAGACGCCGGCGACGTTGACATCCATCATCTTGTCCCACTCGTCCTTCGAGATGTCTTCGAATCCAACACGCGACATCGGCACCACGGAGAACATCCCAGCGTTGTTGACAAGGATATCGACCCTGCCGAAGGCCTCGAGCGTCGCTGCGACAGCCGTATCGATGTCCGTCTGGTCAGAGATGTCGCAGTGCAGCCCGATCGCTCCGCCTCCGTCGTCCGTGATCTCTTTGGCGACCTTGACGGCACCTTCGGTGTCGAGGTCTGCGATCACGACGTTCGCTCCTTCAGCGGCGAGGCGCAATGCGTACACACGGCCGATGCCGTGGGCCGCGCCCGTAACGATCGCGACTTTGTCCTTTAGGCGGCTACTGATTCGTTCCATCGGATTTCCCTTTCGGTGGTGTTACTTGGTCAACGGTCGTTCTGCTCAGGTGATCAGGCGACCGGGGTTGGGTCTCCCCGTTTGTCGGAGGTCATGTCTTGGAGGCGAGCGTCGAGGCCGCGGAGTGGAATCGCGGCTGCGGTGGAGACGAACGTCAACGCGGCCAAGAACACAAAGGCGGCTGGAAGGCTCATGACGATGATCAGCACGCCCATAGAAATTGGTCCGAGGAACTTCGCGAAGTTGCGGATCGCTCCGGTAACGGCGATGAAGCTCGCTCGGCTCTCCGTATCGGGCGTCGCAGCGACGATCGAGTTGACAAAAACTCCCGATAGCCCGTCAGCTATACCGAACACAACCGCAGCGATCAAGATCGCAGCCGGCGAACCTAGCAATGCCCACCCGGCGAGGGCGATGGCCTCGAAAGCAATTCCTATTGCGACGAACGTTGACGCTCGACCGAAACGAGCTATTCGTGCCGCAGTCGCTGAAGGCACCATTCCTATGACCGCCGAGGCGCCGACGATCAGGCCAGCGAACGCTGGTGACAGGTCGCGCTCGTCGACCAGCAGAACAGGAAGGAAAGTAAGCATCGAGAACTTCAGGAACAGGCGCAGGAAGCTCGCGTATTGAATTGCATAGATGCCCTTTACCCGGAACGCCTTCGAGAATCGTGCTCTCAGCGGAGTCGTGTCGGCTTTCGCTATCAACGACGACGGGTCGGTCAGTTTGGCAAGGACGGCAATACCGAAGGGGATCGCGAGCACCTGCCCTAGCCAAGGGGCCTGCCAGGAGATCGATGCGAGCACGCCGCCGGCGATCGGCAAGAAGCCATCGCCGACGAGCATCGCCACCGACCGACGCCCTTGCGCCCCAATGAGTTCGGATCCGCGGAAGGCATCGCCGAGAATCGTCATCGTGAGGGGCAGCAACCCGGCAAACGCGAGGCCCTGCACGAATCGAATGGCGAGGAAGATTCCGAACGACTCTGTGAAGAACTGCAGTGCGACTCCACACAGGCCTAGGCCGATCATCGCCCAGCCGAACACCTGGCGACGCCCGATCTTGTCGGCAAGAATGCCCGCGGGAATCGCGCCAAGCGCAGCCGGCAACAGGTAGAAGCCCATCACCAGCGAGAGCTGGGTATCGCTCAGTTCGAGCGCGTCGCGCATCACCGGTAGCGATGGCGCGACCAGCTGCACGCCGGTTTGGGCCACGATGCAGCCCATATACGCGAACCGTCCGTTGACCTTCGATTGCCGAGGTGTCAGGCCGATCTCAGTGTCCATCTTCCCCTTCTCGCTGCGATCTCGCAGGTCCAGCGGATGGACCGATTCCCGCATGCCCCGCACTTGACCCCTTGCTGATTCACCCAGGTGGGTGCACCGGGTCTACTGGTTGGGATGCCGTTCGATCTGGTGCAGACCGAGTGCTTTGACCATGAAGGTGTCTTGCACAGCGAGGTATCGAACCGTTTCGGTTTCGCTCGTGTTGATGTGCTGATGCCACGCCCAGAGAGGGATGCCGAGCAGGTCGCCTTCCTCCCAGTCGATCCGCTGCAATGGCTCGTCGTCATAGCCAATATTGGTGTAGCCGGTCCCCTTGATGATGTAGAGGACCGCCTCGGTCGTGTGACGATGGTTGGTCGACTTGCCCAGAGGAGGGAGTTCGCTGAGGTGCGGTTGAAGGCGACGCTCGCCGGTCATCTTCATGAACCGAGCTCGCGTGTTTCGATATTCACGCGGGACGAGTTCGGTCTCCCGGAGGTTCTTTACGATTGTGACCTCGTTGGGCGGATTCTTGATATTCCATTCATTGCGATCCTTCATCTCGCTGATCGCGGTTTCGCTCAACGGCTGATCCCGATAAGGGATGTCGGCCTGGTAATCACCGTCGTTGATCTTCTTCTCATCCGTCATGACTTATTCTCCGAGTCTGCCTGTTGCTTACAGGGCCTGCTGCATACGGTATACAGTAGTCCAAACAGAACACTTTGTTCTGTGAAATAGGGGTGTTCTGGCCGATTATTCGTGTTCTGGGTTACGGCCGAAGATCCGCGCAGAGCGACAGGGCGGTCAGTGCGTAGATCTTGGCCCCATCGATGAAATCGTTGAGGTCGATAAACCCTGTCCCTTGGACGGCCGCCTTGCCCCGACTCGGTCCAAACGTGAGCGCTGGAATACCCGAGCGGTTGTAGACGTTTGTGTCGCGCCACATGCCAACCACGGCGTCTTCAGCGAATGCGGGCATCTCGACCCCGCGGATCGAGCGATGCGCCGTCTCGATCTCTGAGAGGAGCGGTGCAATGTCGCTCCGGCTAGCCTCGTGCCCCGCCTTGGCCATGATCAGGTCGACCTCGACCTCGAGTCCGGTCGATCGCACCGCCTCGGTCAGCGACGCGGTAACCGACTCGACATCCTCATCGGGCAGTGTTCTGACGTCGACGTAGAGCGCTGCATAGGTCGAGGACCGGTTTGGCCGCCAGGGGATGCCACCTCGGATCGCTCCCACCTGGGCCTTTGGTCGCATCGTTCCGCATTCGGTCTCGCGAGTTCGTGATGCCTCAAACTCGACGGCCCACGCTTCGACGAGTCCCACCACGCTCGCCGCCCGCACGATGGCGTTTGGCTGAGTGGCCAGCTCGTCCGTCCGGAGTAGGCGCGGCGTGTACATGTTCTTGCCCCGCAGCGTGATCTTGTAATACGCCGCCCCTGTCTGAACCCACGAGGCGGCGAAGTCGGTGGTCTCGGCGATCACTGCGTAATCGGCTCGATACCCGGCTTCGACGAGGTGCGATGTACCGAAACCTTTGCCCTCATATCGTTGTCCTACATACTCATCGGTCGGTGCTGCACCCGTTTCACCCGCTGCTGACTTGAGCAACAGATCGCCGCGCATCGTCACCCCAGATTCGGCGATCGCCCGCCCGACAATCATCTGCATTGCCATGCAGCCGCGATCATTCTGCACCGTGTGTCCGAAGATCTTGTCGCCTTCGCGCCGGGCACCGACACGATTCGGGTCGGGAGCGTCCATGAGGTTATCGAAATCGGGTCCAGAGGCTTCGGTGTCGAGGTGGGCGTTAAAGATCAGCGATTTCCCGGTGCCATCACCAGAGATGCGGCCGACGACGCACGCCCTGTCCGGAGTGATTTCGACGTAGTCCGAGGTCATCTCGTTGTCGCCATACCACGAATGGACTTCCTTGGCGGTGGCCGCTTCAAAACCGAAAGGGCCGTAGGTGTTGCCGAGCCGCAACATCAAATCGGCCATGTCCTCCTTCGAGTCTTCGATGCGTTGGAGGATGGGATCGATTAAGTCACTCATTTGGAATCAGCCTCTATTGGTGATGTGAGCGACGTCGTCGCCCGTCTGCTCTGGATCGCGTTCAACAGGTCTTCCGCGTTTAGCGGTGCATTGACCGCGACGTCGATATCGCGCGAGACGATTGCCTCGAACACTATTTTGCGCACATCTCGGCCGCTCAGGCCCGCGAGTTCCGACGCTGCCTCACGTTGACCAGCTTCGTCGATATCGGTTCCCACCTCGGCCAGTGCATCGGCGAGGATTGCAGCGGTGGTCTGGGCGTCGGGTACATCAACGTTGAAGCTCAGGTCGAGCCGGCTGAGGAACGCCGGGTCGATCGCTTGCGGGAAATTCGACGTTGCGAGCATCACGATGTTTGGTGCCATCGCCGCGAGACGATCGAGACCCTGAAGCGCGGCTTCGGTCGCTCGCGCGACGTCGACCGGATCGGTGCCAGCGCTGGCACGGTCGCGGTCTGTCGCGATCGCGTCGACCTCATCGATCAACACCACGACGGGCAGGCCCTTTTCGGCAAGCTCGGGGAGTGCTCTCTCGAGGAGATTCGCCGTGTTGCGTTGGCTGTCGCCGAGCATCTGGCTGGGCAGCGCATGTGCCTTCACCTCAGCAAACAGGACCCCCTCAGGAAACTGTTCGGTGGCCAGCTTCTGAGCGAGCCCCCTCACGATGCTCGACTTGCCGGTGCCGGGCACGCCGCGCAGAAGCGCGATCCCATGGATCGGCATCCCCACCACTGAGAACGACTTGCGCTGGGTAAGTGTGAATCTGGCGTAGTTGTACAGCCGACGTTTGGTCTCGGCGGGCAGGTAGATCCGGTCCCAATATTGGTCCCATTCAGGATGGGGGAGCTGTCGCCAGTCGATGAACCCGTAGCGGTCTTCCCGGGGTGCTGAGTAAGGGAGCTCAGGCACTTGGACGGCCCTGAGCGACGTCCGGCCACTCAACGCTGCTGATGTCTGGGGGACCGTCGAGCTTGTCCGGCTCCTCGAACATGTTCAGTGGAGCGAGCATCGCGGCCATGCCGTAGTAAAGCGTGTCGAAGTTGTGCACCCTGATGATCGCGGCGATGTCGGTTTCGGACGCGTTGTGATGTTGGTGCATCTCCCAGTGATCGACCACGACGAGGTCACCCTTGGTCCAGGGCACCTTCTTGTCATCGACCATGCTGTACCCGTTTCCGGTGATGCAGTACAGGTATGCCTCGCCGCCGTGACGGTGGCGGGACTGGTAGAGCCCAGGAGCGAGCTGGTGGATGACCGCTGTGAGGCCTTGCGTGCTGTGGCCAATGGTGCGGTCGACCAGGAATCCGCTTCGTGCGCCGCGCGGCGTCACCTTAAAGGGTACGTCTTCGTATGGCGTGAGAATTCGGGTCTCGGCAAACGCGGTCGTCTTGTCGTTCAGTCGCTCGACTCGCCGCGAGTAGGGGTCGTCGCCGAGCATGCCGCTGGCTGACGCAGGAGGAGGTGGGAGCTCCTCATATGGGGCGTCGCCGCCGTCTTCGAGGAACGCAAGTCCCAACAGTTCGACCATTGGTTGGACGCTGAAGGTGATGTATCGAGCTGGCTTGTCAGATGTGCAACTTTGTCGATGCCATTGCATGCCGGGGAGATAGATGGTGTCCCACGGCTTCCATTCGTAACGTTTCCCGTTTACTTCGGTCCAACCGCTGCCCTCGAGAACGAACATGATCGCGTCCCAGGAGTGGCGGTGCACAGTCGACACATCACCGGGCTCGATCGAGTGCAGGTTGGCGTCGAGGTTGAGGCTCGGCATGTCGCCATCGGCGCTGACCATGACGCCGCGTTTCATGTTTCGAGGCGTGTCGATCATGTCGACCGAGTCCTCGGTGATGACCGAACGCTGGTTGTCGGCCCAGTACTTCAGCCAGTCGGCGCGCCGTAGCTTCTGCACCTCATAGTGGGACGTCGTAGTTCTTGTCTGGGCCATAGATCGCTCCTCATTACGTAACGGTGTATACAGCATACACACCCGCTCTTTCGCCATCTCATGGTGCTCGAAGACGTTCGTTTTTTCCTCGTCTTTCGGGAACTGCGGCGCCTATACCGGTGACGGTTTTCGAGGGCGTCTGGCCCAGAGGGCCATGGGGAGGATCAGTGCGATGAAGACGATGGGCATGGCGACGAACATCGTCGATAGCCCGACCGCACTCGCTACGACGCCGCCGACGGCAGGACCCACGATTCGACCACCGTCGTAGCCGGCGCCGATGAGCGCTGCCGTAGCACTCGCACTGTCCTCTTCGGAATCCTCCATTGCATCGGCCATCGAACCAACGCGCAGTACGCCGCGGCTGGCGCCATTGGGTATCCACAGCAAGAACTGAATCGGATAGGCCACGACGGTGCCGATCAGCGAGGCCGACACTGCATTGAGGACGAACAGCGGAATCATCTGAACACTAAATGGGATCCTGTCGAAGGCCTTCGCTGCGACGAAACGAATGAGGGCAGACACCGCGGAGCGGGCGCCAGCCAGCGTGCCGACCTGAGCGAGGGAGAACCCGAGAGTGAGGCCGAGGATCGGGAAGAACGTGTTGAGGACGGCGTTCGTCGTGTTCAGATAAAAACCGGTCAGTGCCGCAACCCATGCAGCTAACGGCACAAACCTGAAGCGCGAGAACTCAACGCGGGGGGTCTTCTTCTCGGTGGTTGAGGGGTCGACGGGTGCATCACGTAACAGTGCGACCGCGACGATCGCCGTGACGATGAAGATCACCGTGTGTGAGCGGATAGCGGCGACAGGGCCGATCCACTCGCCGAGGATGCCCGCGAGAACGGGCGAAACCGTCCGCCCGAGACCCTCGACGCCGACGTAGAAACCGATCACCGACGCGGCGCTCTTGCCGCTTTTGCCGGAGATGACCAACGTGAGCAGCACGGTTGCCATGACGCCCCAGCCGACACCGTGAACCGCTATCAGGACCGTGACGAGGCCGATCGACGTTGTGGTCGTGATGAGCAACAGCGATATGGCGCTTGCGATAGCGCTGATCGTGATCGTGCGCCTCACGGTCGATGCTCGAAACATCGAGCCGATGACGAAACGCGAAGCGAGTGCGGCGACCCCGAATGCCGAGAGTGAGAAGCCGATCGCGCCCACCGTCGAACCGTTCTCCGAGAGGTACACGGGGGTCAGGAAGCGGCCACCGCCCTCACCAATGCTGAAGAAGAAGATCAATCCGAAGAGGATGATCTCCGTTCTACGATTTTTGCCTTCGTCGGACTTCGGGAGATCGGGAGAGCGGTCAGCCACGTGTGTTATCGCCGGCGCCGCTCAGCGCTCTCGGCGTCATACTGAGTCGTTGTAACCCGAGTAGTCGGGTTCGATCATCTCCGGATAACGATCGGGGATCGGGGTACGCAGTGGATCGTCTTCGTTGCCGAGCGCCACATTCAGGAGGTTGTTGCGAACGAGGAGGTAACGAAGCGGCTCGTCTCCGATGGTCGAGTGCCGACGCACGATGCCCAGTGGAGGCGACAGAAGATCGCCCTCGCCCCACTCCATTACCTGCTCGCGCCCGTCCTGATCCCAGATCCACGTCTTGGCCCGACCCGAAAGACCGAACAGCGCTTCTTCGGCCAGCGGCCGATGAGCGCGCGTGATACCACCCGGTTCGATTTCGATGATCGAGAAGTCGAGCACGAGGTGCCCGCCCATCTTGTATCGATTCATCGAAACGCCGTCCCCGTAGTCGGGCGCTGGCGCCAACGGTTCTCCGGCTAGATCGTGCAAAACGTTGGCGTCGATGCGGCCGTCTTCGAGCATCTTGTGACGGGTCCAGTAGTCGGCCTCATCGTCGTAACGATCGTGGAATCGGAAATCGTTCTCGTAGACGAAGCCTCGACTACCAAAGAGTGTGCGCAGCATCCGTGTGTTTTTGAACGCGAGTTGCAGCGATGGTGTGTCGGGGTCGTCGTTGAAGTGTTGGTGCCACGAGTTCGCCGGAATCGAGATCATGTCGCCGGCCTTCCAATCGACGCGCTGCATCTCTTTGTCGTCGTCTTGGCGCATTTCGCTGTGGCCGTATCCGTAGATCACATAGAGTGCCGCTTCATCGACGTGGCGGTGCCCAGGTTTGGTGCCGCCAGCCTCCATCTGGGACAAATGAATGCCGAGCGTCGTATTACCAGCGAGTTCGTCGAAGGCCGCTGCCTGAGAATTGCGCTTCGGGCGCGGGAACAAGGGATGGGATCGCAGGTCCCGGGCGATGATCCCTTGTGGTAGGAGGAATTGACGCTTCACGTCATAGCGCATCCCTGGTGGCACGATCAGTTCTTCGGACATCGTTAATCTCGCCTTCGGTCGAAAGTTTCGAGGGGCTATATCCGCGACGCGAAACGCGGTACGTATGCCCGTATACCGCTAGAGTACCATCTCGGTATCCAGGGCAGCCGACCGGCAAACCGAAATTTGGCGGACGTCACGTAGCTTCTACAATCCGAGGGGCCTTCCGAACATGTCGACAGCCGTAGCGCGACCGGAAGGATCAATTCCGCGGTGGTACTGGCTCGCTTATCTCACTGGCGGATTTGGGCTGGCGCTGAACGCGATGATGAACTTCCTCCTGCCGCTGCGGGCAACCGACCTCGGCATAAGCATCGGGATCATTGGTTTGTTGCTCGGCGTGAAAGGAGCGGTCGAGGCGCTCGTATCTGTCCAAATCGGGGGTCTGATCGACCGTATTGGTCCGCGCAAGGCGTTCATCTTTGGTACCGCTGGTTCGGCCGCACTGATCGTCGTGTATGCATCGGCCACCTCGATCTTCGTTCTGTTGCTGCTGCAGATGGCCTTGGGCGCCCTGCGCCCGCTCGCGTGGGTGGGATCTCAGTCATATGTATCGGGCCTGCGCGACGGCCCTGACAGGGCTCGAGACACCGGCCGTCTGAGTTTTGTTGCGACGGGAGCTCAGATCATCGCGCCCTTGCTCGTAGGTTTTGGTTCACAGGTGTTCGGGACGGGGCCGGCCTTCTACCTCTACGCCGGGTACTGCTCGCTGTTCATCTTCGTCGGGCTCGCGCTCCCGAAAGGTTCCGACTCGGGATCGTCCGGATCGACGGCCCGCCGTGGACTGGTGGCAGGGCTCGGACTGTTCGCGATCCGCCGAATCCGCGTGGTCATGCTTCTCAGCGCCGCACGCCTGTGGATCAATGGTGCTTGGATTGCGTTCTTCCCGTTGTTGTTGGTCAGCGAAGGCGTTGGGAAAGGAGCGGCAGGAACCGTGGTGTCGTCGATGGCGATAGTCGGAACGATAATCTCACCGATGACGGGGCGGCTGGCCCAGAGTCTTCGGGTGGACCGCTTGACAGCAGTGTCGCTCACCTGTGGTGTCGCCGGTCTGGCACTCGCGCCAACGCTCTCGTCGCTGCCGTTGGCGTACGTCAGTGCTCTCCTCGTCGGCATCGGCCACGGCATCAGCTTGCCAAGTTTGCTCGTACTGATCTCCGGTGCGGTTCCCTCCGACCAACGAGGACTAGCTCTCGGGCTGCGCTCCAGTGTGAATCAGGCAGCAGCTGCTCTCGCTCCTCCGACGATCGCCGCGGTTATTGGGCTCACGGCAGCGTCGGTCGGGTTTCCGTTAGCGGCGCTCGTCGGCCTCATGTTGGTGGGGAGTTCGGTCGTGTCAGCCAATCGGGCCGACCACGATGATCCGTGAGTTGCGTCTCCGCAGCGGGCTATGTCGCCTCCGGCTCGGTGTCAACGAAATAGCCGTTCATGATGGCATCGTTCCAAGACGTGAAGATCGCGGGTGCGATTCCCATAGGGAGATCCTGTTCAGGTGTGGAGTAGTCGTGCATCCCCGCTTCGTAGCGCGTCACTGTGACTCGGGGCGCTGGCTGCATCTCGGCGAACATCGGCAGGATCACTTCTTCGTAGACCTCGGGCCGATGGTCTCGGCTATTCGTCGAGATGCCGAATAACACGTTTGGAACGGGCTTCGCGCTCGGACCTCGAAGCTCATAGGCGAGGCCGAGATAGGTCTGTACGAGCTCGAGGGTCTGCGCCTCGTCGAAGTTCAGCCGCGTTGCGGTGTGTCGTGCTGCCGCTTCGAGCGCATCGACAATGTTCCAGGTGACGGGATACTCGCATTTGAATTGCGGTCGGATCCGCTCCTCATCCCACGCATCGAGGACGTCTTCCATCAACCACGGCAGACGACGCAATGCTTCGGCGCCTTGGGTTCCGAGCGCCTCGATGCCCATGTATCTGGCGAGATCCCGCCACGTCCGCACGTATAACTCGTCGAACACGTCTGTCCGCATTGGCGATCCACCCCACCGATGTTTTGCTTGATTGATGTAGCCGAATGCTGAGTGTTCGGCCGCGAGAACCCCGACGATGTTGGGGACGCGCTGGGACATCATGAATTGCAGCGGACCTCCCGTGGAATGTCCGTGCACGTAGATCGAGAACTCATCGGTCGGGAAATGGCGTTCCATCGTTGTTCTGCAGGCGCTCTCCATTGCGATCGGGCTCGCTCCGAGCCGGTCCTGGAATCGTGACCCAGGCCGAGCTCGTGCCACCGTGCGACGGCCATATCGTGCGCGCATTGTGTCATCTTCGATGACGTCGTACTGATCGGGCGTGACGTGTTCGCCGCGCTGCCATAGTGGAGTTCTGACGCTTCCGTCGGAGTGGATCGTGTCACCCGGCCAGTCGCGATTCGGGTCGTCGAAGTTGAATCGTCCCGGGAACGTGCCGGTCACGACGCAGAAGCCGAACTTCGATGCGAGCAGGTGAGCGCGCTCGTGCATGGTCTTGAAGTCGCCAGCACCGCCGTGCAGCAAATGTATGCCGACGCGTCGGCCGTCGGCGCCGACCGCGATCGAAGCGTCATTCTTCGGCTGGTAACGAACGGCGCCGATGTCCCAATCCATGCCAGCTACCTCGATGGTGAAGACATCCTCGATCTCCTCGACCTCGATATCAGGCCTGTTGAACACGTCGTTCGACGCTGCGACGATGTCGTCGTGCGAGACGACGGAGAACGTGCCGACCGTCGTATGCGACTGCGTTGGATTATCGGCCATAGCGATCCGCTATTTCAATTGTGCTGAACATCCGTAGAGCATAGGCGTATACCGTATGCTCACGAAGGTTGCACGAGGAAGTCGATGACCGCTCGGTTGACGATCTGGGGCGCGTCGATCTGGGGACAGTGCCCTGCTTCTTCGATCACAATGAGTTCGGAGCCCTTAATTTGACGGTGTAGCTCGTCGCCGAAGCCGGGTTCGCGGAGTGGATCGAGCGCGCCCGCGATGATCAGGGTGGGACAGCGAACATTTTCGAGCGGCGTCTCTTGTCGCGGGACGCCAGCTCGACCCGGCATCGTGAATCGGGGCGCTGCCGTTGCTTCCCAAGCGCCTGGTTCGAGCGATGATCGATGACGGCGATCGATGTAGGCCGGGTCGGTACGGAGTTCTTCTCGTTGGATCAGAACTCTGACGATTTGTTCCATCTGTTCACGGGTGCCGTCGTAAGAATCGAGCGTTCGGCGAGCGTCGTTCTTCGGGGCGCGTCCGCCGGCGCCGATCAACACCATCTTGTCAATCGGCCATGGCAGCTCGGGCTTCGCGGCAGCGCGCAAGAGCTGTCCACCGCCCATCGAGTTCCCCGCGAAGTTCGCCTTGGGGATCCCGAGCGTTTCGAGCAGCGCACCGATATGACGGATACGAAATCCCTGCATACCGGTGAAGTCGAATACTTTCGCCGACTCGCCGAAGCCGAGCCAATCAGGAGCGATGACCCTGAAGTGAGACGAGAGCTGCGGGATTGTGAACTCCCAGGACAGCTCAGCCGACGCACCGAATTCGCCGCTGTGCAGCAGGACGAGAACCGGCCCTTCGCCAGCTTCGACGTAGTGGGTGCGAAGCCCGAGCACGTCCACGTAACGATGCAGGATTTCTGCCATCAGACGACCTCCGAAGTCGCGGTAGTCAGTTCAGCCATCGTTTGTGGATCGGGCTGATTTATCTCGGTGAGTCGTGGCAACACCTCCTCGGCGAACAATGTGAGGTTTCCGACTGTGTCCGCATGGCTCATCGAGCCGGCTTGGCCCATCATCAAAAGGTTGCCAAGACCGCCGCAATGGTCGACAAACTGTGCGATCTGATCGTGGACCTGATCAGGTGTTCCACAGAACAGCACTCCAGCATCGATGAGCGCCTGCACACTGTCGCTGGCCTGGTTCACCGGGTTGCCAGCTCTATCCAGCCCGCGCATCTTCGCCTCGCCGCGCATCATCCGGACGTTGAGATCGACACTTTGGAAGCCCGGAGGATTTCGGAACGGTTCGTGAACGATGCCCGAGGTCCGTGGATAGGTCAACACGAGTTCGCCAAGGCGGCGCGCCTCGGCTTCGGTTTCGCCGACGGCGACGTAAGCGAGGTAGGCGAATCGTTCGGGGCCCGGTGCTGAACGGCCGAGAGAGACACATTCGTTGCGATATGCGTCGAAGATCGAGCGGGTCCGGTAACCCGTCGCCAGCGTGGCCAGGACGTGATCCTTTTGCGCCAGAACTCGGGCGGTGGCGGGCGTACCCGTCGTTCCCCAGACGGGCGGATGAGGTTGCTGATATGGACGTGGCCACAGATTTACGTGCCGATATTGGAAGTGTTCGCCCTCCCAGTTGAACGGTTCGTCGTGACTTGTCATCGCCTTGATGATGAAGTCGTGCGATTCCCAGAACCGGTCCATGAGGAACACCGGATTCATGTTGGCGACTGGAACTTCCATCGGCACGCCCTTGACGAAGCCCATCTCGAGACGGCCCCGCGAGATTACGTCGACCGTCGCTAACTCTTCCGCGGCGCGTAACGGATCGGGGCGATTGGCGATCGGATACCCGAGCACGAGGAGCCGAGCCTTCTGTGTGATACGGGCGAGGATCGATAGCGACACGACCGCAGTCGCCGACATGCAGGTGGCCGTCGCATGGTGTTCGTTGATCATGATGTCGAGGCCGAGCTCGTCGCAAAGCTGCCACTCGTCGTAGTACCGGTGGTACAGATCGGCAGCGACCTTGGGATCGATGTAGCGATTTGGAAGATTGACCCGGAGCGACCCCTCGTGATGATCCCATGCCGCGGGGTAGGGCTGCTCGCTGAAGTGGAAGACCCTCATCGCGATGTCCCAACCCTGTCCGCAGCGAAGTCTGTGATCAGCCGCGATACGTCCGCTGGGCGTTCGCGGTCGGGGAAGTGGCCAGCATCGTCGACGACATGGAACGTGGACTTGGGGATTGCCTCGGCAAACGCTCGGCCGTACGAGACGCGCGCGATTCGGTCGTCGGCTCCCCATAACACGACAGAGGGAACGTCGATTCGACGCAGCCGTCGGAAGAGCTTCGGATCGTGAAGATATGGCGACCAGGCGTATCGAGCCGTCGCTTCTCGCGAACGCGCACGACCGACCAGCGCTTCGTCGTTAACTGCGGAGTTCGGGGTGTGTGCAATATCGGGATCGGCGAAGGCCCGTGCGAGAAGTTCGCTCTCGGGGACAGCAAAGATGTCGACGAGGTCGCGCGTTTCACGATCCGAGACTTTGATACCGACGGGATTGATGAGGACGAGGCTCGACAAACGTTCGGTGGATTTGATGGCCATCTCGGCGCCGATCCATCCGCCCAACGATTCTCCTACGAGGATCACGTTTTGAAGCGCGAGCTGATCGAGCAGGTCGAGGTAGAGGTAGGCGAGGTCGTCGACCGATGTCATCCAGCGCGGTGTGGGTGCGTCGCCGAATCCTGGATGAGTGGGAGCGATGACTCGAAAGCCGCGGAGACCCGCCATCAGCTCGCTGTCGGCGTCGATCGGTCCGCTCGGATAGCCTGGGTGGAGGTACAGCAGCGGTGGACCGTCGCCGACGTCGAGCACCTGCAAGCGCACTTCGTCCGCGATTACGATCTCAGCTGTCTTGTCTAGCGATGTCACGAGTTGCTCTTCTCTCGCGCCGCGTCGGTTGTTCGATCGCCGGTTGGCGTCTTTGCAATGCTGCGATTGCCGAACTGTAGCCAGGTATACAGGTAGACGAGACTTCCGGGTACAGCTGGTGAAAGATCTCTGCTCGGCAGCTAGCGAACGATCAGACCGAGGTGCTGGGGGCCCGAGACTAGGGTCGCTCAGACGCTGACGCTCAAAGATGCCGCGGTAACCCGGGAGACGCTCGCCAACTTTGGCCGGGCGAAATAACCCGCTAGCTCAGAAGCCGGTTTTCTCGGATATTTGCGTTGGGCACTGGTTGCGGAAAGCCGCAGAACTCGAGCAATTCGAGTTGCGAGGAGACACCGTTCAGAGCGGCGGTGGGAAAGATCCGAAAGTTCGTCAGGTCATGCTCTAGCCGCCGCGCCATCTGGTAATACTCGCGGACGTAACGTCGAACCGCTATTTCCTTCTCCATGGACGAGTAGGTGGGCATCGTCGGATCCCAGACCGGATCATTCGCCCAGTGTGAACCATCGTGGTCAACCCAGTGATTTCGTCCCTCGGTCTTAGCCATCATGCTCGACACAACTTCCTCGAAGTCACGCTCCAAACACAAGAACCGAATGTCGTGGTTCTCCGAAGCGAGGGTTCGCACGTATGGAAGGTAGTAATAAGCGACATCTCCAGCGAAGGCTGAGGTTCGATCGAGGAGGTCGTTGGTCCGAAGTCTTAGAACATCGCGATCGAACTGCCAGGGCAAGACGGGCCGACTCTCGTGCGTGACTTCGCTATCTAGTTGACCGTTGAGAAGAAGGCTGAGTGAGACCGTCCCGCATCTGCCGCTGCCGAGGCCAATGATTGGTTGAGGCCCTTCTCGCGTCACAAGACCTGAGGTCGGGCGGAGATGATGTCGGCGACGCGGAACGCGACGTCGAGCGCTTGACGGCCGTTTAGTCGAGGGTCGCACATGGTCTCGTAGGCGCGGGCGAGATCGTCATCGCCGAGTCCGTCGCCGCCGCCCACGCATTCGGTAACGGCATCGCCGGTGAGCTCGAGGTGGATGCCACCGGCGACCGTTCCCGCCTTCGCATGCGATTCGAAGAAGCCAGCGATCTCGTCGACGATGGAATCGAAATGTCGAGTCTTGTGTCCGTCGGCAGCGGTGTAGGTGTTGCCGTGCATGGGATCGCTCACCCAGAGAACCGGATGGCCGGTCGCCTTCACCGCTTCGAGCAGCGGTGGCAGATTCTCGCGGATCTTGTCCGCTCCCATTCGGGTGATCAGCGTGACCCTGCCTTCGATCTTGTCCGGGTTCAGCGCCTCGCAGATGCCCACGACGTCGTCGACGGTTGCCGTAGGGCCAATCTTGCAGCCGAGTGGGTTCTTGACGCCGCGGAGAAACTCGATGTGGGCACCATCGAGTTGACGGGTTCGCTCGCCGATCCACACCATGTGAGCAGAGCAGTCGTACCAATCGCCGGTGAGTGAATCGTTGCGCGTAAGCGCTTCCTCGTAGTCGAGAAGCAGAGCTTCATGTGAGGTGTAGAACTCGACCTCGTTAAGCGAGCTCTCTCGTTCGAGGTCGACGCCGCAGGCCCGCATGAATGAGAGCGACCGATCGATCTCGCCGGCGAGGGTCTCGTACTTTGCGCCTACCGGACTGTCCGCAACGAACTCCTGGTTCCATTGATGAACCTGGCGAAGATCTGCGAATCCGCCTCGGGTGAACGCTCGGACGAGGTTCAAGGTGGCTGCCGCGCGGTTGTACGCCATGAGGAGGCGATCGGGTTGTGGGCGTCGTTCGCTCTCGGAGAAGCCGATCTCGTTGACGATGTGGCCTCGGAAAGACGGCAACTCGACATCGCCCTGTGTTTCGGTGTCGGATGATCGGGGCTTCGCGAACTGCCCGGCGATGCGTCCGATCTTCACGACGGGCATACCGCCCGCGTACGTGAGCACAACGGCCATTTGCAGGATGACCTTCAGGCGATCACGAATCGAGTCCGCGGAGCTCTCGAAGGACTCAGCGCAATCGCCCGCTTGAAGAAGAAATGCTTCGCCTCGGCTCGCCGCTGCAAGTTTGGCCGTGAGATCGCGTACTTCTCCCGCAAACACCAAGGGCGGTTGATCGCCAAGGGTCTTCAGCGTTTGTTCGAGCGCGCCATCGTCTGGCCACGCTGGTTGCTGAAGTACCGAGAAGTTACGCCAGCTCTGCGGATTCCACGTGTTTGTCACGCCTTGAGTCTATGCGTTTCGCGGCTGCTGACTACTCGCCCAGAATCTTGCCTTCGCCACGGGCGTTGACGGTGCGAATCGTCTTTGCTCCTTCGACGAGTTTGGCCATCTTGTCCTCAGCGGGGTGGCCAGCGGCTTCGGCGTTGATGGACAGGTTGTCGCCGCGTATTTCATCGAGCTTGCTTGCCGCATGAGCGAGGTCGGAACGTCCGGCGGCTGCTTTTGTGGCGCCGCTCGTCATTGGGGCCTTCGCCGGCAGGAGGTTCTTGAGCTTGTCGATGATTCCCATGGTCCGATGAACATCGGACGTAGCTCGGTATTCCCTTCGCAGGACGAATTCTCGGGCGCTGACAAAAAGTAGAAAGCGGGCCGCCGAAGCGACCCGCCTTCTTATGGTTCTTGGAAGTGCTGGTTACGCAGCTGGCGAAGCAGCTTTCTCAGCCGCATGATCGCGGACCGAGCTGACTGCACGCTTCACCAAACGGCGGGCCGCTTCTGCGGTAACACCCAACTCTTCGCCGACCTCGCGGTAGCTACGCTTGCGTCCGTCGTGCAGGCCGAAGCGCTGCTCGACGGCGTAGCGAGCCCGTGGGTCGAGAATGTCGAGAAGACCGGTGACCATCTCTTCTTCGGCCTTGGCCATAACTTCGGCCTCGGGACCTGGCTTAGCGTCAGGCAGGAGATCGACGAGCTCGTTGGAGTCGTCGTCGCCGATGGTGCGGTCGAGGGAAGTTGGGGTGGTCAGACGGTGCAGGCGTGCGTGCTCTTCGTCGAGCTCATCGCCGTCGCCAGAAACCTGACGCAGCGCAGCACGGAGGCTGGCCGAACGATCGCCGGGGAGGCGAACCAGGCTTGCCTTCTGATCGAGTGCCCGGCCGATGGCCTGACGGATCCAGAAGGTGGCGTAGGTCGAGAACTTGAAACCCTTGCGCCAGTCGAACTTGTCGACCGCGTGCTCAAGGCCGAGGTTCCCTTCCTGGATGAGGTCGAGAAGTTCCATGCCCGGAGGCAAGGGGTAGCGACGGGCGACGCTGACGACAAGACGAAGGTTCGCACGAATAAAACGATCCTTTGCGGCGGCAGCTTCGCGAACGGCACGATCGAGATCGCGTCCGGTCTCGCCTTCTTCTTTCTTGGCGCGAGCTTCCGCTCCACGCTCGATGATCTTGGAGAGATCGCGTTCTTCCTGTGCGTTAAGCAGAGGAACAAGTCCGATCTCGTTGAGGTACTGGCCTACTGAATCACTCATGATGCTTCACTTAACGGGTTTCGCCCCTCGGCGATTCCCTATATCAGGGGAAATCTTGTTTCCAATGTTTGAACCGAAGAGATATTCAAGTACATGAAAGGGGTCAAGACCCAGAGGAATGGGTATGAATTCGGTCACGCTGCGACTTTCGAGGTTGCGACTTGAACTATTACGGACAACTTCACCGAAGACTGTTTGAGCCGTTAGGCCCACTTATGTCATCGACCTTGGTAGCTGCCACTTAAGCAACAAATCTGGTATTTCACTGCGTCGACTCTCAAACGCAGTGGCTAGGCCATCACCATGTGAACGGTTGATTTCATTGGCCTAACCGGGGAAGAAAGTACTGCAGAACGACAGAACATGTCGTATGCAACGGGGAGAACGATGATTGGCCGTATCGTGTCGGTCGTGCCGAAGCGTCGTCGGGTTGGGATTTTTGGTGGGACTTTTGACCCACCACATGTGGCACATGTCGTGCTCGCAGCGGCGGCTATTCAGCAGCTCGACTTGGATGTGCTTTTTGTCACTGTGGCCGGTTTGCCGTGGCAAAAGGTCGGAACCCGCACGATAAGTGCTGGAGACATCCGGCTTGAAATGGCCAAAAGTGCGTTCACATCGGTCCCTCGAGTCGAGGTCTCCGACGTCGAGTTGCGCAGGTCTGGCAATAGCTACACGGTCGACACGCTCCACGAATTGGGTGCTGATGACGTCGATCTATTCCTCCTCCTGGGCAGCGACACAGCCGCTGGACTCGACACGTGGGAGCGCTACGAGGACGTAGCCGAACTCGCAACGATCGCAGTCTTCCCGAGACGCGGCCATGAGACAGCAGAGCCTCCGTCGATGTTCGACTGGAAGTTGCTCGAGCTCCCCGGCCTCGAAATATCGAGCACCGACATCCGAAAGAGAGTGGCTGACGGCGACCCGATAGACGGACTCGTACCGCCGCGCGTGCACGAAATAGTGGTGAGAGAAGCGCTGTATGTTCCCCACGATCGCTTCGGCGTTGGATCCGGCGGGAAGCCATGACCCGGTCGAAGAGCAGGGTGTTGTCGATCGGCTTCCTGATTCTCTTGCTGGCTCTCGGTGGGTTTGGTTACCGCGTCGGCCGCGCGGCCCAGACCGCCGTTCTCGAGTCCCAGTCGGGTTCGATCTCTGAATTCACGCTCGACCCGACGGCCCCAGGCTTTCGCGCCTTCACCGAATCGACGCCGACCGTTCTCGTTCTCCACACCACCGTCACGGCTGCGGGCGCCGAGCTCGTCGGGGTGAGCTTGTTGACCGAAGCTGATGGGGACGCAGGCGGCACTGTCGTCACGATTCCGCGGACGTTCACAGAGCCCGACAGCAGGAACATTGCTCTCTCTACGCTCTTCGCCGAGGAAGGCCTCGATTCGGTGACGGCTGAAATGCGTGCCTCGCTGCGGATTGGTTTCCAGGACGTCGTTGTGCTCGATGCCGCCGCTTGGACCACGTTGATGGCGCCAGACTTGCCGCTGGAACTCACGCTTCGCGACGATCTCGTCACGATCGACCCGGACGGGTCGACGCGAGTGCTTCTGCGAGCGGGCACGAGGCCCTTTGACCTCGCAGAGATTGCCAGAATGGCCGCACATCGCAATCCGGGTGAACCTGGTTTGGCTGTAGCGCTTCGCCAGCAGCAGATTTGGCAATCCTGGATCTCGCGCACTGCGAGTTCGACGGAACGCCCCGATCTGTTTCAGCTCGATAGCGGCTTCGTCGATTTGATTGGCTCGCTCGCCAATGCCGAAGTGTCGTACCGCGTGATCCCGTCGGTGACCGAGCCATCCAATGACCCCGAAGCTGCTCGATACATCGCCGAACGAACGCCGATCCATGACCTCATCGCTCAAATTGTGCCTTTTCCGGAACCAGCGGAGCCCGGCGATCGACCATCGGTCCTGCTACTCGATACGACCTTTGGCGAGACGAGTTCCCAGCCGTTCGTCTCAGCGATCGCCCGTTCGGGCGGATTGGTGACGATCCTTGGCAATAGCGAGGCCGATAGCGGAATGAGTGCGGAAGTGCAGGTGCATGAGTCGAGCGCAAGTGCGATCGCGAACGAAATCGCCGACCGGCTCGGACTGCCCACTCCGACCGACGTGCCACTCGAAGATGCGACGGCATCGATCACCGTGATTATTGGGTAGCGAGACCGAGCTGTGCCGGGCGGCTTGGTCGTGCTCTGAGTAGACGCCCATCGAGTCGCCTAGCATTCCACCAATGTCGTCGACCGAAGATGCTCCACTACTCGTTGCCCCAGTGGACAACATTCCAGCGTCGAAAGATCTTGTCCACTGGGCACAGGTTGCAGCGCGCGCTGCGGACGACAAGCTCGCGATCAACACGCTCGTCATCGATGTCGCCGACGTGATTGCGATCACGGATGTGTTTCTCATCACCGCTGGTAGCAATCCCCGCCAGGTGCGGGCGATCGCGAACAACATCGAGGAAATGGTCGTGCGCAGGGGAGGCCCGAAGGCGCTTCGTCGCGAAGGACACGACACGTTCGAGTGGGTGCTGATCGACTTCGGTGGCTTTATTTGCCATGTGTTCGAAGCCGAACATCGGGCGTACTACGAACTTGAGCGCCTCTGGGGCGATCGGCCGCGCATAACTTGGGCAGCTGACGAACCAAGCGCTGACGAAGAGGAATAGCTGGCTGGGCTGTTTCTACCTGGCCGCTAAGGATTGCAATTGAATATTGTGTCCAGCCCGGCGTCGAACGTGCACGAATCACCGACCACTCCGTTGGGCCCGCCGTTCACGATGTCGGCAACTCCGTCCGCTGAGATGATGGTGTCATCGCCTGCGAATCCCAAGAGTTGATCGGAGCCGGCGCCTCCGTCGATCGTGTCATTGCCCGCCTGCGCAAGCGACCCGTCTCCGAAGATTGTGTCTTCATCGATCCCGCCAGTGATCGTGTCGTTGCCTGCACCACCGTTGATGATGTTGACGCCCGACGGGTCGACGATGATGTCATCGTCCTCATTGCCCCAGATGGAGTCATTGCCGGGCCCGCCGTCGATGGTGTCGGTGCCAAGTTGTCCGAAGATCCGATCGTTTCCTGCTCCGCCGCTTAATAACGGGTCGTCGCCGCTGAGCCCGAAGACGAGGTCATCGCCTGGCCCTGCGTTGATCGTGTCGCCATCGGTTCCGCCATTGATGGTGTCATTGCCGGGGCCGCCGTCGATCGTGTCTTGACCGGTCAGACCAATGAGAAAGTCGTCCCCCTCGCCACCTGAAAGCATGTCGTTTCCAGACTGGCCGAAGAGTCGATCGTGGCCGTCGCCTCCTCGTAGGTCGTCGGCGCCCACTCCTCCGTTGACCGTGTCGGCGCCCGAACCGGCGATAATCAGATCGTTATCGTCGAAGCCGAGCAGTTGATCGTCACCGTCGCCCCCGAAGATCGTGTCCAATCCGCCTAAGCCGAACGCGAAGTCGTCGTTGGAGCCCACGAGGAGGGTGTCGTCTCCAGGTCCGCCGTTGACCACATCGTTACCTTCTCCGGAGCAAATCGCATCGTGGCCCTCTAGGGCACTGATGATGTCGTCGCCAGGTGTGCCAAGGATGACGTCGTTGCCTGCCGTTGCGAGAGCTCCGGGGGTGACGTTGAGGTCGATCGTGATTGGGAATCCGGCGCAGAGCACCGTGCCGTTGGCGGCACCGGGAGTTCCGTAGACCGACGCTGTCCACGACCCAGCATCGCCGCCGGGCGAAGCAGCAGAGATTCTCTCGATCGACGCTCCCGCCGTGGCGGGACTCGTGGGCCAGAGTCCTCCGGTGAGATAGAACACTTCGTCGACGGTGGCACCCGCTCCGTTGCGAAGCCGAACGAGTCCACCAACATCACTGAGCGATTGTCCAGGAGCGAACGAGCCGGCCGAGGCAAGCAACGCCCCAGGGAACTCGGCCTTAAGGTCGGGGACGTTTCCAGCGAGAACGATCCGCTCGCCCGGTGAGAGCACGGTGCCTGGAGCGAAGGTGGCCAAGCTGGAGAGATCCCAATCCGAGACGTCGACGCTGATCGTGTCCGCGTTGAAGATCTCGACGTATTCGGTTTGCCCTGATGACGGCGCGTAGCGAATCTCGCCAATGACGACATTTGGCACGGGAGCCGGAGGCAGATCGTCCGTCTTGATCGTGAACGTATCGATCTTGGAGCCGTCTTCGCTGAAGGCGAGCTCAAAGGTGTGAGCTCCTGCCGTGAGCTGCCATTCAGCGCGCTGGACCCCGACCTCGCCAGCTTCTTGCGCGTTCCACGCGAGGTTGTCCGTGTACTTCCAGTCGTGCCAGGCACCACCGTCCATTCGGACGTAGAAGCTGTTGCCCAGGCCGGCGAGGTCGACCGTGGCGACTATTCCGTCGACGAACCAGGTTCCGTCATATGCGACGTCGACGCAGTACTCGACCGTGGGCGTCGTCGCGATTGGAGGCGACAACATCGAGCCGAGAGTGTCATCTGGAATGTGAAGGTAGCTACCACCCGATGCGAGGGGGTCTGTGGCTACCTCGAATCCAGCGATGACATCCATTCCGGCTTCGGCTTCCCAGGTCGAGCCGCAAGGAATGCACTGTGGACCAGACGTGTAGGTGGCCGCGAACGTGGAGTCGGTCGTCGGGACAATGATTTGGTGCGATTGCGCGCCGCCATCAGACCACGACGCAAAGAACCGTTCACTGTTGTCCACGCACAACGGACTCGATGCGCTGATCGTGTGGTTGAAGCCGACGGCTGTGTCGAGAACATACGGGACGAGCTGCGTCGTGCCGTCGACCTGCACCGTGCCCTCTCCTACATTGTTCAGTACCGTCAGGTTCACCTTCTCGGGATAGACAGCGACGCTGTCGGTGGTCGTGAGTCCGTCGCTGTCCGTCAGGGTGACCGTGATGTTGTAGCCGGTTTGGCCGCGGTAGTCGTGGCCAGTGGTTGCGATATCGAACGGCAGTGTGTCGCCCGGCTGTCCACTAAAGACTCCATGGGCGTGCGCTTCGTGAAGTAGATCGACCGTCCAGGTGTAGGACGCGCTCGTCAGTGGTCCATCAGCGTCAATGCCGGACGCGTTGAGCGAGAGCTGCTGTCCGGCGTGAAAGGACGAACCATCGATGGGGGAGGTGATTGTTACTTCGGGAGGCAGTCCGACCTGCACCGTAATACTCGGTGCTGTGGCGGTCTCGCCGTTCGCTGTGACGACCAAGGAAGCGCTATAACCGCCGGCCGTCGCGTACGAGTGAGATGGATTCGAATCGGTTGACGTCGATCCGTCACCGAAGTCCCACGCAAAGATCAAAGGGTCGCCATCGGCGTCGAACGCGTCCGAGCCGAACGTGGTCACGAGCGGCGCTGGGCCCGCTATTGGTGTCGCGGTGATCGTGCCGAGGGTAGGCGGGTTGTCGACCGTTCCCGTGTATCGAATTCGACGCAGCTCGTGCTTTGCTGGCGGCCACGGGCTGTACCGGATGTAGTAGATGTAGCCATCGGGGCCGACACTGATCCAGACAGGTCGAGCGTCCGCATTCGCGGGGATGTTGTTGGCCGCACCGGCTGAGCCGTCGGGGTTTGTCGCAACCCAAGCAAAGGTGTTGTCAGCCCAGTCGCCAAAGATCATCGCGCCCTGCATCTCGATCGGCATCTTGGTGTCCTGGTATTTCTCGCCCATGGTGATCGATCGGTTCGAGCAACAACCGCCGTTGACGTCGTGGTCGTAGTAGTACCAGGGCCCGGTTGTCCCGTTCGGGCAGTCGGGTCCGCTCTTTGGCGGTCCGAGCGGCCCTTCGCAGGCTGGCCAGCCGTAGAAGTTGCCCGCGGCCATGACATCGATCTCTTCGTATGCGCGCTCGGCGGTGTTGCCTCCAACGTCGCCTACCCAGTGCTCTCCCGTAAGGGGGTCAACCCATGATCGGAAGGGGTTTCGAAGGCCATAGGCATAGATCTCATCGAGGTTCGGTCCGACGCCATCAGCGAAGGGGTTGTCTCCGGGAATCGATCCGTCGAGGTTGAGTCTGATGACCTTGCCGAACACGTTGTCGAGATCGTCGGCTTGGGTCGAGATGAGCCCGTCGCCGATCGTGAGAAGAAGTTTGCTGTCGTTGCTAATCTCGAGCGACCCGCCAATGTGGTACTGGGTTGTGTGGGCAGGGCCCGGATTCTCCCAAACGAGCAGGTACGAGGCTGCGGTCGCGGTTGCGTCGTTCTCGTCGAGCGTAAAACGAACGATGCGCAGGCGTGAGGGTTCGGCGTTGGTCGCGTGGTAAACGAAGAACTGGTTGTTGTTGGCGAAGTCGGGGTGCAATGCGAGGTCGAGTGCGCCGCGTTCGCCCGCATTCGAGACGTTGGTCATCGCGAGGACTTGGTTCGTTGCTCCATTGGTCGGATCGCTCGTAGCCACCACGCCATTTCGTCCGAGGACGAGAAGACGGCCATCCGGCATCCACTCCCCAGCCGTTGCTTGCGCCGGTAATTCGTCTACTAACTCGTCGACGAAGAGGTTTGGGTCCACCGCTGCGGTCGCTCCCTCAGCAAGGCCGAGGACGATCGAACCAACGATCAGTGACATCCCAATAAAGATGGCGATCAGTCGTGACCTGTCGCGGTTCGACGTGGGGCGAACACGAAGAATCTGCGCCGCCTCGCCCGTTAACTGTCCACGCACGCTGTCTCCTCGTTCCAAGCAGCAGAATATCAGCCACCGATTACCACCGACCGCGGTAGATGGTAATAAGGGTCAAAAGACTTGCGAAGCGTGAGGTCATTGAACGTCCTGATTGACCCGTGTCGAATGTCGGCACGACCTATCGTGTGTGTTCGGCCACGGGGAGGGTGAACATGGAAGCCAAGATCGACGAACTCGGGGAGATAACGTCCGCTGCAGAGAGGATTTCGGGGCTGTTCCGATCGCGTGACCTTGCAACGCCCATCGCCCACCTTGGCGAATGGAACTTGCGGGACCTTGCCGACCACCTTGGCGGCGTCCACCGGTGGGCAGCTCGCATCATCAATGAACGTTCGATGGATGGCCCTAGCTCGGCCTGGTCGAAGCTCGACGGAACCGACTTGTGCGACTGGTTCGACTCCGGGGTCGAGGACCTCGTGGAAGCCTTCCGAACCAACCCCCAGGGCGATCCATGCCCCAACTTCAATTCAGGTTCGGTCAAGACGGTTGCCTGGTGGTCGAGACGTCAGATGCACGAGACGACGGTGCATCGCTGGGACGCTGAACATGCTCTCGAGTGCTCGGAACCAATCGCCCGGGACGTTGCCGTCGACGGTATCGATGAGTACTTGGACGTCTTTGTCCGGACGCGTGGAAAACAAACGTTGATCGCTCCATTGGTGCTCACGTCGAGTCGACCGTCGCGCAGTTGGACGCTCACGCCAGCAGTGAAGCCTGGCCGTCTCGACATCGCCGAGGGTCGATCCGTCGACGTGGTCGATGAGTTGGCCGGCGAGCCGGACAAGCTCTTGCTCGCCCTCTGGGGGCGCTCGACCGTCTCCGAAGCCGGACTCGTCGTGAGCGGCGACCCGAACGTGGCTGCCAGCTTCGCCGAAAGCCTCTAAACTGGCCTCGGCTGCCAGAAGGGAAGAGATGCGCGTCGCGCTGACAGGAATCGACCACATCGTGCTTCTCGTTCGCGATATTGACCGATCTATCGAGTGGTACACCGAACGCTTCGAGGTCACCGTGGAACGGTACGAACTTTGGCAGGAGGGCTCGAGCTCGTTTGTTTCGCTCCGTGTGTCCGACTCGTTCCTGATCGACCTCACTCCGGGCGACGCCGCGGGAGAGAACGTCGATCACTTCGCGGTGGTCACCGATCGCGCCTCGTTCGATTCGTTTGTACACGCTTACAGCGATCGAATCGAGATGGGGCCTGCGCAACTTTCGGGGGCTCAAGGTATCGGCGATGGAGCGTACATCCGAGACCCCGATGGGCATCGCGTCGAGGTGCGTACCTACGACTGAATTGCAGCCTTTGGGAGGCCTTCCGTGCCGTTGACCGCCAAGCACGATGGTGTGGAGATCTATTTTCGAACCGAGGGGACGGGCCCGCCGTTGTTGTTGATCAGCGGCACCGGGCACGACCATCAGTTCTGGTCAGGTCAGCTGCCGACATTTCGCGAACAGTTTCGAACCCTGGTGTTCGACAATCGTGGTGTGGGCAAGAGCAGCGTTCCTGAGCCTGGCTACTCTCTTGCAGACATGGCGGGCGACGCCGTACGGGTGCTCGACTCGGCCAGCGTCGATAAAGCTCATGTGATGGGATTCTCGATGGGTGGTCACATCGCGCAGGAGCTCGCAATCAACTACCCCGACCGGGTATCCAGCTTGGGGGTGCACCACAGTTGGTGTCGCAACAGTGCGCGTCTCCGCACATTTCAGGAGACCCGTCTCGAACTCGCGCGGCAGGACCAACGGCTGGCCCTCGCCGAGTTCTCGATGCTCGGACTTCACTCCCACGATTACTACAACGCACACGCGGATGAAATGCGCGCGCACCGCGATTTCCTCCTCGACCAGTCGCCCATGAACGTGGGGTGGATTGGACAGCTCGAGGCGTGCCTGACGGGCGACACATGCGACCGGCTCGACAGAATTGATGTGCCAACGCTCGTGACATGTTCGACCCTCGACGTCATCGCCGCTCCGCACCACTCACGCGCGATCGCGGACCAGATACCAGGGGCGACACTCGTGGAGATCCCCGATACTGGGCACGTGGCACTGATGGAACGTCCTCAGCAGTTCGCCGATCTGTGCCTGGGGTTTCTTCGTCCGCACGTAGACCGACCTCGCTCTCGCGACTAGAGCTGAAGCTTCTTCATCGCGCCCGCTGGATACCGGTCGCCGGCGACGGTATCGAAGGAGCGAGCAAGTCTGCTCACCTGCTCGTCGGTGAGGGTGACTTCGCTCGACGCGAGGTTCTCCTCGAGGTGGGAGATCGACGTGGTGCCCGGGATCGAGTGGAGGAACGGACGTCGAGCGAGGACCCAGGCGATCGCTACCTGAGCTGGTGATGCGCCGACCTCGACAGCGACATCGTTCAGCGTGTCGATCATCTTGATGTTGGAGTCGATATTCTCCGCCGAAAAGCGAGGGTGTGCTTGCCGACGATCGCCTTCGCGAAGGTCGCCAGCAGACTTGATGGTCCCGGAGAGGAATCCTCGCCCGAGTGGGGCATATGCCACAAACGCGATGTCGAGTTCTTCGCATACGTCGAAGTGCTCGTCTTCAGCAAATCTGGTCCACAGAGAGAACTCTGCTTGGACCGCGGCAAGAGGATGGGTCGCATGGCCGCGTCGGACCGTTTCCGGAGCAGCTTCGGACAATCCGAGCCAGCGCACCTTTCCCGCGTCGATCAACTCGCTCATCGCTCCAACGGTTTCCTCGACCGGAACATCAGGGTCGATGCGGTGGGCGTAGTACAGGTCGATCGTGTCGATGCCCAGGCGCTCGAGACTCGCATCGCAGGCGGACTTCACGTAATCCGGCGTTGCCCTGACGATCTGCTTGCCGTCTTCGGTGAGCTGACCGAACTTCGTCGCGATCGTGACCTCGTCGCGGCGACCTTTGAGAGCGGCTCCAACGACACGTTCGTTGTGGCCTGCGGCATAGGCATCAGCGGTGTCGAAGTGTGTCACGCCGAGATCGATTGCTCGATGAACTGTGCTGATCGCCGCGTCGTCGTCAGTCTCGGTGTAGTTGGACGACAGTCCCATGCAGCCCAGCCCGATTTCGGGTACTTCCGGACCGACGGCACCTAGTTTGCGGTTTATCACGATGACTCCTCTTTGCTGCTTTTCTGCACGGGATTGCTGGCCACCCTAGGCTCTTGGTTTGGAGCGCACCGGAACAACACTCACTCATTGGGGTG
This sequence comes from Verrucomicrobiales bacterium, assembly GCA_047638715.1. Taxonomy (GTDB): domain Bacteria; phylum Actinomycetota; class Acidimicrobiia; order Acidimicrobiales; family SHLQ01; genus SHLQ01. The sequence goes on from JBLIMK010000008.1 coordinate 56,925, forward strand.
CTTTCACCGTGACCAGCAAGGACGGTGTGGTCATCTCTGTCGAGCCTGCAGCGAATGACCCTGACCCCTCGCCGATAGGCCAAAAACTCGCCAGGAGCAACGAGCACAGGGTTCTCGAGCCCTCGATCCGTTCCTCGTGGCTCGAGACGGGTCCCTTCAGTGCGCCCGAACGCCGTGGCCTCGATCCATTTGTGGAGGTCTCGTGGGATGTCGCGCTAGATCTTGCCGCGGATGTTCTGGAGCGAACTCGTACCGATGCGGGGAACGGAGCGATCTTTGGCGGATCGTATGGCTGGGCGAGCGCTGGTCGTTTCCACCACGCGCCGAGCCAGCTGAAACGGTTCCTGAATTGCATCGGTGGCTTCGTCGGTTCCGTTGGCACCTACAGCCATGGTGCCGCCGAGGTTGTAGCGCCGCGTGTACTCGGGATCGATTTCCAGGCGTTCCTCCGTGTGGCACCGCCACTTTCGGACATCGCTGAGCACTCCGACCTGCTTGTCAGTTTCGGCGGATTCCCGGCTTCCAACACCCAGATCTCGAGCGGAGGCGACGCGCAGCATTGGTATCGGCCTGAGCTTCGCCGAGCAGCCGAGAACGGATGCCGATTTGTTTCGATCAGCCCGCTGCAGGGCGAGTTCGATCGGGAGCTCGGCGCCGAGTGGTTCCAAATCCGACCCGGAACCGACGCCGCGTTGATGCTGGGGATGTGCGGAGAGCTGGTCGAACGCGGGCTGCACGCCGATGCGTTCTTGTCGCAATACTGCTCGGGGGCCAGCCATCTGATCGATTATCTGCTCGGGCGCACGGACGGCGTCGCGAAGAACGCTGCATGGGCGGCAGAGATCTGCGGGCTCGAGGCCGCCGCGATCAGATCGCTGGCTGCTGACATCGTCACATCTCGGACCACGGTCAACGCCACATGGTCGACCCAACGGGTGGAGAACGGCGAGCAGGCTGTCTGGGCGCTGATCGCGCTCGGCTGCTTTGCGGGGCAGATGGACATGCCCGGTGGGGGAATCGCGTTCGGGTACGGCTCGATGGGATCGATGGGCGACGCATTGACCAGCGACTACCTACCATTCCTCGATCAGGGCACGAACGCTGTAGGTCGGTCGATTCCAGTTTCGAGAATCGCCGACTGCCTTCTTCATCCCGGATCGGAATACTCGTTTAATGGGGTCGTCGACACCTACCCCGACATCGACCTCATCTATTGGTGTGGAGGGAATCCCTACCACCACCATCAGGACCTGAATCGGCTGCACCGAGCGTGGTCGAATGCCGCGGCGGTGTTGGTCCACGAGCCCTTCTGGACCGCGACCGCGCAGCGCGCTGACATCGTCCTCCCGGCAACGATTGGGCCCGAACGCACCGATTTCGGCGGAACCAGATATGGGTCGAGCCTCGTGGCGATGGACCAGGTGCTCGATCCCCCGGGACGAGCGCAGAACGACTTCTGGATCTTCAGCCAGCTTGCGCGACGTCTCGGATGCGAGTCCGAATTCACGAAGGACCGATCGGTCGGGCAGTGGTTGACGAGCTTCTACGAGGACATCCGGGCAACGATCCCTGACCTGCCGAGCTATGACTCTCTGCGAGAACAGCACATCGTCGAGCGTCCTCGGAGGAGTCGACCCGAGACTCTGGTCGCGTTTTTCGCGGACCCGGACGGACATCCACTCGATACCCCGTCGGGTCGGATCGAGCTCTCGCTCGACGACCATGTGGCCCTTCTGGGGCAGGGGAGTCACGCGCACCCGGCTTGGAGGCCACCCGTTTCTTGGCTCGGGAACGCCACTGAGGAGGAGTTTCACCTCATCTCGCCGATGCCGCCCGATCGTCTGCACGCGCAGTACGGCTTCGATGAGACATCCGTGCAGCCGGTGCTGATCTCGCCGACCGACGTGCAGCGCCTCGGAATTGTGCAGGGCGATCTCGTGCGGATCTGGAATGAGCGAGGCGAGTGTTTCTGCGCCGTCGAAGTCACAACCAGCGTTCGTTCCGGCGTGCTGTCAGTCGAGAACGGCCGTTGGTTCACCTCGCCGGATCCCGTGACTGGGATATCACCAGCTCATGGCAACCCGAACACTCTGACCGAGGATCGAGCTACATCGAGTTGGGGACAGGCGACGGCGGCCCATTCCTGCCTTGTTCGAATCACGCCCACATCGATCGAATAACACCGGTGTCGGCGAAGTCTGGTCACGACATTTGTAGTGGTCTTTCTTCGTCGCCCGTCGGGTCGAAGAGTGCCTTGATCGGCGCTGGCCCACCGTTGATCATCGGGTCGAGCCCTCGCCGCACGACATCATCGAGCGGTAAGACGGACGGAGCCACCGCGGCCCACAGCTCGTTTTCGTCTTCCAAAAGGTCGACGGAATGACCGAAGTCGGCACCGAACACGTGAGCCAGCGTGCCGATGAGTTCCTTTTCCTGAAGGGTGACCGACAACAGATCGACCGCCACAGCACCCTTTTGCAAGCCGACGAGGACAACCCTGCCGCCCTTGTTCGTGAACCCGATAGCCGTCTGGAGCGCTGACGCGACCCCCGTGCACTCATAGACAATGTCGGGGCGTACGCCGAGCTCTTCGAGTTGTTCGCCGACCGGTGTTTCGGTCGATGAGTGAATCACCTGTTGAGCCCCGAGTTCGGTGGCGACCTTGAGGCGCTGAGCGTCGAGGTCGATCGCTGTCACCCTGGCTCCTTCTTTCGCCGCTGCGTGAACGATGAAGGAGCCAATGCCGCCAGCTCCTAAGACGACGACATCATCGCCAGTGCGAGCACGGCCGCGCCGCATGGCGTGCACCCCGATCGACATTGGTTGAGCCAGCGCAGCCACGTCCGGCGAAAGCGATCGTCCGTCGAGATTGATGCACGCGGCAGCGGGCACGGTCGTGAATTCGGCGAGAGCGCCATCGCGTTCGAGTCCGACCGTGGAATAACGAATACAGAGATTGTTCCGACCAGCGACACACGCGGGGCAGGTTCCACAGGAGATTCCTGCGCCCGAGGTGATCAGATCCCCCACAGAGAATCCTGAGACGTCCGGTCCAATATCGGCGACGAAGCCGGCGAATTCATGCCCGGGAACCATAGGTCCGCAGTGCCCGGTAACCGCATGTCGATGATCGATCGGAAACATGTTCGGACCGTGGTCGTACTCCGATGCGTCGGTACCGCATATGCCAGCGCAGCGAACGTGTATGAGGAGTTCGCCGAGACCTGGTTTGGGAATGGGCACATCCTCGATACGAAGATCGTGGCGGCCATGAAATACTGCGGCTTTCATCAATTACTCCCGATCAGTCTCGAGCAAAAAGGTTACGCTATGCGTCTGACGAACACTGGGGAATTGATGACACTTGCTGAAGAGACCGCGGCGCTGGCAGTAGCGGCCGGGGCAAATGCAACGCCAGAACGCAAGGCCATCTATGGAAAGGCTCAGCAACACGTCGAAGCAGCGGGCATCCTCGAAACCGCATTGAAAGTAGGAGACCGGGCGCCGATGTTCGAGCTTCCGGGCGCCGATGGCGTCATGGTCAAGCTGGCCGATGTCCTCAAGT